>JAAZPQ010000193.1 GCA_012797175.1 Bacillota bacterium
GCCAGGGAGGGCTCAGAGCAATAAAAAGAGCAACCCGGTTCACGTTGCGGCTCCAACCGGATCGTATCGGCCAGTGAAATCTGCTGCATCACCGAAGAGAGATCATGATAGCCATCCGGGCGCCGCCGTAAAACGGTCAGGCCCAGGTTGATTTTTGCCGGAGCTTTAATGGTCAGGACTGAGTTCATCTACTTATCTCTGCTTTATGTCATCTTCACCAGGCGGGGGTTCTCCGTTAACCCGGGGATGCGTCCCCTTTTAGCGATGGGCTCTCCTTCGATCTCTTTTAAGTCCAGGGTCATATCGATACCCGGTGCCCCGGAGATATAGCTCCCTACTCCAAAAGTATCCGCTCCCGCCTCTGCCAGCCCGGAGATCCTCTCCGGGTCAAGCCCTCCGGAAACGACAATCTGCACACCGGTATAGCCAGCCTGATCCAAACGGGCCCGGACTTCCCGGACCAGGGCCGGGGTAACGCCACCCCTTTCCGAGGGAGTATCAAGCCGGATTGCAGAAAGTTTATCCTCCAGGGCCCGGGCTACCCGGAGGGCCTCTTCGGCCTCATCTTTAAACGTATCGACCAGGATGATTCGCGGTTCTTCCGGTGGTGCAAACTGATCATAAGCCTGGGCCAGCTTAACTGAATCACCGACAATCAGGAAGGCGGCATGGGGCACCGTCCCGGCAGGTTGCCGCTGAAGCAGTAAAGCACCTGAAATACAGCTGCAGCCATCGGCCCCGCCAATTACCGCAGCCCGCTCCATTACCGGCGCCACCGCCGGGTGAACATGGCGGGCTCCGAAACAGAGCAGGGCTCGCTTTCCGGCGGCCTCTTTACATTCACGGGCCGCGGTAGCCCACCCGCTGGCGCTGGCAAGAATGCCCAAAAGAGGTGTCTCGTAGATTCCGAAATTCCCATAAGGACCCTTTATGCGCATGACCACCTCCCTGGCCTGCATCGTTTCTCCTTCAGGAATACTCCAGACCTCTACGCCGGATTCGCGGAGCAGGTAGAACGCCTCTTCGGACCCGGCAAAAAGACCGTCGCGGGAGGTAAAGATCTCTGCGGTGACCTCTGTTTGGGCTAAGTCCAGAGAATTTAAAAGATCCCTGGTGCGGACAAAATAGAGATCACTGGTCCAACCTGCTTCTATCTCTTCATGAGAAGCCGAATGGAGTCTCCGGGCGGGTTTAGATAAAGCTTTCTCGATATCAGCAAGCGTAATCAGATCCATCTAGCCAATCCTCCCTACATTTAGAGCACGGTTACACCCAGGGTCTCCTCCATCTCCTGTAAGGCAAAACGATGCCTCTGCTCATCGATGCCCGCAACCGCCTCAGCATTCACGGTAACCTTATAATTTAGCATTCGCGCATCTGCAGCGGTGTAAAGGACACAAATATTGGTGACTACCCCGGTCAGCTCGAGCTCCGATATTTCATACTCCCGCAAGGTTAAGTCAAGCTCAGTTCCAAAAAAGGCACTGTAACGACGCTTATAGATTAACCTCTCTTCAGGGCGAGGAGAGAGCTCGTCGATGATCTCTCCACCGGTTTCGCCTTCCAGGCAGTGGGGCGGGAACATGGCAAACTCTGAATCGCCTCTCCGGTGGCGGTCACAGATAAAGATAACCGGTTTTTTATTCTTCCGGAATAGATCTACTCTTGAGCGGACTGCCGGAACTACCGTCTCTGCCGCCGGACCGATATAGAGCGCCCCCTGCGGTTTGATAAAATCATTTAACATGTCGATAACTAATAGGGCCTCCATCTGAAACCTCCCATTATTAATAATTTTGATCAAAAAAAGTATTCCACAATGAAAAGCCTAATCCTTTTTTAAAAAAAAGTATGCCCGGTTAACCGGGCATACCTGCCGTCTTATGATTTATTCCGGAGTGAGCGCTCGGCCCGTTCAATTGCCTTTGTGACCAGGTTGCCGCACTGGCGGGAACTGACACTGCCCCATCCTTCACGGCGAACCAGATCCAGCACTCCCAGTTCAGCAGCGAGCTCATACTTGAGTTCCTCAGACATCACCGGGCGACGCCGTGCCAAAAGCATCAACTCCTTTTTAAATAATTAAATTTTGACGGCATTCCTAGTCTGTGAGATTATGCTTTTTTTAAACGATCTGATTAATGGAGAGGCTGTGATCAATGTGATTTATTTAACAAAAAAACCGTCACCGGCTTGTGTTCCGGTTCCGGTTATGTTAATATTTGGCTGGACGGGCGGTTACAGACCGGCAGAGCGGCGCCTTTTCTCTTCACCAAAGCTTAGCTCAACCGTTTCTGTAAGGACATCGGCATAAGTGAAAGAAACTCTTTGAAAATAATTGGGCTCGTCGATCCTGACCACAAAAATGGAAGGATAGGTACTTTCTAGAATGCCCTCTTTTTCAAAGGTTCTTCGCCGCCCGCGATTGGCCTTCAACCTTATTTTTTCCCCGACATGAGGTTCAAGTCTTTTACGGATCTCAAGAAGAACGTCTTTAGACACAAGAATACCACCTTACGCTTTCTGTTTATTAAATTTTAACATAAATTCGCCTGTTTTGTCAAGAAAAGAGTCGATTTAAAGTGCAACCGCACTAGTTTTCCAGGTGCCAGGCTCTACAGGCTATCGCCGATATCTTCTTTAAACTTCTTCACAAGCTTAGTCTGCCAATCCGAGAGAGCCTCCAGCCGGCCAAAAAAGAAGCGCAGAATTTTTGGTTCAGAGACAAATTTA
>JAAZPQ010000037.1 GCA_012797175.1 Bacillota bacterium
CGCAAATAGGGCCTCCCCGGGTCTTCCACAGTCCTGTCGAGCAAGTAAACTTGCGCTCGCTCCTTTAACCCCTGACAGCAGGTCTGAAGCCCATGTTCATTACAGTAGCGAGTCCACATTGCATCATCAATGCCATACAGGTTAATCGGGGCATCGAATGCTTTTTTATCCTCTTCCAGCTTTGCCCGTGCACTGCATTTTTCCTCACTGAGGAAATCAGGGTTATCGCTTTCGTAAAACCTGAAACTCAAATTTTCTCGATAGAGGACCAATTGATTAATGCCGTCGATCTGTCTGAGCCGTGCCATCATATCAGTATTGGCATTGTCCAGCGAGGCAAAGACCGCGTTTATATTGTAGGGGCTCTCATAAGTATTATATTGTCGATTTAGATGATCGAAACTTCTGTCAACAAGCACCATTGAACAAATCATACAAGCTACCGCCAAAGCGATGCTCATGCCACGATAAGTCTTGCTGTAACTGCTACTGTACTCTCTGGCCAGGCTGCGCTCTATGTTGGATGTGTAGCGTATGTCTTTCAGTTTCAGGTTGCGCTCGGGGTCCAGATTCTTGATTGCGCTCACAACAGAGAGCTTGCTGCTTTTCTTGGCTGGCTTCAGTGATGCAAGGTAAACAGTAAATAACGCTAAACATAGGATTGGTAAGGCAGCTCTCGCCAGAGGGGCAAGAGGGGTTCTAAGAATATCGGTGGGAGTATATCCGGTGTGATATTGTGCCTGTGTCATTTCAAACAAGTAAAACAGCAAAAGAGTCAATAGATACGAGGCAATGATACCGAGCAATATAGGCCACAGCGAAAGATTTAGGGCCTTGTAAACCACATACCGTTTGACCTGCCTCCCGCTCATGCCGGAGCTTTTCAACAAGCCAATATGTTTCATATCACGATCATTCCAAACAGTGTAGGCATTGTAGATGACCATGACAAAAAAGATGACTATACAGAAAAGAACTGAACCGCGAAGCAACATGTTTTCTACCACATCCATTGATGGTTTGAAAATCCCGCCGGGAAAGATCATCTTGCTTTCCAAATAGGCCGTATTATAGATGAGTCCGCCATCCTTTTCGAGCTTGACAGGGTCAAGCCCCAGTTTCTCCACCAGGTCGGGGATCTGCTTATAGGCAGCTCTTTCATTCTCGAGCCAGATGCAAATATCCACAGGCCCCAAAACTTCTGTTTTTGCGCTGTCAATCCAGCCAAAACTCGCATACGTACCTTCAAAAGAAAACAAATATTCCTTAAAGGAACCGCAGATATGAAAGTGTCGATCCGCGATGGTGATATCAGAGCCAATTTTGAAACTGGGGTTTTCGATCAAGAAGAGCTCTGAAACCAAGAGTTCACCGGCATTTTCCGGATACCTGCCAGATACCAGCTCAACCCATTTGTAATCGTATAGATAAGCATCGAGATAATTGATCTCGTTTTTGGGACGATTCAGGGAATCGTCTTCCAGTACTTCTCTTGAAATTATCGATAGACGCTTCACCCGGTGATCCTTTTTCAGTTCTGCCATGTCTTCAGCGCCTCTGGCAATGAGTTCGGCTGAGTAGCCTCCCGTGGTCTCTGTCATGTAGGCCACTTGACCATAGTCGATTAGGCTGAAAACAATCAGGAAGAAGCCGACCAGTAAAACAGCAATGAAAATCGAGACGCTAACAGCGAATGAGCCCTGCCGATCTGTTTTAACAGAATCGCGTGCCAGTTCTCTGATAATGCTCATCTTCTGCCCCCCTCATAGAGCCGGCCATCAACCATGGTGTAGACTTTCTCACAGGCGAGAGCAACCTTCTCGTTATGAGTTATGAGAATAATGGTGGCTTTGAAACTCTTGTTGACAAGTTTAAAGAGCGAAACAATCTCTTCGGTGTTCCGGCGGTCAAGATTCCCAGTAGGTTCATCGGCCAAAATAACAGCGGGGCGGCCGATCAGACTCCTGGCGATAGCGACGCGTTGCTGTTCGCCTCCGGAAAGCTCATTGGGAAATCGTTTTTGCTTATCGGCGATGCCGAGCGTTTGGATGACTTCTTGAAAATAATTTTCATCCGGTACGCGCCGGTCCAAGAGCAAGGGCAGACATATGTTCTTGCGCACGTTAATGTTCGGGATTAAGTTGAAAAACTGGTATATGATGCCAATGTTTCGCCTGCGAAATACGCTCATCTGGCTTTCGGAAAGTTTTGTAATGTCTGTTCCTTGAATAAAAACACGTCCACTTGTCGGATAGTCAACTCCACCTAGAATATGCAAAAGAGTGGACTTACCTGTGCCGCTATCACCCATAATTGCCAGCAGGCTACCTTTTTCAACACTGAGGTTGACCTCATTTAAGGCCTGTACCTCATGTGCGCCGTGGTAGACCTTTGAAAGATTTTCGGTTCGTAATATTTCCATATGCTCTTCTCCTTTTCACCAAGACTTAACCTTATTCTAAAAGGTTAAAGTGATATTTAAGTGACAAGGATAAATCCCGTCTTTAGACTTTACAACAAAGGCTTTTTGGGTGGGACGAAATTGAAGGATTGGGCGATTTAGAACGTCTCCAGCTGGTTATAGAATCCATGCCAGATGAAGACTTGATGCGGCGGCTGGAACGGGAACGCGGCTTTGGGCGCGATGATTATCC
>JAAZPQ010000005.1 GCA_012797175.1 Bacillota bacterium
GGCCAGCAGCGGGTTGAAGCGGTAGAGCGGCCAGTAGCCGGCTTCAACGGCTAGTTTCTCTTCACGTTGGCTGCGGCCCATGTTGATCCCGTGCGAAATACAGGGAGCATAGGCAATTATTAAAGAGGGCCCCGGATAGGCCTCGGCTTCGGTAAGCGCTTTGAGTAATTGCGAGCTGTTAGCCCCCATGGCTACAGAAGCCACATAGACATAACCGTAGGTCATGGCCATTGCTCCGAGATCTTTTTTCTGCGTCTTCTTGCCCGCAGCGGCAAACTTGGCTACCGCCGCGGTTGGCGTGGCCTTCGACGACTGTCCACCGGTGTTGGAGTAAACCTCGGTATCGAGAACCAGCAGGTTAACATCGGCCCCGGTGGAGATGACATGGTCCAGTCCGCCAAAGCCAATATCGTATGCCCAGCCGTCTCCGCCGATAATCCAGATTGAGCGCTTGGCCAGTAGGTCTTTGTGCCGGTCAATCTGTTGCAGCAGATTTCGTTCCTTACCTGTAGCCCGATTTATTTCGGCTTCCAGTAGCGCTTTAATCCGATCGGCAGCCTTCAGCGAAGGTTCGCCTTCTTCTTTAATCTCAAGCCAGTGGTTAAAGGCTTCGCGTAACGGTGCCGACAGGTTAAGAGAGAGCGCCTCTTCAATTAACTCGGTCAGCTTCTGCCGCAGCTGCTTAACCGCCAGGTAATATCCGTAACCATATTCCGCGTTATCCTCAAAGAGGGAGCTGGCCCAGGCTGGTCCGCGTCCCCGGCGATCGGTACAGTAAGGAGTCGTCGGGGCATTGCTGCCGTAAATTGATGAGCAGCCGGTAGCATTGGCGATAAGCATCCGGTTGCCGAAAAGCTGTGTAAGCAGTTTCAAGTACGGGGTCTGACCGCAGCCGGAACAGGCTCCGGAATACTCAAACAGCGGCTGGTTAAACTGGCTGCCGCGCACGGTGCTCTTCGAAAGTCCAGGTTCATATTCGGGCAAGCTCTCGGCAAAACGAAAGTGGGCCTCTTCGGTATGGGCAACCTGGTCAAGCGGCTTCATCTCCAGCGCCTTCTTCTTGGCCCGGCAGGTATCAACGCAGTTACCACAGCCGGTGCAGTCGCGGGGCGAGATCTGGATGCGGTAGCGCAGCCCGTTTGAATTCTTGCCGTTGGCCTTGATTGTGGTAAAAGTTTCCGGTGCTCCTTTCAGATCGGCTTCCCCGGCCAGGTAGGGACGGATCGCTGCATGGGGACAGACGAAGGAGCAATGGTTGCATTGCGTACAGAGATCCGGTATCCAAACCGGCACTTTCACGGCGATGCCGCGTTTCTCATAGCGAGTCGTTCCCAGGGGAACAACCCCGTCCGGTTGAAAGGCACTGACCGGCAGCCGGTCGCCTTGCAGTGCCAGCATCGGGTAGACCACTTTGCGGACATATTGCGGCGCCTCTTCGGGAATATAGCGAGCTCCGCTGTCTGCATCGATCCAGCTTTCCGGGTAGCGAACCTGTTCCAGTACCGAGAGGGTCATGTTCAACGCGGTAATATTCTTTTGCACCACTTTGGGGCCCTTTTTGCCGTATGACCTCTCGATCATCTTCTCCATTTCAGCAAAGGCCAGGGCAGGCTCGATCACCTCGGTAGTTTTAAAAAAAGCTGCCTGCATGATTACGTTGATTCTACCGCCAAGACCAACTTCCGAGGCAATCTTTAGCGCATCAATATTATAGAATTTTAGCTTTTTCCGGGCAATTACCCGCTTCATCGCTGCCGGAAGACGCGATTCCATCTCTTCAAGGCTCCAGGGCGAGTTCAGTAGAAAGATCCCACCTTCTTTGATTCCTTCCAAAAGATCATAGCGGGTCACATATGAAGGATTATGGCAGGCTACAAAATCAGGCTGCTCAACCTGGTAGGGCGACTGGAGCGGCTGCGGTCCGAAGCGAAGGTGAGATATCGTAATGCCACCCGACTTCTTGGAGTCATAAACAAAGTAGGCCTGGACATAAAAGTCAGTATTGTCGCCGATGATTGCAATACTGTTCTGATTTGCGCTGACTGTTCCGTCGGAGCCAAGCCCGAAAAATTTGCAGCAACTGGTCCCGGCGGGAGCAGTGTGGATCTTTTCTCTAATTTCCAGGGAGCTGTGCGTAACATCGTCGGTGATACCCACGGTGAAATGGTTTTTCGGCCGTGACGCCCGGAGGTTATCGTAGACAGCCTTGACCATAGAAGGGGTAAACTCTTTGGAACTGAGACCGTAGCGACCGCCGACAACCTGTGGTGTTTGATGCGCCTCCATCAGAGCGGTGCAGACATCCTGGTAGAGCGGTTCCCCCGGTGCACCTGGCTCCTTGGTCCGGTCAAGTACGGCGATACGCCGACAGGTTGGGGGAAGCGCTGCCAGAAAATGCTCCCTGGAGAAGGGGCGGTAGAGGCGGACCTTGACCAGGCCTACCTTTTCCCCTTTCGTGGAAAGATAATTGATCGTCTCTTCAACAGTATCCGAAGCTGAGCCCATGCAGACGATCACATCTTCAGCATCGGCTGCGCCCACATAATCAAAGAGCCGATAATGGCGGCCGGTGAGAGCAGAAACCCGGGCCATCGTTTCAGAAACTATTTCCGGCACCGCCAGGTAGTAAGGGTTTGCCGCCTCGCGGTTTTGGAAATGAGTATCGGGATTCTGGGCGATGCCCCGCTGGTGAGGGCGCTCAGGATTGAGCGCGCGCTCCCGAAAAGCGGTCACCGCTTCCCAGTCAACCAGCTTTTTGATCTCTTTATAATCAATAATCTCTATCTTTTGCATTTCATGCGAAGTGCGGAAACCGTCAAAAAAGTGCAAGAAGGGAACGCGTGATTTAATCGCGCTTAGATGGGCTACCAGGGCCAGATCCATGACCTCCTGCACTGAGGCCGAAGCCAGCAGAGCGAAACCGGTTTGACGGGCGGCCATCACATCAGAATGATCTCCGAAAATAGAGAGAGCATGCGTGGAGAGAGAGCGGGCTGATACATGAAAGACTGCCGGTAATAGTTCTCCGGATATCTTGTACATATTGGGGATCATCAAAAGCAGCCCCTGTGAAGCGGTAAAGGTAGTCGCCAGTGCGCCGGTGACCAGCGAGCCGTGCACTGCTCCGGCGGCTCCGCCTTCAGATTGCATCGTTGAGACGCGCAAAGGCTGACCGAAAATATTCTTTCGCCCGTATGCAGACCATTCATCACAAATTTCAGCCATGGTTGAAGACGGGGTAATTGGATAAATTACGGCTACATCGCTTAAGGCATAGGCAATATGGGCAGCTGCGGTATTACCGTCAAGCGTTTGTCTGATTTTAGCCATA
>JAAZPQ010000038.1 GCA_012797175.1 Bacillota bacterium
CTCAATCTTCGCTTTGCCAGCCGGGTAACTTTTATCCCGGACCCGCACCTGTAAGCCTGGATATTCACCGGGCCAGTGCAAGTCGGGAGGACTGCCGGCGTACTCAAAAAGAGCAATGCAGTTATCCGGCTTGTCCGGCATCAGGCCCAGGAATATATCAGCCCCAAGGGTTCCTATCCCCTGAGACTGAAGGTATGTGCCTATTTCTTTTAACATCACATCGGCATCACCTCGTTTCCCGCAGGACTTTTTTAATTTGCAAGCCAGCCATTTTTAGCACCTTCTTTTTGTTGCGGTTGAACGGATCCTCCAAATATTGTTCAGATTCCTCTATGGACGATTGTAACCCGCAATCAAAAATGTTGATATTACAGGATTCTTAGCGTTTCGAAATTGTTGATCTGCGTCAAACCTCCAGTTCTGCATTTACTAAAGAATATTATCCGTAGGGTCAGAAGTATTGGTAATAATATCACGATTTAACTTAACACCATCAGGTAGACTATATATAATAACGAAATCCTTTTCTTCATTAACCAACCCCAGAAGCTCACTTCTTAAAAGTGCTAACTGTCCTTCCGTAATATCGCCTTCAAATACCGAATATTGAACATGCGTTAAATATTTTCGGCATGTTTTCATTATTTTAACCAGCCGATACGCTCCACCATTATCTACAGTATTAATATCATAGATAACAATAACCCGGATGCTACCACCACACCTTCATAGGGCTATAAGTTTTTTCTTCCAACAAATGTTTTATCAGCTTGTATAGATCTAATCGTATTAGACTTTTGTATCGGACATTGCGCTTGAGATTTCGATGTAAAATAGTCTTTTCCATTTCTTTTTCAAATTCACTAACGAAAATTTTACGACCCGATTCTGTTAAATATGTATAGTTAACATTAACGTCAAAATGCTGTTGTTTTAATTTGCTCGTATTAATAAGTCTAAATATTAACCGATCTACAAATACGGGCTTAAATATTTCAGCTATGTCCAACGCCAGCGAATAACGACGTTCGGATGGTTCATGCAAGTAACTTATTGTTGGATTAAGAGCAGTACGATGAATTTCTTTTAATACGGAGGTATAAGTCATGGCATTACCGAATGAAATTAAAGCATTTAACGCATTTAAAGGGGGCCTCTTGCTTCTTTTGTTAAACTCCCATCCAGTAATATTAGACCATTCGGTGTAATAGACCTTACGAGCATGGGCTTCTACACTCATAACCTCCTCAATGGTAGCTGTGTTACTTAGAGTCTTTCTTAGATTATCCAGCTGGTTACAAGTCTCCTTGTATTCTTCCCTTTTTTCAAGATTACGGCGTATATTGTGAATAGAACCCTGAACAATAATTCGAGCCAATTGCAGACGTTTATCAGCATCCAAGTAATATTCTACCTGTTTCACCACCAAGAAACCTGATAGCTGTGCTTCCCGTGGTATAAAGCTTCCTGAATAATGACCATAATAATTGAACAAATGGAGACATACTTGTTTTTGACTTAAAAACTCCAACAGCTGGCTATTGAAATCCAATGGTGCAAAACAGTAGATATGATCGACGTCTTCAATTGGGATCATACGTCTTTCTTCAGCAAGTTCCAATGCTAAAGTATTATCTTTCCGACGGAGCTGCCCCGATGAAAAAATATAATAAGTCCGGCTAACGCTTATCCACCCCTATGAATAGCAAAAGTCAAAATAGGCACAGCGGGAACACATCTTTTTGTTAAGCACCGCTGGGGGGACAGGTTCCTCTACAACCTGGTTGATACTCTTTAATGCATGCTCCATACACAGGTTGTCATCATCCTCCCATGTTACTTCAACTTTTCTCATGCTAGCAGGATAATGAATAACTCCAGAGGAACAATTTACTCCCTGTCCCCGCAGTAGATATATATAATATTTTAGCTGCCATACATGCGCCTTTTCAAACTTCTTGCTTTTTTTTACTTCATGCACAAAAACTTGTTCTCCAAAACGCAAAAAGTCAATCTTTACTGTATCAAACGCAAACTCTTTATGGGTTTCCCGTTTAAATCGACTTTCATGCAGGATTTTACCCTTTATCACATCAACGTTTCCTGATATGTTTTCCAGGTTAAGCCCCTTTGAAAACAACCATAGTTTTCGCTGGCAAATAAAATAGTAAGCGACCATGGTTCCAGTAATACCTAGTTGCTCAAGAGAAATGGCCTCATCATGAGGCAAAATAGTTCAGCCCCTTTTCCGGATCATACGGCAACTCTAGTACAACCAATCCAGACAACCAACGCTCAAGTTTATCATTTATTAATATCTGTTCATCGAAAGTTAAATTTAAAGGGATGATTTGATTTAGTTCCAACTCATGATAATTTGTTATGGCTTCTTTGGTTACTGAGCGGTATGGACATGTTACCACATATTTGGGTAGGATGATCGTAGCCAATTCTGCATAGTTTAGTCTAGGATAATTATTTTTAATCCATTGACAAACTTCACTGTAAAAATCCTTAACCATTACCTGGGGAATCCCGGTTATGTCATTTACATTCCTAAAAAGTCTCATCGCATCTTGCCTTTTATCAGAACAATAACCGTGGTCAAGAATTTCTAAAACATCTCGATATTTTTGAATATACCCACCCAAATTTAAGGGAAATTCTCGATCATTTGCTTTGTCAAGGAGGGCATAGGTCTGTTCCACCCACTCTGTTTTTTGTTTTTCATTAATCAATAAGCTCTTTTCACCTAGTCGACTTATGATATTATAAAGTGCCTCATTTATGTTCTTAGTGTCTCGTCCTTTCCATTTACGGAAACAAGATTCCCAGGGGCTTTCATCCAGTATCGGCAATTTTGCTTCATCTATTGACTGTTTCTCAAATCCATTGGCTAATACCACCAGAGAAATAGCAGTCAAGTCTCGATCATAAACCGTTCCTACACCCGAGCCCAACCTAGCATCTTTATCCTTCTCCCCTTTAGATTTTCTCTTGTTGCTCGTAACGGTTTTACCTTCCACGATAATAACCACATTAGCATTTTCTGGTGCATTTAGCCCTTCACTACGGGCGTATCGCCGGTAAACACGACCCATCCTCTGTACCAGGCTATCTGCTGGTGCCGGTTCGGTAAACATAATATCAGCATCAATATCGAGTGATGCTTCTACTATCTGCGTCGAAACAACTATACACGAAGATGAGTCTCTTTCAGCTTTATTTGGCATATATTTGTCTACCGCCAATGTTTCCAACTCTTTACGCCGTGCCGTAGTAAAACGAGAGTGGAGTAACATATTCTTAATTTGCAAATTTCTATTCTGTAATTCAAGATTGATCTGTTCATAAATAGTGCAGGCCGCAAGTACTGTATTCATAATAACCAGTACCTTTTGACCCGATGCAGCAGCCTCTACCACTTTATCTGTAACCGTGTCGTAACTACCGTCATGAGTTAAAAATTGGAGTCGGTGCCGGGCAGAAACTGCTATTTTCTCAAAACCCGGTAACTCAAGCAGATTTACTAGCTGCTCTTCCCCCAGTCCCGCCCTTTGAGCAATCTGTTTCCGTATGAACGGAGGCAATGTAGCCGTCATTAATAGAGTCTTGCCTCCAAGAAAAATGTTTTGCTGTATTAAGTGAGTAACTATAGCAGCCGCCTGTGGATCATAGGCTTGCACCTCATCGATAATCAATGCACCATCCATTAGGGTAGAAAAAATGCGTTCGTACCCAGGATGCCTTAAAGCGCTTGGTACAATCTGATCAGCAGTTGCCACTATATACGGTTTAGCCAGGTGGCGGGCCAAATCCATAGCTTTACGCCGCTCACCCTCGGTCTCTTGAACACTATTTTTCTGACTTCTAATAAACAGTTCCAGACCAGCGTCTCCATGTAATAAAGCGGCTTGGTCCTTTCCGTACAAACTTTGCGTGCGATCGAAGATTTTATTTGTTGCCGCCCGCATAGGAAGTAACATAAAGTTTTTCATGCCGGCGCCCCAAAGGTATGCCAATTCGGTCTTGCCAAATCCAGTCGGGGCTACAAACATCATGTTTTCCCCCTGCAACTCTGGCCTGGCTGTAAAGAATTCTTTTTGCCAGTAACTGCTGCTATTAAATAGTGCCTTTAGCCTATCGTCAATTATTTCATTTGAAAGTGCTTCTCCCTGCTCAATATCTTTAATTTCTAACAAGCCACCACTTTCCTCAACCAGGGAAGCAAAATGATCTGCCCGCATCAAGTTCCCGGCTACAAATATACGGAATCTCTCCTTTTCAGTTTTTCCATTACCACCTCTGATGCTTTCGGGTAGAAAGGCCAGGGTATACGGTGGTACCAGTACTCCCGCCTCACCTAAAGTGTTGTACTGCAGATATTCTACCAAACTTTTATTTATTCCGATAATTTTTTCATTCAACCGATAGCGTTTCGCTAACCCTTCCAACTGCCTAGCAACTTTTTGGCATCGAGCCGACCACTCAGTATCTTTTTCTACAAATTCTTCTGCTTTAGCAGTTATGTCGTAGCTACGAGAGCCCATTAAAAGATCCGGAAAACTTTCACGCCAGTGATGAAAAGCTACCGAAGAAACAATTATTTGGGCTATCAGGGGATCGCTAAAACTAAATAATTCAGGTCTAAACAAAAAAAGAGAAATAAGGCTATGCGGAATATCGATTCCAGGCAAATCAAGTTTAACCTTTTTCAGCATTGCCTGAAAAGTAGGGTCAATTTTCCCAAGATCATGTAATAGTGCGGCATATTGCAGTGCTAACCACCAGTCATCATGGATATCTACTTGTTTCTTTTTACGTAATATATCCACTGCCTGTAGCACATCATTCGTATGTTCGACTAAAGAGGTGCCACTGCTTTTGGCCCAAAATTCATTTTGCATGGTCAACACCTCCTCTCCCAGAACCATCGTTAACCACAATATTAGCCATATAAATTGGTGTACTTAACTCTGGGTCTACAAAAACAGCTGGCAATGTAAAATTACTTAAAAACGGAATTGGAGAACAGAATAACCGGACAGGCACATGCTGAAAATTGCGGATTACCCCGCCTTCTTTCCCCTGGTAAGGAACCCTTACCCGCTTGTATAGCGAAGTAATAAGCATAGCAGGACCTTGGGCCTTCTGGTAGAGCTCTCTATAATGTTTTTCGTCCACATAGCTACCTGTCCCAAAAGCCGAAGTCGGCTCTGGCATCCATTGAAAATAGCTATTTGAGTTGCGCAAGTCAGTAGTTCTATTGGAAACAGGTAAAGAGATCATCGAAGCTGAATTAACCATGACCCAGTCTTCCGCTCGTCCCAAATGAAGGTGGTTAAACCATTTCTCTGGAGCATCAATATTTTGCTGAAGTGTCTTAAGTACAGTAGTATCCGAATGGTAAACGTACAATGCCAAATAAAGATCGTTGAGTACTTCCAGGCTAACCGGGCTTTGACCTCCAATATGTTCTACTACCTCTTGCCGATCCCGGTTATTCAATGAGCCATGCCGGCCTATATGTGCTTTGCGAAGCAAGTTACGTAACCAAGTATATTCACGAGTAATGTAATCATATTTAGACAATATCCCTAAAACTAGGTCACCCTCCAGCATTACCTTAATTTGCTCCTGATCTCCCAGAACGTTAGATAAAAAACCAATCATTGTTGAATACGGAGGTACTGGATACGTCTTTTGTGGTTCACTGCTATGTATAACGCGAAAATGCGCGTGAGGCATAGACATCTCAAGTTTTAATACATCAACAGACACTTTCATCACCACCGTTACCCAATGGCTTTCAGCACATCGTCCACACCTGACCATCGCTTAGCTTTATCTGTAATTTCAGCATCTAACGGTAACGCCCCTTCAAAAAACCAGGCATTTTCTACATACTCATTTTTAATTGCACTATTCAGAACGTTTGTATCTATGAATCCGTTTTTGAATTTAACGTAGCTATTGAACACCGGTACAGGCACTTTTAGTGCACCCAAGATAAAAAATACAGGAACAGCCCCGTAGTTTTCAGTACTGGAATGGATTATCAACCCATTTGTTATAGCTTCCAACAGCTGTTTGATTCTAATTTTGCGTTGTTCAGGGCTCACAACAAAGGTCACCCTACCTCTATTACCATCTTCAACGATACCTACTACCCCTTCTGCCTTAGTGTTATTACCAACTCGGTACCAAGTTGCATCTTCTACTCCCTCTCCGTAAAAAGAATCGATACCGTTCAGATCAGTCGGACTTGCCTCGGGTAATGCTTTTATCCATTCTGCCAATTCGGCAGGTAGCTCAGCTAGATGGATATCCTGGTAACCAAGGCGACATAAATCCAAAGTGAAAGATGCCCGATAAAATGAATGATGCTCCTCTTTTTGGAAGGGATTGGGCGCAGCTTCAATCCCTCTTTCTACAGCTCTTTTAACCAAATCGTGGTTAGCATAAAAAGCCATGTCTGCCTGCCACGGCTCCATCGATAGCGCTTTGGTCATTCCTAAAGGAGCTTTACGCACGATTCCAACATCAGAATCTAATACCGAGGTGTTCATAAACCCAAAGACATCCATCTCGGGATAGGCTATTATGTTTGCGTCGGGAAATTTGAACTGGATTACCGATTGTCTCTGGCTACCACGATTTACCGTAACCGGTGCCCCTTCCCACCCATGAAGCACCTGCAGGGTTTCAAATAGGTGATGACGCAAAAAAGCTCTGCTCATAAACGAATAAGTCCCGTTATCGCGAGAAAGTTTTTTTATGGAAGCAATATTACCGGCTAACTTTTCGTCCCGGTTAACTGCCGAGGCTTCAAAAATCACCGTCGTGCTCAAACCTTTAATCTTCATTAGATAAACACACCTTTCTACTAATTAGTTTTCAGTTTCGGCTTTCTCCCCAGGCCTAAAACCTGATATATAAGCATATATGCCGATCTTAAACAACTCAGGGCTGTCTAAAGAAAAAATCCTTGCCAACGGTTTTGGAAATTCTATGTTTCTGGCCACATACACCCGCAGCAGCAGATGATAAACATCGGCTTTCTGGTTCAACCGGGTAAGTTCTAGCAACCGAAATACCATGCTATCATTCTGAGCTAGTGGTGCTGTTGCACCTAATTCGCGAAGTTGTCCTGTATTGATATAGCCCATTCTTTTACCCCCTTTCTCTGCAGACAAGAATCTAAAAATTTCGGCACTAAGTGCAATTAAGTCAAAAACAGGCCGAATACTTGAAGGATTATAGATAACCTCTGGGTCATCTCCCAAATTATTTTTAGTTAAATAAGCGCGCAATGATTTATAAATTATCGTCAGTAAATAATTAAATTGCTCTTTAAGAATAATGTCCCACACTTCTTGGTTACGAATCTTACTGATATACGAAGAAATTTGTGGGACCAAAAACATCTTGGCCAGTCGTGGCGATAGTGGATAATACCTCACCATATTCCTTTCGAAAACCAGAACTTCCAGGTTCTGCAAGCCCCAGGCAGTAATTCCTTTGCGCAACTGAGGGTCATATTGCAAAGCATCTAAGAGGGCCACTTGATAAGCAAACCGGTTCTGTCTAAGCTTGCCAGCCAACATCCGGTTTAAGTACCAGTTTACCTGTAGAGAGTCAGAATTAATGAAAAAACGATTGCGTTGGACGATATGAAAGCAGATAAAGTATGAACGACAACGTTTGCATGTTGTCAAGTTGGGGTTGCTATCCCAGAACCGATTGGGGAAAACTCCCGGTCCGTCGCCAAGAGCGAGCGACAATGATCTAGTAAAAAATGCATCATAAACTCTAGCTTCTGGATCGGGAACATATTCCTGCCCACAGAAACTACAGAAGACATTATTGGGACCAGTGTGATGATCCAAAGTAAACCAGGTGTTAAGAAAATCAACCTTATCCCAGCTAAGTTGTGCAAGGTTAGAATATGGAGCAGTCTTATGAAATAAACTGCGACAAACCGTTTCCACCATTTCAGCACCACTCAGACTCTTGCCCCTATCATCTTTTTTCATAAAATCAGCTTCATACCCGGTTACTGTCCACCACCAAGCTATACGTTTCATCTTTTTCAATTCAGTAGGTATCGGTTGTTCATTATAGCCGTTGGGCATCGCGGTATCATCAGTACTAAAGATTGCCTGTGCCAGATCACTAGAAATTACAGCCTTTCCATCATCCTGGAGAATTTGTTCCACAATGATTCTATCACCATCTTCCCCCAGCCCCCTTGCCAGCACTTCTAGAAAGCCGTGAACACAAGCGTTGTAATACCACGAAGAAGGATAGATTACTATATCTTTATTGGTATCTATAACAGAATTATCATGCTTTATGTCATTAAATAGTGCATGTTTACATTTTCTCATAACTCTTTCACCACCTCCAATAATCCAAAACCCTGCCCAGTTCTAACCCCTAGGCCATAATCGTATAGGAATTGAAGACTGGCTGGATATCCTGATAGCGTTATATTACCTCTAATGCTGGTTATCTTCCCTCCGTAATGTTGGCAAACACCTTTAGTAAGTTTTTGATGCTCTACTAACTTAATAGGGCTATATAAAATATCATCGAGCGGTGTTATCTTCTGATTAAGAAAATTAAGCTTTGTCTGCAAGTGAGTGTTTATAGCTTCTTCGATTTGAGCTGCATCAGTATTATCCAGATAACCATCGCTACCTCTTAGGACAGCATGTCCTATTACCTGGAACTTAACTGTATCAGATCTTATTTCTTTATTGGGTAACAATTGAATTTGATCGAGTTTTAATCCAAGAATAGTGTTTTGACCTTTTATGGCAATTGCCCGGTTGCAAACATCAGTCATTAGATCAAAAAGGCCGGTTGAAAAAGTCATAAATACCGGGGGCTTAATAAATATAACTCCATCATTAGGTACAACTCGGTAAACTTTGCTAAAATGGACGCTAAATACATATGGACTATAACCCGGCGTTGATTCCTCAAAGCGCTGGCTAAACGGTGAAGTATCAAGTAACAATTTAATTAATGATATAAAATGCCTTCTAAACTCGATGGGTATGGCATATTCCTCCTGTTGAGTCTCTGGGCTTAAAGAAAATCTAACTCTAATAGCAATTCACCTCTTATTAATCTCATTCTCAAGTTTTAGATTGGTCGGTCCACTTTATTGCTCCGCATTTTTTTACATAACATAGTCTAAATAACAAATATTAATATATCAACAATACACAAATTCAACACGACACAATGCTTACCTTCTTTTTATAAATAGAATTTATAGGATGTTTATTTTTACCAGAATTGCCCTCAAATGCCATGTTGGCAATGTTAATTATTCTGCATTATAAAATATAATAGCAAACCATTATGACAACATAGTGTCACATCATGACTGCTAGCATTCTCTGATCTATCTATAGTGAACCGTGTTTAGTCAACAACCCAAGCTTCTTTTGAATGAAGATAATCATAGGCCTTAAAACAAATCACCGCCAGGAGAGCTATGATCACTGCGCCAATATAGGCATAGCTCCAGTTAAGATCCAGTAAGAAGCCGCCAAAAGCAGGGCCAACAACCCGCCCTAGACTGTCAAACCCTTGCATAACTCCAAGGGATCTTCCCTGGTTGGCAGCATTTTTTGATACAGCAGAGGAAGTTGAGGGACGAATGAGTCCCATGCCACAGCAAAAAACAGCCAGAAAGAGAATTGCAGTAAAGGTATTAAAGGAATGTAGCAAGAGCGCCAGACCTATAGCCATGGCGGACAACCCGATAACTATGGTTTTCTTTTCCCCTAAACGGTTGATCATCTTGCCCACAAGCAGGCCTTGCAGAATAACCATTACAATACCGGCAACCATAAAAGCCCAGCCTGCTTCCTTAGCCCCCATGCCTATTTTGTTCTGCATAAAGAGGGCGTATGTAGCCTCGTTCATGGAATGAGCAACACTGGCCAGGAAAAGCATGATGAAAAATTGAACCAGTGGAGTTCGTAGTTCGCTCAGGAAGATACTTATGCCGCTGTCATCAGTCACTTCCTCAAGCTGCTGTATCCTTTTTTCACGTGTCAGTGATTCTTTCAGCAGAATAAAAATAGTAAGAACGTTAGCCATGGCCAGCCCGGCCGCAAAAAAGAAGGGAAAAGTAAAAGAAATCCCTGACAATATACCACCTAAAGCCGGTCCCATAACCATACCCAACCCCATCGAAGCGCCCATTAAACCCATACCAGAGCCACGCTGCTCCTCTGTGGTGATATCACCGATATAGGCCATAGCCGTAGGCATCACCGCTGCTGAGAGAACCCCACCGGCAATACGGGCAATAAAAAGAAGCCATAGGGCATGAGCTAAACCATAAATAATAAAGCTGACCGCATAGCCAGCAATACCTAGCATCAACAGCGGCTTTCTGCCTACCTTATCCGAGTAGCGTCCCCAAATGGGCGCACAAATAAATTGGCATAAAGAATATACAGTAAGCAGTAACCCTAATTGAAAGGCGCTGGCTCCCATGCTTTTCACGTAGTAAGGAAATACCGGAATGATGATCCCATTGCCTAACATCATTAAGAAAAGTGCAAAAAATACCAGAGCAAAACTTTTTTTGTTTTTCAATTGTTTGGCACCTCTTTACATTATACATTTCTATACTAAAGCAATTCTAACTCAAATTGCAAACCCCGGTCGATTTTATGTTTGCTTACCGTCAGAGCCATTTGCGTTCTTTGAAAACAATTGATAGATAAGGCTTTGCGCAAGGGGTAAAAATATTTTACCCCATGGGGATGCTGTGGGATAAGGGTTTCTGCAAGTCAACCCTGCGGGAATTAGGAAATTGACCCCAGTAAA
>JAAZPQ010000194.1 GCA_012797175.1 Bacillota bacterium
ATGGAGGCCTTTAAGAGTGCCGACGGCTCCTTTACGGTTCCCCTGGTTGCCCTGACCGTTTTGATGGTGGTCTGCTGTATTCTAATTGCCACGCTAGAGGAGTCAGATTACCTGAAAGGGGTTGCCGAACAGAGAATGATGACTGGTACGGCGAAGGTATCGAGTTAAAATTGCCCTTTCTTTGGGCTTACTCCGGAGGTGACTAGGGGAGACCTGCTTAAACAGTCTGATAGAGACGTTGTTAAACTATTCAGGTTAGAAGCCTATTCATGGTTTTTAAAAGATGCTTAACAAGTTGTTCAACCTGGTTACTGTACTGCTGCTGCAAGATAAAATAACATGGGAGCAGGCAGTGCTGGCTCTGGATAATCAAAATTTCATTCCTGATATTTTGGGTTATATGGGGTTAAGGCCGGCTAAAGTAAAAAAAGAGCGATCACTTGGCGATGCAATAAATGCATAACTGCAAAATCAAGCCGAGCTGCTTTTTCTGCTACCGGCATTCATCCTGGGGACGAGGTCTACAGTATCCCCTACAGAGGGCTGCTCACCCGGGAAAGGTAAAGATTGCTTAAGAACAATTTAATGTCGGTTTTTATCGAAAAGTTTAGAATATACATTAGTGTCATTTATTATAGTAAATGGTATAATATTTACAGGACCGCCTGAGCATATTGTCCCCCGCCGGAAAAGCCCAGTTGCAGGTCGAATTCATCACCAACGATGAATTAAAGAGATATATGATCGTCGATTCTTAAGTGCAGCAGAAAGAGCTTTCCAGGATCGCCGGGAGCAAGTAATTGATACAGGTGACAGGGGTGGTCCCGTTTGGGCCTTGAGCTCCGTCCCTTAGCGGCCATAGGCCTGTGCTATATCGCCGGGATTGCGCTGGGGCGGCTCTGGCTGGAGGCGCCGCTTTGGGCGGTATTGCTGCTGGGGCTGCTGCTGATTATTGCAGGATGGTCTTTCTGGAAAGGGCGCCTTAGCCTGTTTGCGGCGCTTTTGCTTTTAATAGCGGCGGCTGCTGGGGCGGTGGCTTTTTTTGTTTCGTTTTATCCCCGCTCTGCCGGCGAAAGGGTGCTCGATTATGCCGGCCGGCCTCTCTATGTCGAGGGGACGATTCTAGAGGAGCCGCTGCAATACGACGATCATACCGCTTATGTCCTGCAGGTGGATACGGTCCAGACGGCGGAGGGGCGCCGCGATCTTGCGGGCAAGCTCCTGGTCAAAATTTACGGCGATGAGCAGGCGCTCTACCGCTTCGGCGAGAAGCTGCGCCTGCGCGGCACGATAATCGAGCCGAAAGGAAGGCGTGTACCCGGCGGCTTCGACTACGCCTTTTACCTGCGCTCGCAGGGGATCGACGGCCTGGTCTACCCTAAACCGGTCCAGGTCAGCTCTCTCGGCGACGGGGCGCCCGGGCAGCTCGCCGCTTCAGCCGTTAGGCTGCGTAGCCGCATGACGGGCGTAATCGATAAAAACCTGCCTTCGCCGGCAGCGGAGCTGCTGGCGGGGATCCTCTTCGGGCAGCGCAGCCGCCTGCCGGAAGATATCCAGGAGAACTTCACTTCGAGCGGTGTAGGTCATTTGCTTGCGGTCTCCGGTCTTCACGTGGGGCTAGTAGCGGCGCTAATCCTGGGCCTGTGGCGTTGTCTGGGTCTGCAGGGGAAGCTGCCTCTCGCCATTACGATTGCTTTGGTTTTCAGTTACGCTTACCTGACCGGGATGCGCCCCTCGGCGTTGCGGGCGGCGGTGATGCTCTCTTTTGCCCTCGGGGCCCTGCTGCTTGAGCGGGAGCGGGATCTGCCGACCGCTGTGGCCATGGCCGCCCTGATCACCCTGGTGTTGAATCCGCTCAATCTTTTTACCATCGGTTTCCAGCTTTCTTATGCCGCCACCCTGGCGATCATCTATTTACAGCCGCCCCTGGCGGAACTTGCCCGCAACTTGGGCCTCCCCAAGTTCATTCGCCCTATTCTTACGGTGACACTGGCCGCGCAGATCGGGGTACTGCCGCTTTGTGCCTACTATTTTCAGCATATCCCCCTGGGGGCGCTGCTGTTTAACCTGGTCTTGCTGCCGCTAATGTCGCCGGTGGTGGGACTGGGCTTAGGCGGTGCCCTGCTCGGGCTCATCCTCCCGGTCGCTGCTTCGGTATTAATGTTCCCCTGCCTTCTGCTGCTTGAATTTATACTTTTCATTACCGGGCTGGCTCGCCACCCGCTGTTCTACCGGCCGGTCTACCCGCCGGGTGTGGCGGGGCTGGTTCTGATTTACGGGTTGCTTGTTGCCGCTGCGGCTCTATATTACCGCTATCGCCGGCGCCGGCAGCTGGAAAGAGAGTATTCAATAGTTCGCCCGCAGAGCCTGGATACGCCGCGGCAAAACCGCTCTTTAATACCAATAAACCAGAAAGTTTTTTTCCCCCGCAAATTGCTTTTGTTTACCGCTTTGGGGCTCACTGTCCTGCTGTTATGGGGCTCCGTTCTGCTTCCGTCCCGCTCATCCAGCCTGGAGGTCACCTTCCTCGATGTGGGCCAGGGGGCGGCGGCCCTGGTGGAGGCGCCCTGTGGGACAACTATCCTTATCGACGGGGGAGGGGAACCTCCTTACCGGGGCGATCCAGGTAGAACGGGCGAGATGGTGCTGCTTCCATATCTGCGGCGACAGGGGGTTCGTCGGATTGACCTCGCCGTGGTTAGTCACCCCCATGAAGACCATTTTGGTGGACTGCTTCCCCTGGTGGAGGAGATCCCTGTAAAAACGCTCCTGCTATCCCCGGTGCCGGGAGAATCGCCTTATTACGACCTTCTCCTGGAGCGGGCTGCGGCGCGGGACCTGTCCATTGAAAAGGTAGGCGCGGGACGCTGCTGGAGCTCATCCTGCGGCTTGCGCATCGAGACCCTAGGCCCTCCGGCAGAGCTTTTTGCGGGGACCGGCAGTGACCTGAATAATAGCTCCCTGGTGCTAAGGCTTGATTACGGAACAACCAGTTTTCTTTTTTGTGGTGATATTGAAGACGATGCCGCTCGGGAGCTTCTCAGGCAAAAAGCCAATCTCAGGGCGGAGGTGCTTCTCATTCCCCATCACGGCGGGTTTATGGCTGCTCTTCCCGATCTGCTCGCCGCAGTGCAGCCGCGGTATGCAGTCATCTCCGTGGGGCCAAATAATTTTGGCCATCCTCACCCGGATACCCTGGTCGCGTTGGAGGCGGCAGGGGTGGAAGTTCTACGTACTGACCGGCACGGCAGTATTATCATGAAAAGCAACGGCAGTGAACTCAACGTGAAAAGAATGCAGGAATCGGTCGAGCCGATCGGCGGGCGCTGATCGATCAGGTAAGTTTGACTAAATTTCGGGAATAATAAAGAAGCCGCTTCAAAGAAGCTTTAAAATTCAAGGTATCTGAAGGGTAAACCAACAGCAGGAGTGGAGCAGATGCGTATCTTAATGCTTACGTGGGAATACCCTCCCCGGGTGGTCGGCGGGATCGCCCATGTGGTCAGTGAACTTTCCCGCGCCCTGGCGGGCGAGGGAAATGAAGTTGAAGTGATCACCACCCTGGAAGAAAATTTACCGGAAGCAGAGAAAATTGACGGGGTGACCGTCCACCGGGTGGCCCCTTACCACGGCCGTCCGCTAAACTTTTTCGCCTGGGTGCACCAGCTGAACCTGGCCATGCTGGAGAAGGGGGTCAGCCTCAGCCAGCGGCGCCGTTTTGACTTGGTACACGCGCATGATTGGCTGGTGGCTTATGCCGGCCGGGGGATTAAGCATATTTTTCAGATGCCCTTGATCGCCTCGATTCATGCGACTGAATTCGGGCGCAACCACGGCCTGCATAATGATGAGCAGCGCTATATCGGTGAGGTGGAGTGGTCCCTGACCTATGAGGCCTGGCGGGTGATCTGCAACAGCCGCTATATGCGTGAAGAGATTGAAAGCGTTTTCAATCTGCCCCCGGATAAGATATCGATTATTCCCAACGGGATCCGCCCGGCGGCATTCCAGGTTTCCAGCCCCGATCCGGCGGTGCGGCAGAGGTTTGCCGCGTCTCAGGAGAAGATTCTTTTTTTTATCGGAAGGCTGGTGCGGGAGAAAGGGGTCCAGGTGCTGCTCGAGGCGCTCCCGATAATCAAAGAGCGGATTCCAAATGTGCGTGTGGTCATCGCCGGCCGGGGACCTTATGCCGAGGAGCTGCACCGCATTAGTTTACATCTAGGCCTCGATCAGCAGGTCACTTTTGCCGGCTATATCGATGAGGAGACGCGCAACCAGCTTTATGCCCATGCCGATGTTGCCGTCTTCCCCAGCCTTTACGAACCGTTCGGCCTGGTGGCGCTTGAGGCGATGGCCACGGGGACCCCAGTGGTGGTGAGCGATACCGGAGGCTTTGCTGAAACGGTGGTCCATGGGGTCAACGGGATCCGGGTCGCCCCGGGAAACGCTTCCGAGCTTGCCGGGCAGGTCTGTACCTTGCTGGGCGATCCCGAGCTGGCCCGCCGCCTAGCCGGCCGCGCCCTGCAGGATGTTGAAGAGAAATTCTCCTGGCCCTCGATCGCCCGTCGGTACGAAGCGATCTACCAGCAGATTGTTTTTTCACCGGAGGCCAGGCGCTGGCGCCGTGAAGCCGACCGGCTGGAACCTTCATTCTCAGGCCGGGAACCGGCCTCTTCTACCGTGGGGCCTCCCCCCTCCCGTTATACCTGAGCTGGTCAGTGCATTATGTTACCGGATGGAGGGATACTAAAAAAACCCGGTAGCAGCCGGATAGACTTTTTATCTTTTACGGGGGTGAAGATCTGTGAAAGCGGTAATTATGGCCGGGGGCGAGGGATCGCGCTTGCGCCCGCTGACTTGCGACCGGCCGAAGCCGATGGTTCCGGTGATGAACCGTCCGCTGATGGAGTACAGCGTGGAGCTGTTGCAGAAGCACGGATTTCGCGATATTGCAGTAACTTTGCAGTATTTGCCGGAGCAGATCAGGGATCATTTTGGGGATGGCCACCGGTTTGGGGTAAACCTGCACTATTTTGTGGAGGAGGAGCCCCTGGGAACCGCGGGAAGTGTTAAAAATGCAGCTGCGATGCTCGATGAGACCTTTATCGTCATTAGCGGGGATGCGCTCACCGATTTCGATCTTACCGAGGCGGTCGAGTTTCACCGCGCCCGCGGTGCCGCCGCTACCCTGATCTTAAAGTCGGTCGAGAACCCTCTTGAATATGGCTTGGTTATGCTCGAACCGGACGGGCGGATCAATCGCTTTCTGGAGAAACCGGGATGGGGTGAAGTCTTCAGCGATACGGTGAATACGGGGATCTATATCCTGGAGCCCGAGGTGCTCTCCCTGGTTGAACCGGGGCGGATGTTTGATTTTAGCAAGGATCTTTTCCCCCGCCTGCTAGAGATGAAAGAACCACTTTTTGGTTGTGTTCTGAACGGGTTCTGGTGTGATATCGGAGACTTGAAAGAATATTTGCGGGCGCACCGGGAGATCCTGGCCGGGCAGGTCAGGGTGCAACTGAAAGGCCACGAATACGAAAAAGGAATCTGGATGGAGGAAGATGTCACTATCCATCCCCGGGTCCAGCTGTCCGGACCGCTTTATATCGGTGCCGGTTGCTATCTCGAAGCAGGGGCCTATCTCAGCGATGGCACGGTCCTGGGTTCATCGACGCGCGTGGCAGAGAGAGCCTCGGTAAAAAGAGGGCTGACCTGGGAAGGGGCCTCTATCGGCAGGGGGGCCGCCCTGCGAGGGGGGATCCTCTGCAGTGCGGTCAGGCTTGGCCGCCGCGCCGCCATTTACGAAGAGGCGGTTGTCGGTGACGGCAGCCTGATCGAGGATGGTGTCGTAATCAAGCCCGGGGTTAAGGTATGGCCGGCCAAGGTAGTTGAAAGCGGTGTTACCTTACATGAAAGCCTGATCTGGGGCGCCTCTGTCTCCCGAGCTCTTTTTGGCCGGCACGGTATCCAGGGAGAGATCAACCGGGAGATTACTCCGGAAATGGTGGTTCGGCTGGGCGCAGTCTACGGTTCGATCCTACGGGGACCGGTCCTGGTCAGCAGTGATGCCTGTAAGCCCTCGGTGACCCTGCAAAAAGCTCTCATTGCCGGCTTGCTCTCTTCGGGAGTGGCCGTTCTCGATGCCGGAGAACTTCTTATTCCTATGGCCAGGCGGGCCACAACCTACCTGAAGGTCTCTGGCGGGATTCATATCTCACTTTTTTCCGAGGAGAAATATGGCATCCGCCTCTCGTTTTTTGACAGTGACGGGCTGCCCTTGTCCCGGGGCCTGGAACGAAAGATCGAGCAACTCTATTATCGTGAGGATTTTCACCGCGCTCCCGGCGATGCTCTCGGGGAGATATTGCGGCTACCAAATATGGCGGAGATCTACCGGGCCGAGCTGCTGCAAAATGTATCCACCAAAAAGCTAGCCCGGGCGGGCCTGCGCGTGGTACTGGGCAATCCTACCTCCTATCTGCGTCGCTTTCTTATCCCGCTGCTTCAGGATCTTTCTTGCACCGTGATCACGGTCAATTCAGCATCCGGGCACCGGGATGATCCAGGAGGTGACATGATTAATGATCTGCCGGCGCACCGTTACAGTGAACTGGCGGCAGCCGTGCGCAGCATCAGCGCCACCCTCGGGGTAATAATTACTTCGGGTGGTGAAAAGGCGCTTATTTTCGATGAAAGAGGAAAGATGATCAAAGGTGATCTCTATACCGCTCTTCTTTCACTGCTGGTTTTCCGGGAACGGCGGGGTGGTACCGTGGCTGTTCCGGTTTACGTTTCGCAGGTTGTAGAGAAGCTGGCTGAGCGCTACCAGGGCCGGGTGGTACGGACTAAGGCTACGCCGCGCTATTTAATGGAAATGGGCGAGCAAGGCGAGCAGGCCCGAAAAGGTCGCCGTAATCTCTCCGCGGCTCTCTCTTTTGACGGTATCGCGGTCCTGGTTTACCTGCTGGATCTGCTGGCCGGCCAGGATCTTACTCTGACCGGGTTGCTTGAAGAGATTCCTGCGATCAAAACAAGGGAACGTGAAATCCCTTGCCCCTGGACGATGAAGGGGCGGGTGATGCGCCGACTGATCCAGGAGTCGGCCGACAGAAAGACCGAGATGATTGATGGTTTAAAGATCTACCATCCCCAGGGGTGGGCCCTGGTATTACCTGATCCAGAAAAGCCTTCTTATCATGTTTATAGTGAAGCTTTCTCTGAGGAGCTCTCCGATTCGTTAACCGAGCTTTATGTTCAAAAAATAGATGCTCTGCAAAAAGAGACCTGAAAAATGTTGGCCAAACGGTCTTAGCGGCTTTTTTTCAGCTATTTTTCAAGGGAAGAAAATCGCTTTTACTGTCGGTAAAACCGTACTTTTCTAGTATCTCCAGAACGGTCTCATATTGACTTTTAATGGTTTGGACCCGCTCCGCGCTGTGATGGTATTTTTCTGGAGGCGAGGAGAGGATAAAAGATACCGGGATCACCCGGTGCCGCCAGTCGATGTGGCAGATATAGACTTCGTAGTTGACATCTTCAATCCAGGCTTCGCCGCTGTTCATATCTTTGCCCAGTTCGATCTGAGCAAGAATACCGTAACGGGTCAGATCCGTGGGAACGCCGGTAGTTAAGTGCTGGTTGGTACAGAAGTTGCCCAGCGTATAGATCACTAGAGACTTGCGGACGCTGCCGTCCGGCAGCTCCACGCTAACCCATTCCAGGGGCTGGGGCACGTGTGAATGAGTGCCGATAATCATGTCGGCCCCGGACGCGGTTAGCTCCCGAACCATCTCTTTTTGATATGGGGTCGGTTCATGAAGGTACTCTTCGCCCATGTGCAGGTACAAAGCGATCAGGTCCGCCCCGGCGCTGCGGGTTTTTTTGATATCGGCAATAATAGGGTCAAGGGTGTGAAAATCTTTAATGTAGTTGATCGCATATTCATGCCCTGCGGGGATGGTAACCCCGTTGATATCGTAGGTATAGGAGATAAAACCGACTTTAATGCCGTTAATATCCTCAATAAAAGGCGTGTCCCGTTCTTCCTTGCTTTTAGCAGTGCCAAACGTTTTTATGCCGAGGGCCCGGACATTATCGAGGGTATCCATCAGCCCGGTGTAGCCGCGATCCATGATGTGATTGTTAGCCGTATTGAAAATATCAAAACCGGCTCCTTTTAACGCTTCGGAAAGCTCAATAGGAGAGTTAAACAGGGGATAGCTTGTGTAACCGCCGTTCTCTGCACCGGCCTGGGCTGTTTCGAGGGTGGCGATGGCCAGGTCTGCCTCCTGAATCAAGGGAGCGATAATCTCGAAACTGGGGTTAAAATCATACTTGCCGCCGCCCAGATGAGCCTGCTCAAGTTGTGGCCTATGGGGATAGGTAGTTCCTGCGGAAACGATGGTAGCGGTCCGGATATCGGGAGCCGGAGGAGCAACGGGTTCCCGATCATCGGGAGATTGGTAAGGACTCTCTTTTTCCGAAGTGAAGTAGGTTATCGCATAGATGCCCCCTATAAATACGGCAATTATTAACAGAACTAAACCGATAAGATAAATTCTGCGCATAAAGGTTCATTCCTTGTTAAATAGTGCTAGATGCGCTAGGGTTATACCATATTGCCGTTCCGTCCTGCAAAGAATTTTATCACCATTATTCAGAGAAAAATAGCTGTTTCTGCGCAATTGCCGAGCATTGTCCCGGCAACGGGTTTACCGGTGCTGGATTGAGGCTAGAGCATTCCTGCTCCTGCGGTAAGTTCCACAGGTACTGTTGATTCGAAACTTTGATAAAGGCGATAATCGAGATGCGGAAAGATATTATCCGCCTGTTCCAGTGCGCTTAGCCAGGCGGGATCAATGGTGCCCTCGTTAATCTGACGGGCCAGGCTTCTGAAGCGAATGAGGTGGTTTTCGGCCCTGCTGCGGGCATAATTGTCCATCGTTCCTGAGGTCATGATAAAGGGCCAGTCACTGCTTTGGGCCAGCATCAGCTCACGGCTGGCCTGGCAAAGCGCCCTTTTCTGCAGCTCTTCCGCTTCGGGATATGTCGTGGCCAGGGCAATCATCTCTTCGGCGGCTTTGTGCAGATGACGGTAGAGCCAGTCATTGCTTCCATTCAGCCAGAACTCGTGATAGCCTTTATCGCCCCAGCTCGAAGGATTAGGATTAGAGAGCTGTAACGGGTAACCGAGATCGAGATATTCTCCGGGAGTGATCAACTTAAGATGCTGCTGATCATAAGCGATCTTCCGGCAGAGAAAGTCGAGCCACTGCGGCCCTTCGAACCACCAGTGACCGAAAAGCTCGGTATCATAGGGGGAGATAATAATCGGGGGGCGCCCCATGACCGCAGAGAGATATTTAACCTGCTGCTCACGGTTAAACATAAAGTTCCCGGCATGCAGGGCCGCCTTCTCCCGGGCACGCTCCGGTCGGTAAGGTTCTTTGTACTCCAGTCCTTCGCTAGTGATACGGTAATATTTTATTCCGGTATCGCTACGCATACCGGGTGGATGCAGGTGGGGGCCGATATAGTCGAGGGGTAGATCATAGGCGATATCGCGGTAGAATTCGCGGTAATCGTAATCCCCGGGATAACCTTCTTGCGAGCTCCAGACCTGTTTGGAGGTCTCCGGGTCTCTTCCGAAGACAGCCACACCGCTTTTGGTTAGAATAGGGCTGTAGACTCCGTATTTAGGCCGGGGCGAAGCATAGAGGACCCCGTGCGTAGCGGTAATAAAATACTGCAGGCCCAGCTCGCTGATAATATCTTCCAACCCGTGGTCATAGGCGCACTCGGGCAACCAGATTCCCCGGGGCATTTCTCCAAATATGGCCTGATGGTATTGGACCGCGTTGGTAATCTGTGCGTAGATACTTTCCGGCTGCAACATCAGCAGCGGCAGGTAAGCATGTGTCGAGGCCGTAGTGATCAGCTCGAGATAGTTCATTTCAGCCAGCTTCCGGAAGGCATTTACCAGGCGGCCGTTGTAGCGGTTAAAGTAATCGGCGACGGTATCAAAATGATGGCGGTAGAGCCTTGCCAGGGGAGCAAAATCAGGATCGCCAGCAGTACGTTCTTCCTCCAGCCGGGCCAGTTCCTGGAGCCGCTGCAGATATTGACGGTAGCGCTCCCGGAGCAGAGGATCTTCTAACATTGCCAGCAGGGTGGGCGAAAGTGAAAAAGTCAGCCGAAAGTCAATTCTCTCTTCGGCCAGCTTTTCAAAAACCATCAGCAAGGGCATGTAACATTCTGTAATCGCTTCAAAAAACCATTTTTCTTCAAGAGAATACTCATATTCCGGGTGGCGGACGTACGGCAGGTGGGCATGTAAGATTAAAGCCAGAAAACCTTGGGCCATGGTCTATGGGAGCCTCCTTCAGTCAGATATGCTCTTACTTTATTTTTTTAGGCCGCCGGAATAATTCTGCTGAGCTGAGATGATAAAGGGAGATCCGGCGAAAAAGTTTTTGTGCTTTCCAATCGGGAAGTTGCCACTCTTCATCGATCAGGTCGCTAAGACTATCACGGGGGGTGCGGACGCTGTTTGAACGCAGGATCTTCTGAAAAGAACCCTGCGGTAGTTTCCAGCCCAATTCGACGTGGTAAAGCCGGTCTGCGTCCTGCACCGAAATATACCAGTTATCATGCTCAGGGTTTACGTTTAGATCAAAATAGCTTTCTACGACCTCTTCGCTGTCCCAGGTATATTTACAGACCCGTAGTAAAAAAGTAACGCCCGGCCATTGCTCTGCTCCCACTTTTTCTTTGAGGGCTTCCCTGGTCGGCAGGCTCAGCTCCCAGTAGGCGAAGATATTGTAGGGATCCCGGGGCAAGATCACCAGGCGGTCTTCGGCGTAGTATTGCGGCAGGGCCTCGCCGCGGGGTAAATAGCTTTTCTCTGTATGGTCCACGTGTTCACCTCCTTCTGGTTATAAAGGAAGATTAAAGAAGATTTATCCTGTGGTTAACCGTGACTTCAGGCAAGAGAGTATTAATTACAAATGCTATTATTCCCTATGCACAATGATATATATCCGGCCAGAAGCTTAACTTTACCGTGGAATAAAAAGGCCGGCTGCGGGAAACCTAAGCTTGAATTTTGGCACAAATGTTCCCTGGAAAGATGTCGACTTCATGATTAGCTTTGCCGGCCGGTTTCATCCGGTCAGAGTTTACCAGGTTCGCCGCCGCGGGGTGAGACTCTTTTTGCCGAACAGGGGGTGCGCCGTAATGGGCGTAAACAGGTCCTGGAAAATTACAGCTTAGGAACGCGCCGCTGCACGCTACCGCCTCCTTTATCGGGGGATGGCTCCGATGAAAGTCCCGTTTATCTCTTATACCGAACCTTATTCAGAGGTAAACGGCAGGTTCACAGTCTAGATTATTTCGCGGGGGTGTCCGGTTTGTCTGAATTTCGCTGTGATCCTATCTCCGGGCGGCAGGTGATTATTGCTCCGCTGCGTTCCGGGCGGCCCGCGGCTTTTGCTAAAGCAGGCGGCGGGGACGGCCGCGGCAGCAAACCCGCTTATGTAGAAAACTGTCCTTTCTGTGCTGGCAATGAGCAGATGACGCCGCCGGAGCTTTTCGCACTGGGACGTAATGGAACGGCACCGGATACAGCAGGCTGGAGAGTCCGGGTAGTGCCGAATAAGTATCCGGCGGTGGAATTAAGAATGGTGGAGCAGATCTCGGAGAATATCCCCGGTTACGGAGCTCACGAAGTACTGGTCGAGATCCCGGAACATAACCGCCACCCCGGCAGCTTTCCCCCGCGACAGATGGAGCTCGTTGTTGAAACCTATTACCGGCGCGGCCGGATGCTGGCCGATTATCCGGATCTGCGTTACCTGCAGATCTTCCGCAATTACCGCCGTGAAGCGGGTGCTTCGATTGAACATCCTCATTCCCAACTGCTCGCCCTCCCCTTTGTGCCGGTTGTTGTCCGCCGGGAGCTGGAGCGGTCTCAGAGCGCTTACCTTGCCGAGGGGGCCTGCCCCTTTTGCCAGCTGCTGGAAGAAGAGAGGCGCTTGGCACAGCGAATCATTGTTCAGAGCGATACTTACAGCGCCTTTATTCCTTTTGCTGCCCGCAGCCCTTTTGAGACCTGGATCCTGCCCCGGAGACACGCAGCTTCATTTTTAGAAACAAGCGCTTCTGAGCGGGCGGACCTGGCAGAGATCCTCGAAGAGCTGCTCCGGTTAATGGAGCATGCTCTTGGCGATCCGCCCTATAATTACTATCTGCACAGCGCACCCCTGCGCAGTGCGCCGTTGCCCTATTTTCACTGGCATATTGAGCTGCTTCCGAAGGTCAGCATCGTTGCGGGGTTTGAAATGGGCAGCGGAGTATTTATCAATATCACCAAGCCTGAAGAAGCAGCCCGGTTCATTCAGGAGAAAGGAAGAGCCGATTATGAACAATCATGGCGGAAAGATCTACTTTATCCTTGCGCTGCACAATCATCAACCGGTAGGGAACCTGGATGAGGTTTTCGAGAGAAGTTATCTGCAGACTTACGAGCCGTTCATTGCGGTTCTGGAGCGCTTTTCCGGCATCAGGGTAGCGCTGCATTACTCCGGCAGTCTTCTGGACTGGCTGGTTGAAAAAAGACCTGATTTTATCAGGCGCCTGAAAAGGCTTGTCGACGGTGGCCGGGTGGAGATTCTCGGGGGAGCCTATTACGAGCCGATTCTCCCGGCGATCCCGGATGAGGATAAGATTGGCCAGATCTGCCTGTTGACACACCGGCTGCAAGAGCTGTTTGGAGTGGAGCCGCGCGGGATGTGGCTGGCAGAGCGGGTCTGGGAACCGCACCTGCCCCGTCCAATCAATCAAGCCGGAATTGATTATCTCGCCGTGGACGATACCCATTTTCACGATGTCGGCTATACGAATCTGGACCACTATTACAGGACTGAAGAAGAGGGTTACCCTCTAGATCTCTTTCCGATCAACGAAGAGCTGCGCTACCTGATCCCCTTCAAGGCTCCCGAGGAGACAATCTCTTATTTCAAGGAGCACCGGGATGAGCAGCAGCGTCTTTTTGTGCTGGCGGACGACGGTGAAAAATTTGGTGGATGGCCGGGGACCTACGAGTCGGTCTACGAAAAGGGCTGGCTTGAAGAATTTTTTACTCTTTTACAAGAGCAGGAAGATTGGCTGCAGATGGTTACTTTTGAAGATTATCGCCGCCTCTTTTCGCCGTGTGGGCCGGTCTATCTGCCGACGGGGTCCTACCGCGAAATGAAGGAGTGGTCCGGTGGTTTCTGGCGCAACTTTTTTAACCGCTATCCTGAAAGTAACCGGATGCACAAAAAGATGCTGGCGGTGCGTAAGCGCTGGGAATCTCTTCCAGAAGGAGAGCCCCGTGAGCAGGCGCAGCGGCTCCTTTGGGCGGGTCAGTGCAACTGCGCCTACTGGCATGGTGTCTTCGGCGGCCTCTACCTGAACTTTTTACGTGCCGCCGTCTGGCAGAAGTTGTTGCAGGCTGAGAAGATGATCGATGAGCAGCTGCAGGCGCCGCCGTATCTACTGCTGCAGCGCGGTGATTACGGTTACAGCGGGGCGGAAGAGATCTATATCTCTACCGATCGTCTCAGCCTTCTCTTTTCGCCGCAACTCGGCGGTAGCCTGTGGGAGCTTTCATGGAAACCGGCGGCGGTAAACCTTCTCGATACCCTTACCCGCCGCCCCGAAGCATATCACCAGGAATATCTGGAACAGGCGGAGGCGCCGCGCGGGTCCGGAGAGCAGGCTACTTCGATTCATCACCTGCGGGCGGTTAAGGAAGAGGGTATCCTGGAGCATCTCTTTTACGATCCCTATCCCCGCGGAGCCTTGATCGAACACTTTTTTGAAGAAGGCGGCTCTCTGGAAGAATTTGAAAAGGGAAGCATCCGGGAGCAGGGTGATTTTTTAATGCAGCCAGCCGAGGTAGAGTTAGAGCGGCTGCCGGATCCCGGTGAGGGGGAAGGGGTGCAGATAACTTTTCAGCGGGAGGGGCGGCTTAAAGAAAACTTACCCCTGCTTCTGAAAAAAATAGTGACCGTCTACGCGGGGAAAGATCGCTTTCAAATAGAGTATCACCTGGTCAACCGGGGTAAAGATGACGTGGTGCTTTGCTTCGGGATAGAGTTTAACCTTGCTTTTCTTTCCGGGTCCGACGATGACCGTTACTACGTTATCCCTGGGCGCGAGCTGGAGGATCGAAGAGTAGGTTCCCGCGGGACTGAAGAAGCGGTGCCAGAACTTTCGCTGGTTGATCGTCGGCGCAATCTCAGCCTAGCTCTTTGCTGGAGTCGGCCAGCCTTACTCTGGCGAATGCCGGTGGAGGCGATCTCGCTTTCAGAGGGCGGCCTGGAACGTTCGTACCAGCAGTCGCTTCTCTTGCCGAGTTGGGATTTTTACCTGGCCCCCGGTGAAAGCGGCACCGTCAATTTGCATTTGCAATTTTCCGGGGCTGCTGAAAGGCAGCCATAGCAAGCCCTGGCAAATAGAGGGGTGAGATTATGAGCGAACAGCTGCTTTATGTAGCTTTTGTCTGGAACCAGCATCAGCCTTTTTACAGGGATGCGGTTTCTGGGGAGCTAATCATGCCCTGGGTGCGGCTCCATGCGTGCAAAGATTACTATCAGATGGCGGCGATCCTGGAGAGCTACCCGAAGGTGCGCCAGACCTTTAACCTGACTCCGTCCCTGCTGGAGCAGTTTGAATGTTACCTGGCCGGGGAAGAAGATTATTATCAAAAAGTAAACAAGCCGGCGGAGAAACTTAACGATTCGGAGAAGCAGTATCTGCTGCATCACTATTTTGATATTCATTGGGATAAGGTCATCCGGCAGTATCCTCGCTACCAGGAACTGCTCGAGCTCCAGGGATGGAGCAGGGAACCCGAGGCGGTCCGTGCGGTCATGGAGCGCTATCGTCCGCAGGATTACCGTGATCTGCAGGTCTGGTTCAACCTGGCCTGGATAGACCCTCAAATTCGGCAATCCGATCCTCTCTTAAGCGGACTTGTTGAAAAGGGACGTAATTTTACCGAAGCAGAGCGCCGCTCGGTTATGAAGCGACAGCGTGATCTGGTAGGCGGAGTTGTCCCCCTGCACCGGCGCCTGCAGGAACGGGGTCAGATTGAGATCATGACCACCCCTTATTATCACCCGATTATCCCGTTGTTGATTGACAGCTGCAGTGCCCTACGGGCCTCTCCCGGGCTACCGCTGCCGCGCCGCTTTCAATACCCGCAGGATGCTTGCGAACAGCTGGCCATGGCCAGGGCCCAGTACCAAAGGCTTTTTGGCAAACTTCCGCAAGGAATCTGGCCTTCGGAGATGGCCGTCAGCCCGGAAACAGTAGCTCTCTTTGCGACCTATGGCTTTGACTGGTCGATCAGCGACGAGCAGATCCTGGCCCGCTCGTTGAATGCCGAGATTATCCGCGATGGTTATGGCCACGTTTTAAACGGCGATCTGCTCTACCAGCCTTACCGTGTCCGTGGAGCCGGGGGGGAGATTGCCATGGTCTTTCGGGATCACCATCTCTCCAACCGGATCGGGTTCGAATACCAGCATTTTCGTCCCGAAGATGCGGCCGCCGATCTGGTGCACCGCCTGCAAAAAATTCGGGAGAACCTTTCCTGGTCCCCAGGCAATCACCTGGTAACCCTTTCTTTGGACGGGGAGAACGCCTGGGAATGGTACCAGGGAGACAAGGGCCCCTTTTTACACAGCCTTTACCGTCGCTTAAGCGAAGAGCCGCTTCTGAGATGCTGCACGGTCAGCGATTACCTGGCGGCCAACCCGCCGCAGAGGATTATCGACAACCTGTTTACCGGATCATGGGTTGATCACAACCTGACCCGCTGGATCGGCACGGAAAATAAGAACCTGCTCTGGGATTACCTGCTCGAGGCCCGTGAAGCGGTGGAGCACTATCGCCAGAGTAATTCCTGTCAGCCGGAGAGGTTAAAGGAGGCCCTGCACTATATCTACATCGCCGAAGGCAGTGATTTTCCCTGGTGGATTGACAGTATGCCCTACTACCTGGCCGCTCCTTTTGAGGCTCTCTTTCGTCGACATCTTGTTGCCGTCTACCGCTCCTTGAAGAGAGCTGTCCCGGACCACCTTCGCCATCCCTTGATCCATCCTCAACCCGGAGAGAGTGCTTTTTACAATGATCCCCTTGCTGGACCGATCTCCATGGTTCCGTCCAATTCTGACCCGGAATAATCTACCTCGCTTTTCTTGCCGAAAGGCTCTTTTCAATAATTTTTCCCATGCCTGTTTAAATATAGCGCGCTACCTTTTAGTTTTTATGGTAATATCGAAGTAATATGTTGTTGTGGCGGGGAGGAGCTTTTTGCGTGTACATGATCATTATTGGCGGCGGTGGAGTCGGGTCGGAGCTGGCACGCAACCTTTCTGAAAAAAACTTTGATGTGGCGGTCATTGAAAAAAACCCGGAGCAGGCCCGTAAAATAAGCAATCTGTTTGACGTGATGGTTATTGAAGAAAATGGGGCTAATGCCCTGGCCCTGGAGCGGGCCGGTATCAAGTCTGCGGATATGGTAATCGCGGTAACCGAGGTTGATGAGATCAATATTATCGCCTGTATGCTGGCTAAACGCTATGGTGTTTCGTTTACCGTGGCTCGCGTGCGCAACGCCGACTATGCCCTTGATTCAGCTGTACTAACCCGGGAGCAGCTAGGTATTGATCTGATGATCAGTCCGGAGAGGAGCGCGGCTTACGAGATCTCGCGGATGCTTCATTTTCCCGAGGCTTGCGAAATTGAATATTTCAGCAAGGGGCGAGTCATGCTGCTCAGCCTGATTGCCGGCCCGGAAACCGATATTGTCAAAAAACCTTTTCATAAGCTAAATCTTCCTCCCGGTTGTATCATCGTCGGGATCAACGAGGGACAGGGAAAATTTACCATCCCCGGCGGAGAAGATACGATCAAACCCGGTTCAAGAATATACCTGCTGGGTCAATCGCGGACACTAAAGGATATCAGCCGGTTACTCCTTCATGAGCGCACCAGGATCAACCGTGTCACCATTTTCGGCGGCGGAATGATCGGCTACGAGCTGGCGAAGCTTCTGGAACAGAGCCGCAGACCCTTCCAGGTGAAGCTGGTAGAACCGGATGTGGCCCGCTGTGAACTGCTCAGCCGGGAACTTTCTCACACCTTAATTTTACAGGGGGACGCCGCCGATCTCGATCTGCTCAGGCAGGAAGAGATGGCACAGACCGATGCTGTTGTCGCTGTTAGCGGAGATGACCGTACTAATATCATCGCCGGAGTGTTGGCCAAGCAATCCGGGATTAAGAAGATCATCTGCGAGGTGGTTGACCCGCAGTTCGTCCCGGTATATGGCGCCCTCGACCTGGATAGCATCATCAATCCGCGCTTGATCACCGCCTCGCAGATTCTTCGTTTTACCCACCGCGAGGAGCTGGTCTCTCTTTCAATCTTAAATGACGAGCGGGCTGAGATTCTGGAGCTGCTCCTCCCGGATTCGGCACCGGTAGCCCATAAAAAAGTGGCCGAGGCGAACTTTCCCCGGGGGATGTTGATCGGTGCGCTCATCCGCCGGCAAGAGGTGATCATTCCCAGGGGGCAGACCAGGCTTCTACCGGGTGACCACTTAATTATCTTTACCCTGCCTGAAATCAGCGGGCAGCTGCAGCATTATTTTGCTGCCGCCAGAGAGAACCGGACAAATACCAACCGCACCCGTAAATAGAGAAGATATTGCAGATTTCAGGATATCACCGGGAGAGGATCGATTTAGTGCGTCGGAACAGGGTTTTTTATCTATTAGGAATTATGCTCATATTTTTAGCGGCCATGATGGCGCTGGCTGCACTCTGGTCGATCGGCGAGCAGGATGGGGACCGGCTTTCCTTTTTATGGGCTATTCTTTTCACCGCTGGTACGGGGGCCTTCTTATGTGCCCTGTTCTATCCATCGCGCCGGGAGCCGCTTTCTCTGGCTGAAAGCTTCTCCCTGGTCTCGTTGGCCTGGTTGCTGGCCGGTTTTTTTGGAGCGCTGCCCTTTTATTTTTACCATGGCTTTGACGGTACCCTGCTCGACGCTTTTTTCGAAGCGGTCTCCGGTTTTACCACTACCGGGGCTACCGTGATTGACGATCTGGAGTGCTTGCCCCGCGGCCTTCTTTTCTGGCGTTCCCTGACCCAGTGGCTGGGCGGTATGGGGATCATTGTTCTGTTTCTTGCTGTTCTGCCGCGGTTTGGATTTAAAAGTACAACTCTTTATAAGGCGGAGCTGCCCGGCCCGGTGGCCGAGCGTTTTGTTCCCCGGGTCGTCGAGACGGCACGCTGGCTCTGGCTGATCTATGCGGCATTTACGGTTTTGCAGACCCTGCTGTTGATCTTCTGCGGGCTGAACCTTTTCGATGCCCTGGCCTACGCTTTTACTACTATGCCCACCGGAGGCTTTTCCACCTGTAATGCCAGTGTCGCCGCCTTAAATAATCCGGCTGCCGAAGTGGTCATGATCATTTTCATGTTCTTGGCCGGAGTGAACTTCACCATCTATTTTCGCCTGTTTAAAGGCGACCGGGGGGTGCTCAAAAGTGAAGAGTTACGCTTTTATACCGCCGTGCTGGTGGTCTCTATCGTGCTGGTCGCCGTTAATATCGCGCCCACTGGCTCGGATATCCTTCTCTCGATCCGGCAAAGTGCCTTCCAAGTGGTCTCGGTGGCGACGACGACCGGTTATGCCAGCGCTGATTTTGACGCCTGGCCGCATTTTTCACGGGCGCTGCTTCTTTTGTTGATGTTTCTCGGCGCCTGCGGCGGTTCAACCGGCGGGGGGATCAAGCAGATTCGCCTGCTGCTGCTGTTTAAATGTGCGCGGCGGGAGCTGCTGCGCCTGATCCATCCATCCGCAGTAGCCTCGGTTAAGCTTGACGAGCAGGCTGTTTCAGAGGAGATGCTACGGGGCGTGGCCGGGTTTACCTTTCTCTATATTCTATTTTTTGCCCTCTCCACCCTGGCCTTATGCTGGATGGAGCTCGATTTAACTACAGCGGCATCGGCTGTTGCTTCGGCTCTGGGCAATGTCGGTCCCGGCCTTGGCCTGGTCGGGCCCCGGTTTACTTTCAACGCTGTTCCCGCTGCAGGCAAGGTGCTCTTGAGCTTGATGATGATTATGGGCCGTCTGGAGATTTACACGGTGCTAGTTCTCTTTTTGCCTGAATCGCGCCGTTGCTTCAGCAATTAATAGCGTCAGGGGGTTATTTTATAGATGGCTACTTACCGTGAAGCCGTAAAGATGATTACCGCGGGCCGTTTTGCTCCGGCCTATCTCTTTTACGGCGACGAATTTTTTTTAATTCAAGAGCTCACCGATCTGCTCTCTAATGCCTTTCTGGGAGAAGATCCGGGCTACGGGCGGGAGAAGGTCGACGGGGATAGACTAACCCTGGGCCAGGCTCTCCGACGCCTCGACGAACCAAGCCTCTTTGCGCCTCGTAAATTATTGCTGGTGGAGGAGCCCCCTTACCTGGCGGTGAAAAAAAGAGAGAGCCAGGGTGCCACAGGGGAAAAGGAAGAGCAACAGGAGGAGAGCGGTAAAGAGGCAGCGGCACAGTTAGAAAGCTTTCTGGCCCGTGAAAAGGCGCAGAAAATCCCTTCTCGCATCATTCTTTTTCGGGCCGGTGCGGTTGATCGGCGCAGGCGTCTCTTCAAACTGTTGGAGAAGAAAGCCGTCGTGGTGCAGTGCGCTCCGTTAAGAGGAGGTGAGCTGGCCCGCTGGATTCGAGAGAGGGTTGCCGGTCAGGGTAAAAAAATCGAACCTGCTGCCCTGCAGCGGCTCCTCTGGAGCGGGGAAAACGATCTCTACTGTCTCTCCAACGAACTTGATAAGTATAGCACATACCTGGGCGAGGGTGAGACAACAATTACTGCCGGGGTGGTCGAGATGCTCTTTTCCGGCGATATTAAAAGCAACGTCTTTACCCTTACCGACGCCCTTAGCGAGGGCAATCTTGACCGGGCGCTGCAGGCTCTCTCTTTACTGGCCAGAAAGCGTGAAGAGCCCCTACGGATCTTCTTTATGCTGGTGCGCCATTTCCGTTTGCTTCTCGGTGCCCGCTCACTGCGCGAAGAGAAAGTCCCCCCGGCGGAGCATCCCCGGGCGCTGGGGGTAACCCCTTTTGAAGCCCGCAAGGTTTTTGGGCAATCGGCGGCCTTTAGCCGCGAAATCCTGGAAGAGATCATCATCCTATTGCAGAAAATAGATTACCAGATCAAGACCGGGCGGGTAGCTCCCTGGCAGGCTCTGGAGATTGCTATCGCCCAGATCCACCAGCTTACGTCCTGCCGCTAACCGGAACACCGGGGACGTAATTACTTGTTCTATCTAACGTGAGGGAGATATGGTTTCTAGGCCCCCGTCCAAAATTTAATCCATGGAGGAACCGATGAAACGATTTGGCTGGATCTGCTTAATAGCTTTGTTAATTACGGCTTTACTGCTGGGTTTTTGGAACCGGGATTTGCTCATGGGTTATCTAAATTGTTTTAACGGCGAAATGGATGTAGACGAACCGGCGCCAAATAATTTGACAGAGGATAGTTCCGCTCCGGGCGGTGGCACGGCAGAACCTGCAGTAACTGACTTAAAAAGCCTGGCCCAGCAGATCACTGTCGGAGCCTCCAGTGATTATGAAAAGTTGACGGCAATCTATGACTGGGTGACCAATAATATAGCTTACGACGTGGAGAAAGCCAAGAATATGGGGAGCGAGGACTATGATTTCGGAGCAGAATATCTTCTAAAAAACAGGAAAGGGGTCTGTCATGATTACGCCGAGCTGACTAGGGCTCTGTTAAAGTCTGTAGGGATCAAAGCTACTTACGAGAGAGGCGAAGTTCATCCCGCCCCCGGCAAAACAGAACGCCATGCCTGGAACCACGCTTGTATCGGGGAAACCTGGTACGGCCTGGATACAACCTGGGGCGCCGGTTTTGTTGATGAAAGGAAGGGGATCTTTATCCAGAGGCCGTCGCGCCTTTACCTGACCACACCAGAAAAGCTGGCCCGGTTGCACAGTGATCCCGATTACAAAAAGGCCTGCGAAATTGAATGGCAGAGAACCCAGGCTGCGGCAGCGAAGCCCGTCTGCTTGCCTGAACATGAGGCTCGGCTGCTGGAGCTGTTCAACGAAACGCGGACGGCGGCCGGGCTAGCCCCGTTTAAAAAAGAAACAAGGTTGCAAGATACGGTCAGGCAAAGAGCGGCTGATGCTGCGGTAGCGGCCTGCCGTGGTGAAGAATATTCTTTAGACGAGTTAAACGCGGAGCTTAAACAAAAAGCTTCGAAGCTGCGCTTATCAAAAGCGGGCCTCTACGTATTTACACTCTGGGATTACCCTACCCCCACGGCGGAAGAGATCCACCTGCTGATCATATCCCAAGAAGAAACTTTTTTGTATGACGGTATGCTTAAGGCGCTTACTGTGGGGGTAATCCGCAGGGGGGATCTGGTTACGGTAGTCCTGGTGGGTCTCTCTTACTACTAAATTTAAAGTAGCCACTAAACGGTATCTAAAAAGTGTTTTCAAAAACCGGGGCGTAACGAGGGCAGCGGCTACCCTTCTGCCGCCGCCCGGTACAGAGAGGGCCCTCTTGTTTTGGCAATTTTACGTAAAAGGCATACTGCCTGCTTAAACACATATAATGCAACAGCAGGAGCTTAGCCGGCTACGTTTTGGTTAAATAATCGGGTCAGGCGAGACTTTTTTCTGGCGGCGGTATTTTTATGAATAACTCCCTTGGCCACGGCCCGATCAATCTGGCGGACAGCTTTGATTAACTTGTCCCGGGCAAGTTCGCGATCACCGCTCTGGAGCGCCTCTTCAAAACGGCGGATGGCGGTTTTAACCATGCTTTTGATGCGGCGGTTACGGGCGGTCCGTTTGCTCGTCTGCCGCATTCTTTTTTCAGCTGATCTGGTAACAGGCAAACCCGACTCCCTCCTTCCTCTCTACCAAGCATTAAAATATTACCATCTATCGCGCTGAAAAGCAAGCCTTGAAACGTCAATTTCCGGCTCCTGTGCATAGAGCAAAAATTTATTGGTTATGCTAAATTTGCAGCTAGAGGAGCTTTATAAGGCTGCAGAAGAGGAATCAATTTAAGGAAGGAGGTTTTCCAATGCTGGGTTTGCTCGTTCGTTTGGTTGTATCGGCGGTTGTACTAATGCTGGTAAGCTGGCTTCTGCCGGGGTTTGCCACCCTTACCTTCGTGCATGCCCTGATCGCCGCGGTGGTGATCTCTCTGCTCGGCTTTATCGTCGAAAGCCTGTTTGGAGGCAAGATCTCGCCGCAAAACCGTGGTTTGGTCGGTTTTATTACCGCGACGATAGTTATTTACGTCGCCCAGTTTATTATTCCCGGCATGACCGTCTCTTTTCTCGGTGCCGCGCTCGCCGCGGTAATCATCGGTATTGTTGACCTTTTTGTCCCTACCGAATTACGATAGTTAAGAAGGAGCAGAGCGATGTCTTCTCAACCGGAGCAGAACGCGGGTTTTGTACCTCTTTACAATGTCAGAACCGATCTGGCTCTTGAAGCGCAGGAGATTGTTCAGCAACAGATCGCGGCGGAGATACACGGTGTGGTTTCGGAAAACCTTCAGGAAGACGGTATTGCAATTAACCGTCTTGAAATCGAAACCGAACAGGCGGCACAGCAGTTGGGTAAAAGCCGGGGCCGCTATCTCACCTTTGAAGTTCCCGGACTACGGCGTAAAGATGCCGCCCTCCAAGACCGCGTTTCTGAAATCCTGGCTCGTGAGCTGGTACGCTTTTTGGAACTCCCGTCCGATCTCCAGCAGGCCGTTCTGGTAGTCGGTTTGGGGAACTGGAATGTGACCCCGGATTCTCTTGGCCCGAAGGTAATTGAAGATCTTTTGGTGACGCGGCACGCGATGATGATGGACCAAAAGATTTTAGGAGAAGGTTTCCGGGCGGTCTGTGCGCTCTCTCCGGGTGTTCTAGGGACTACCGGAATTGAAACAGGAGAGATCATTGCCGCCCTTGTCCAACGGGTTAAACCCGGCCTTGTAATCGTAATCGATGCCCTGGCTGCCCGCCGCCTGGAGCGGCTCCATACGACCATCCAGGTGACCGATTCGGGGATCAGCCCCGGTTCGGGAGTAGGTAACAACCGCCTCGGGATCAACCGCCAGACAATCGGGGTCCCGGTAGTGGCGATCGGTGTCCCAACGGTCGTGGATGCCTCGACGATTGCCGGCGAAGCCTTTGATGCCTTGGCGGAGCATTTCAAAAAAGAGCCCCGGGGGTTTGCTCTCTCCAATGCGCTTAAAGATTTAGATTGGGATCAGCGTCGCCTTCTCATCACCGAGGTGCTCGAGCCTTACGCGGGCGGGCGCCTCATGGTCACGCCAAAGGAAACTGATGCTTTCGTCGAGGACATGGCTTATATCATATCGGGAGGGCTTAATTCAGCCCTTCACCCTCGCGTCCATAGTGAAAGCAGCGAAAAATACCTCGCGGCAGCAATGTGGCGGTTATAAAGCAATTAAAGTATAAGAACAATCCGGGTTTGGCCTTCAAGAAGTACGGTCGTGGAAGCTTCGTCGATTGCCGTCAAAACCGTTGATGCCCTGGTAGCGGCATTTACTTACTCCTGGTTTCAATAAGGGAGCAGAGTTTTATCTCCCAGGCGGGACCGGTCTACCTGATCGACCAGCTCTTCAGGGACCACCACCGTACCGGGGTCTCCGTCGGAGATATAGCATTTTGCGTGCTCTTCGCAAAGCCGTTCCAGCCAGTCGTATAGCCCCATCCCGCCGGTCTCCATCTCGCTGGCTCGCACTCGGGGCAACGCTGCCGGATTAAAATTTAAACTGAAGGGGGAAGGCGCAGGATTAGCTCCGACCAGGAGAACCCCTTCGTTGCAGTAGGTGGTTCCTTCAAAACTTCCTTCAAGAATATAGCTCATCTTTTCAGGATATTCGCCGAAGGGGAGAGCCAGGCTGCGGACCGTGTAACCGGGAAGATATTCCTGCGTTCGCTTCACATGCAGGGCCAGCTCGCGGCGGGCCTGATCTGGGGAGAGGCGGCGTAGATTGCCGTGTGTATAGCAGTGGTTGCCGATCTCAAAACCTTTTTCGATGAGGTAGGAAAGCTTCTGTTGAACATATTCATTCTGCCCAAACGGAGTTTCGTAAAAGATATAGAAAGTTGCCGCCAGGCCGAAATCGGGGTGAGCGGCGTAAAATTCTTCGAGAATACTGACGGCGCAATCAGGGTCGATCACTTGAGCGCCCTTTTGTTCCAAGTAGCGAAACTGGCCGGCCTTGCCGTCGTCGAAGGTGAGCACTACTGGGGAGCATCCCGCGGGGATATCAATATGGCCGTCGAGCAGCTCGTTCATCGAGATAAGGCGGTAGCCTGCCGCGTAGAGTGTCTCCAGGTCTTTGCGGAAATTGGCGGGGGTACGGCACCAGGTATCTTCAGGTTCCCCGATTTCATGGTACATCAAGATCATAATCTGTCCCATCTCGTTCACGCCAAGAGCCTGGTAATCGATCTCTTCTCCCGGGTTTCCGGGGGTATCCTGATCTTCGTTTCCTCGATTTTCGTTTGCTCCTTCGTCTGTTTCTACGGTATTCCCTTCATAGCTACAAGATATCATCAGCGTGATTACAAGTAACAGCACAACTGAGAGAAGCACCGCTTGAATCCTCTGTTTTTGCCGCCAGGATCGTATTTTTTTAAACATCGCCACCCCGCCTGCTGCAAATTTCCTACAGACAATTTTCGACAGGTTATGAGCTTGCTCCTGCCGATCTAAAAAATACCAGGCTCCGAATAGAGCCGGCTGGTAAGAGGAAAATAAAAACAGGCAGAGAATGAGGAAAAGGTAATGGTTCCAAATAAAGCCGGGCAGGAGAGGCGGAAGATCCCATTTGTCCCGCTTTGTTCTGTTACGGCAGATGAGGTGAGGTTAATGAAGGTGTTAACTGCCGCGGCTATGCGCGAGGCTGACCGGCGGACAATTGAGGAGCTCGGTCTTCCCGGGGCTGTTTTAATGGAGAGCGCCGGGATGAGAGTGGTCGAGGTGATCTTATCCCTTCAGCCTGTTCCGGCGCAGGTACTGGTCGCTGCGGGGCCGGGGAACAATGGGGGGGATGGGCTGGTTGTAGCCCGCTTGCTGCAGCAGGCGGGGCTGGCAGTCTCACTCTGGACCACGGTCCCGCCGGGAGGCTATCGCGGCGATGCCGCGATCAACTATCAATTTTTAATGCATAGAGGGTTTGCGGTCAAGCATATATTAGACTATGCGGCGTTGGAGCAGTTTCAAGCCGATCTGGCCGAAGCCGATCTGGTGGTTGATGCCCTCTTCGGCATCGGCCTGGACCGGCCGGTCCAGGGGCTGCCCGCCGAAATAATCGAGGTAATTAACGCCAGCGGGACCCCGGTTGTGGCGGTCGATCTCCCTTCGGGGATCCGGGCCGACAGCGGAGAGATAATGGGTGTTGCCGTGAAGGCACACTGGACAGTCACCTTTGCCTTTCCGAAACCGGGACTGCTGCAGCATCCAGGTGCGGCCCTGGCCGGCGAGCTCATGGTCGGGGAGATCAATATCCCTTCTTTTCTCGCGGCGGAAGAGCAGGCTGCGGTGACTACGGGAGAGTATGTTCGGGAGCTGCTTCCGCCACGCCCCCCGGAATCGCATAAAGGGAGCTTCGGCCGGGTGCTGATCACCGCCGGCTCGACAGGGATGAGCGGTGCCGCGGCCTTGGCCTCCGCCGCGGCGCTGCGCGGCGGCGCCGGGCTGGTCTACCTAGCTGCCCCGGCCTCGATCTGCCCCGCACTGGAGACGCAGCTGTGCGAGGTGATTACCATCCCTCTTCCGGAGTGCGCACCCGGGTTAATAGATCCGGGGGCGTCGGAGTTGCTTCTCAAGAAGGCCAGCGGCTGCGATGTGCTGGCGGTGGGGCCTGGCCTGGCGCCGGTGCAGGAGAACGCCTCTCTTCTCAAGCAGCTGCTCCGGCACTGCTCTCTTCCGGTGGTGCTCGATGCGGGAGCGCTGACTTCGCTGGCCTTGCTGCCGGAAACTGAGCGCAGAGCATTGCTGCGCTCGGCAACGCAGACGCCCCTGCTGACCCCTCACCCCGGAGAGATGGCCAGCCTGACCGGTCTAAGCCCTGACGAGGTCCAGGGGGGGCGTCCGGAGCTGGCCTGTCGCTTTGCCCGGGAGTGGAGATGCATTCTGGTATTAAAAGGGGCTGGAACGGTCACCGCTTCTCCCGGTGGAGAGATCTATTTTAACCCCACCGGTGGACCGGCTCTGGCCACGGCGGGGACAGGAGATCTGCTCACCGGTCTGATCGCCTCGCTAATTGCCCAGGGCATGGCGCCTTTTGATGCCGCCGTGGCGGCGGCCTATATTCACGGCCTGGCGGGAGACCTGCTTCCGGAAGGGCGCGGCTCGATAGCAGGGGAGGTCCTGGCCCGCTTTCCGGCGGCATTTCGACGTCTCGATGGGGAAAGCAAGGCTCCTTCTCCCTGGGGCCCGTTTCATCGTCAGCTCAGGCCGGTCTAACACAGATCTCGTTTGCAAGGAGGTAGCCGTTTGCAGGCAAAAGAGGCTTCCGGGGGAATATTCCTGGTGTTCCGCTTGCCGCTGCTGATTTTACTGTTGCTGGGTTTTCTTTTCGGCTTAAGCTTTGGCGGCTGGTATTTCTACCATCATTACCGCAACGCTGATCCGGCAGAAAAGATCCGGCAGCGGATGCAGGATCATATTGCCAGCTTGGAGAGCTATCATGCCCGTTTCAAGACAATACCTCTTGGTCAAGCGAATGAGCTTACATATAGTGTAGAGATCTGGAAAGAGCTGCCCGATCGTTACCGTGTTGAAATGATTACTTTCGAAGGAGGGCGGCAGAGCAACCTGCAGGTGATTATCGGTGACCGGGACCGGGTTTATCTCTATGATCAGGAAAGCGCTGATTTTATCCCTGCCGCTGATCTGGCTGAAGCAGAGATTACCGGCAGGTTCCTCGAGGATTACTGGCGCTCGATCAGTGAAGCCTCCTCTTTCAGTTATATCAGTGAAGAACGCGGCTCGCGGCATCACTACTACCAGGTTGAAATAATTCCCTCCGAACCACACCGCTACAGGGTTTGTGAACGTGTCTGGCTGGAACAGGGCTCTTTTTTGCCGGTGCGCATTGAAAGTTTCGATGTAGCCGGCCGCCTCACCCAGGTGACCGTGTTTGAGCTGCTTCAGCTAAATCCTTTACTGGAAGCAGCCCTGTTTCAGGTTGAAGCGGATCCTTCCGTCGCTTCGGGCCCGGAACCGCCGGGCAAGTAGTAAGGGCTTTAAGAGCCATCTCTTTTATCCGCTGGTGATCTGGCGGTAGAGGCCAGCGGTTTGCTCGGCGATTAGCCGCAGATCGCAATTTTCACGGATGAATCGGCGATTCTGCTGTTGCAAAGATTCAAGAAGAGGACGATCTTTCAGCAACGTGGAGAGATCGAAGAAGATGGAACGATAACACGGCGGCTCATCTCCTTCACCGGAGAGATCCGGAAATGAAAGAGCTGCCGGATACTGCCGCGAGTTAAAGATACCATTGTAGCTGCGGCCCATGATCAGGGCGGCATTACCACAGGCCATTCCCTCGAGCAGGCCCCGGTAGCGTCCGATAACAACTTGCGATCTCCCGAGTACCGCAGAGCTGTTGAGTAGCCAGCCATAATAGCGACCCTTTAGTAGTGGAAGTGGCTGTGGGCAGATCAGCTCCAGATCAAGATTGGCCAGGCCCGTAGCTTTAAGCAGCGCCGCGCTGCCTTCGCCGGTAGAGCCGCCTTCTTCTAAAATAAAAGCAATTTTAAAGCCTTCTTTAGGCATTGGCCGGTAGGCCTGCAGATCGATTCCTTCCGGGATAAAGAAGGTCTTCGATTGTAGCCGGGCGGGGATTCCTCTGACCACTGGGTACGGTGTAATCAGAAAAGAGAGGCCGGGCAGTGACGAGAGGTTGATTGCCGGGGGCAGCTGATCGTGCAGGGTGATCCCGCAGGGGATTGGCCATGAGCGGAGAAGCCTCTGCGTGGTATTGATTAAAGAGAGGTCGTGAAGGTGCAACAGCTCTATACGGAAATAACGGATCAGCCTTATGATCTCCTCCGGCCGACTTTCAGTGAAACAGGGAAAATGCCGCTGATAGTGGCGCAGCTGGTCCCGGTAACTGACAGGACAATCTGTGATCACCACTATGGTTTTAACGTCCTGCCGGTTTAACTCTGCGGCCAGGCTAAAGATATGGTTCAGGGCCCTGCAATAGCGAAAGCGGCTTAACATTAAAATGCGCAAAATAGATCACCCAGAATCAGCATATGATTCCGGATGATGAAAGGTGTATCCGTTTAGCGTTTCTCCTCTTTTGCTTAGCGTTTCCTCTTCTCTTCTGTTGAACTCTAGCGGGGTAAAACAAAGATCTGGGTTACCAGGTAGCCCCGACCCGGCAGGTAGATTACACCAACCCCGGTCCGGGTATAATGGGGATTGGTAATCTTGTTCCGGTGTCCCGGGCTGTTCATGAAGGCATTAAAGATTGCTTGTATGCTTCCGCCAATGCCGATATTTTCCGCGGCCAAGGAGAAATTTACTCCCGCAGCTCTAAGCATATCTCCGGAACGGCCGTAGGTAGGAGATTCATGCGCAAAATAGTGGTAATCAATCATATCCTGGCTTTTTAAGCGGGCCAGCCGGGTCAACTGGGCGTTCAGCTGTAACGGGGCCAACCCGCGGCCGGCTCTTTCCCTGTTCACCAGGTCGAGAAGCTGCTGCTCCTGTTGATTTAAAGAGACCGTTTCTTCACCGGATGACGGTAGTTCAGGGGTAGCCGGCGGGGTAGGGAGCGGCCCGGGTTCCGGTTGTCCGGGGGGAGAGACCGGATCTTCCGGCGGTGCCTGTAGAGTAGGACCATAAAGACTACCCCGGCTGCCTGAACGGGCCAGGCCGTAAGAGCCGCCGCTGAAAGTATAGCCTGTTGATGAAGGCGGCGAAACCGGCGTGGTCGGTGCAGGCTCTGCAGGAGCAACCGGCTTTTCAGGCTGCGGAGACGGGAAAGAAGGGGTTGCCGGAAAAGCAAAGTTTTGCGGCTGTGAACTGGTTATCCCATAACCGGGTATTCTTTCTTGAGCTGAGCGGGCGATCGAAGCGCCGGCAGCAGTGGGGAAGGCCAGTGCCAGAATAAGCAGTGCGGTAAGTACGAATATCGTTTTGGATTGTCGTGGTCCGGTCATGCCAACCATCCTTTGAAATGTAATTGTTCTTTAATAATTAACCAGCTTTCAATATTATGTCAACACCGAAGACTTGCTGGCCGTGATTGTCCTACTGTTTTAAGGGGTTCATTATCTTAAAAAACGTTAACACTTAACCGATCTTAGCCTCATGGCTTTTTATAGTAAATGATCCGTTCCCAAAGCTTTTTTACGCTCCAGCTACTCGCCCTGGTTTTAGACTTTAGCGCCTCATTCTCTTCACGAAGCTGCTCGATCTGGTAGAGCTGTTCGCGGTTGCGCGATTCAAGCTGGGCAATTGTTTTCTCTTTTTCCTGCAAGATATTTTCAAACTGGTGGCGCTCTTTTTTTAGTTCCTGCAGTGTACTGAGATAGCGCTTTCTTTCGGCCTCGCGGGTCTGCCGGCCCTGTTCAATTTTCTGTTTTAAGGTGTCGACGACTTGAGTAAAATCTTCTTGCAGCTTCTGCAGCTCCGCATCTTTATGCTCCAGGCTCTTTTGCAGCCGGCACATCTTTTTTTCACTTTGCTGAGAGAAGAGAAGCATCTCTTTACTTCTAGATCTTAATTCTTCCTGCAGGCGCTCTTTGGCGGTGGAGAGATCCGAAATCTGGCCGATAAGTTTTCCCGAGTAACGATCCAGCCTGGTAAAGTCGCTCTCTAGGTCGTTATAATCCACCGCCGGCAAGATGGCGGAAGGAAGGCCGCCTGCCGCTGATTCGCTGCTCTCCACGGCGATCCAATAGTTCAGGGGTCTTCCTTCCAGGCTAAAAGAATTGCTGCGAATCAGCTGCGGTTTTTCAAACCGCTGCGGGGCGATCCGGTCCCACTGGTCACCGGCAAAGCGGTAGCGAAAAAGGGTATCGCTTTCCAGCCAGGCGATCAGTAGCTCTCCGGATTGGTAGGAAAAGAAAGGGAAAGGCGGCCCTGTCATCTCCGTAGAGATTACTGTTTCCGGCTTCCATCCTCCGGTTTTCCAGCCCGGCCCGCCCTTGAAGCGGTAACAGATATAATATTTCTCTTCAAAAACGGTGCGCCAAAGCAGGTGCAGGTTCTGGTTCTGATCGACAACCAGGGAGGGGTAGGCTATGGCGGTGGAGGTGGATAGGGGGACGGCTTTACTCCAGTGAGCGGCTCCCGGGTCAAAGTAACGATAGTAAAGGCTGGCCTGGCTGTCCCCATCAATACGGTAGGCCAGGTGGAGACAGTCATGGGCATCGAGAGCGAGATCTCCATAATTCTCCGAGGCGCCGCTGCCGAAATCGATCACCCGCGGCTCCTCCCAGCTGCTGCCGGTGTAACGGTGGTGCAGCAGCCACCAGCGCTCTGCGGGGAGGTCGATCGCCAGACAGATAAAGTGAAGAGCGCCTTGTTGGTCACCGGCCATCAGAAAATGGCTGCATTGCTTGCTCTCTTCCCGGTAAAATAAAACCGGGGTCTCTTCTTCCGACTCCATCGTGGGAACTAGGTGATAAAAGTGGCCCTGCTCCATGCTCACCAGGTGGGGAAGACGGTTTTTGTCCAGGACAGCGCAGTAGTTGTCCTGGTGCAGTGGGAGAGGGCGAGGTTCTCCCCAGGCGGAACCAATTCCCTCTTGCAGCAGCAGTTTACCCGCAGGGCCGGGATTAATGAGATATTGTTTGTCAGTTGAGGCCAACAGGTAGGGAGCCTCCAGGGAAAAACTCTCCTGAAGATAAGAGGGCATCATCTTCACCTGCCTGATCAGAATTACTTAATCTATATGCTCTGCCGCGGTAGAATAATCTAGAAGCGTAATGCGGGGAGAGGCCCGAGCGGAGGATCTAAAAATATGATGCTGTAGATTTATTCACAATATCACCTTCTTAAGCGGTATGCATACTATGTCATTGAGCAGTACCGATAATATTTGCCACTCGCTCATCTATCACTGCGTAAAGGAGGGTTGTATAATGGGATGCAGTAAGCAAGCGGGCCAGCCTGGTTACCAGAGAAAAAAAAGCGGAGAGCTTTACAGCCGCCCGGTACCTGACAATCTCAAAATAGGGCCGCTACAGCTCCCCGAAGAAGCGGAGATTGTTTGTATTAAAACCGAGAAGGTCTACGAATCCTGCAAAAAGGTTGAAACTAATGAAGAGGTCACCGATCTCACCGGTATCGCTGTCGGTGAGATCGAGGATGTTTGGTGCATTGATGTTGAGCTGGTAATCGATGAAGAGCACCCCTTTACCTGTGAGAAGATCTCGAACACAAACCGCGCCAGGGTTTCATTCTGGTTTTACTACCGCTTTGCCTATATTGATCAGGGCGGGCAGAAATTCTTCACCAGCCAGCCTGTTTTCTTTGAGAAGACGGTGATCTTGAGCGACCGGATCTTTGACAAGAGGCTCTTTGTCCAGTGTGAAGTATTTCTCGATTGTTTCGAGTGCTTCGTTTCAGGACCGCAGCAGGTGACCTGCTGTATCGGCAAGCTGATCCTGGTTAAATTGGTGGCCCTGGTGCAACTGCTGGTTCCCTCTTATGGTTTCTGCCCGGAACCCGACTTTTGCACTCAGATAGAGGCGGAGTGCCCGGATTTCGAGCCGGAGTGGCCGCCGTTCCCACCGCAGTCTGTCCCTACAGGAGATTGAGTAAATCAATTGAAGTTTCTGGTTGCAACCGGTGCGTGGCACCGGTTTTTTTAGGTTGCTTTTCGGACAAGCTTCAGGCGGTATGGTATAATGAGCGAGAATATGGAAAAGGGGGAATTCCGGGATTGAGCTCTGGGGAAACTGTTAAAGTCGGTATGCTCGGGATGGGGACGGTCGGGGGTGGTGTGGCGGCTATTCTCCAGCGCAATGGTAGCTTACTGGCCAGAAAGACCGGGATTAAGTTGGAGCTGCAGCGGGTGCTGGTGCGGGATCCTTCGCGTCGTAGGGCGGTCGACCTGCCTCCGCAGATCTATACGACCGATCCTGAGATGGTAGTCAAGGATCCCTCGATCGATGTTGTCGTGGAGCTAATGGGGGGTATTGAACCGGCGCGCACTCTGATTAGTGCGGCGTTAAAAGAAAATAAATTTGTTGTTACCGCCAACAAGGATCTTATGGCCCGGCATGGCCAGGAGCTGTTGCAATTGGCCTACTGCTACGGAGAGGATATCTTTTTTGAAGCCAGCGTCGGCGGGGGCATCCCCCTGATTCGCCCCTTGAAACATTGCCTTGTCGCCAACCGGATTGAACGGATGGTCGGGATTATCAACGGCACGACGAACTATATTCTCACCCGGATGTCCCTTGACGATATGGATTTCCAGGAGGCGTTGAGCAAAGCCCAGGAGCTCGGTTTTGCCGAAGCCGATCCCTCCAATGATCTTGAAGGGAGAGACGCCGCTTATAAGCTGACTATCCTGGCCGGGCTTGCCTTTGATTGTTCATTGAATCCCGACGATCTCTTTACCCAGGGGATCAGCGGTGTAACCAGGGCAGATATTCATTATGCCCGCGAACTCGGCTATACCATTAAACTCCTCGCTGTTGCAGAGCAGATGCCTACCGGCCTGGCCCTGGGAGTTCACCCGGCGCTGGTCCCCCTGACACATCCACTGGCTACGGTCTACGACGAATTCAATGCTATTTTTATCAAGGGCGATCTTATCGGTGAGACCATGTTTTACGGGCGTGGAGCCGGAGCCTTGCCCACGGCCAGTGCGGTGGTTGCTGATATTATTGATGCTGCGTATTCTCTACAGTCTGGAGTTAAAGATAGGCCATCTCCGGGTAAGAGTAACAACCGGAAGATAACACTGCTGCCCCTCTCCGCCCTCTCTTCACGCTTTTATGTCCGGCTCCAGGCCCGGGATCTCCCTGGGGTTTTCGGTGCCGTGGCGACTGCTTTTGGTGAAGAAGAGGTTAGCCTGGATATGATCATTCAGAAGCGCAAGACAAACGGCATGGCCGAGATTGTTCTTGTAACCCACGATGTCAACGAGGAGCGTTTTTACCGCTCCCTGAAAAGAGTGGCCCGATTGCCTGCGATTGAGCCGGAACCCGGCGTCTTCCGGGTACTGGGGTAATAAAGCAAACGGCGGGCCCTGTGATAATTAAAAAGCAAGCCGGCGGACCCCCTTGCCCTGCCTCTTTCTCCACAAGGAGGGGCCCTGGAAGGAAGGTAGGGGCAGAAGGCCTCCCTTCCCGGTGACGGAGGTGCAGAAGATGAAGAGAAAAGTAAAAGTGAGGGTGCCGGCTACCAGCGCCAACCTCGGTCCGGGGTTTGACAGTATCGGCCTGGCGCTGCAGATATACAATGAGTTGACCCTATCGGTAGCGGCGGGGCTGCAACCCACAGTTGAAGTTGTGGGAGAGGGAGCGGCATCGCTACCGCGGGACGGGAGCCATCTTTCGCTAAGGGCTGCCGACTCACTCTTTAAAGCCGCCGGTTTGAAGCCTCCAACCTGGAATCTGCACCAGTCTAACCGCATTCCGCCCGGCTCTGGGCTTGGCTCGAGCGCTGCTGCTATCGTCGGAGGGCTGTACGCCGCGAATACCTTTTTGCCGGATCCGTTTAGCCGGGAGCGGCTGTTAGAGCTGGCTATAGAGCTAGAGGGGCATCCGGATAACGTTGCGCCGGCGCTCTATGGGGGGATGGTCATTAGCTGCCGTGGCTGCGGCCGGTGGCATACTTTTCACGACGCGCCTTTCCCTGGATTACGTTTATTGCTGGCCCTGCCCGAGTTGACACTTTCGACCAGTGAGGCACGCCGTGTCTTACCGGAGCAGGTCCCGCGAAGCGACGCCGTGTTTAATACGGGCCGTGCCGCCGCTCTGACCGCTGCCCTGCTCACTGGAAATGAGGAGCCTTTAAGCTGGGCTACGGAAGACCGTCTGCACCAACCTTATCGCTGCCCTTTAATTCCCGGGGCTGAAGCGGCGCTGGCAGCAGCCCGCCGTGCCGGGGCAAGCGGTGCGGCGATTAGCGGTGCCGGCCCCTCGATTATCGCCTTCTGGTTCGAGCGCGGGGAGGCTGACCTCAGGGCAGGGAATGTTGCCGCCGCCCTGGAGGATGCTTTTACCGGTGCCGGGATTCGCTGCCGGGTTATCTCTACTACCGTCGATAATAACGGTGTTACCCTGCTCATTTAACCCGGTGAAGATGGGAGCAGCACCTGCTTTACCCGCAGGCCGGGCCGGTCTTCTCAAATTTTAGCAAGTATTGGCTGCAGGAATCAGGCAGCTTCTGTGGAATAGAATAAACAATACCGGGAGTATTACCGGTGTGAAAGATGATATGCTGTAGTTGAAACCCGATGGGAGTGTTGAAGTGAGCTTGCTCTCTCACCCGCGGCCGACCAGGGCGGAGATTAATCTCGATAAAATTGAGCATAACCTGAATGAATTTCGCCGGCTGCTCGGTCCAGATGTGCAGATCATGGCGGTAGTTAAAGCCGATGCCTATGGGCACGGCGCCGTTGAGGTGGCCCGGGCCGCCCTCCGGGCAGGCGCCTCTTCTTTGGGTGTAGCCTTTATTGATGAAGGGGCGGCTCTTCGGCAGTCCGGAATTAAGGCCCCGATTCTGTTGCTCGGCTATACCGATCCGGCCGATACCCCGGCGCTGATCGAGTACCGCCTTACGCCGGCCCTCTTCGATCTGGAGACAGCCCGGCTTTTTAGCCGCAACTTTTCGGAGCAGGGAAAGTGCTGGCCGGTGCATCTTAAAATTGATACCGGGATGGGGCGGATCGGCATTTCTCCGGCGGAATCCGTTGAATTCATGGATACACTTTTCCGCCTGCCGGGTCTGAAACTGGAGGGAGTCTTTACCCATTTGTCATCTGCTGATGAGGAAGAAGGGGGTGCTTATACGACCGGCCAGCTGCGTCTTTTTGAAGGTGTTATGGCCGCCGCTCGCAAACGGGGAATCTACCCTGCTGTTTACCACGCCGCCAACAGCGCCGCGGCCATGATTTACCCGCAATCACGTTACAACATGGTGCGGATCGGGATCTCTCTCTATGGTTGTTACCCGTCGCCGTGGTTGCAACAGCGCGCTGTAGTTAAACTGCAGCCGGCGATGTCGTTAAAAAGCAAGATTGTTTACCTGAAAGAGGTTCCTCCACAAACACCGCTGGGTTATGGTCGGACTTACCATACCACCCGGAAGTCTACCATCGCGACGGTGCCGACCGGCTATGCCGATGGCTATCATCGCAGCCTCTCCAACCGCGGCGAGGTGCTCGTTCGCGGCCGACGGGCCCCGGTTGTCGGGCGCATCTGTATGGACCAGATGATGATCGATGTCAGCCACATTGAGGGTGCGGCCCTGGGTGACGAGGTTGTCCTTTACGGGAGCCAGGGTCCGGAGCGAATTGACGTTGAAGAGGTGGCCTCGCTCTTGGGGACAATAAATTATGAAGTTCTCTGCAATGTTGGCAAGCGGGTGCCGCGTTGCTATTTAAAACAGGGCCGCCCGGTAGAGGCGTGGTAAAAATATTTTGCGGCGAGCGTCTTTTTTTAAGGCAGTCTGCATAACTATTAATCGAAACCGTATAATAGCCCATATGGAAGAATTGCGGCCTGGTTGTTAATACTATTAAAGGAGGTAGTTGGCATCATGGGGGAGACGAAAAGGATCATGATTAGCCTGCCACAAAAGCTTTTGATGGAAGTAGATGGAATCGTGGCCCTGGAAAATCGAACCCGCAGCGAGTTTATTCGTGAAGCGATGAAACTATATCTACAGGAGCGCAAAAAAAGACAGATCCGTGAACGTATGCAGAGCGGCTACCTCGAGATGGCAAAGATCAACCTGACCCTTTCCAAAGAGGCAATTTATGCAGAAAACGAGGCCGATAGGATTCTGGAAGAGCTGGTCAGCGGAGAGTGAAGCCGGTGGAGGTAAAGCGTGGCTATATCTTTTTTGCAGACTTAAGCCCCGTGGTTGGCTCTGAGCAAGGCGGGGTGCGTCCGGTGCTGGTAATTCAAAATGATGTCGGTAATCGTTATAGCCCAACAGTGATTATTGCGGCCATTACTTCACAGATTGACAAGGCGAAGCTGCCTACGCATGTTGAGATTAACGCCGCTGAGTATCATCTTGACCGCGATTCGGTAGTGCTGCTTGAGCAGATCCGGACGATTGATAAACAGAGGCTGCAAAAAAAGATTACCGAACTGGATGAGCGAGTCATGAAGCAAGTTGATGATGCGCTGCGGATCAGCTTGGGCCTGATTGATTTTTAGCAACACCTCTTCTTGGCGACCCGCCGCCTCTGGTTAAAGATTGGACGCCGTCGCTACCGCCTTCTTTTTACCGGGGCGGTTTTTGATATTTTAGGGAAGGAGCACCCGGCCATGCCGGAAGCATTGCGGCAGAGGCCGCTAGTCGGCATTACTGTTAACCGAAATTACCACCGGCGGGAGCTCTGGCTGCCCCCGGCCTACAGTTGCCGGATTGAGGAGGCGGGCGCTCTCCCCCTGCTGCTTCCCCCTTTACAGCCAGCTGCTGCCGGGGCTCTGCTTGGCTCCTTAAACGGTTTGTTGCTAAGCGGAGGCGGTGACGTTGCTCCTCTCTATTACGGGAAAGAACCTCGTCCCGGCCTCGATGAGGTTGATCTGCAGCGCGATGCCTGGGAGCTGGCCCTGGTTCGGGCAGCGTTGGCCCGGGGTCTGCCGGTTCTTGGGATCTGCCGCGGAATACAACTTCTGAATATCGCCCTGGGCGGAACTCTGATCCAGGATCTTAACGGGCCGGGCTATTTGCAGCACTGTCAAAAGGCGCCCCGCCATCATCCTTCGCATACCGTGGAGATTTTCCCCCGAACCCGCCTGGCCTCCCTGCTGGGAGAAGGCCACCTTGCGGTGAATAGTTTTCACCACCAGGCCCCGGCCGCAGTTGCTCCGGGGCTAAAAAAAGCCGCGGTCTCCCCTGACGGGGTGATAGAGGCTCTTGAAGATCCGAAGCACGGGTTTCTCATTGCCGTGCAGTGGCATCCGGAGACGTTGCTGCACCCTGCCTCCTGCCTTCTCTTCCAAGAATTTGTCCATGCGGCTTCGAAATTTTGTTAGCGGTGGTTCTTCTGCGACCATTGTTCTGAGAAGAGTGTCTCCAGCAAGCTCCAGAGCTTACTGGCCGGTTAAGTATTTTGGGTTGAATTACCCGGAAGGGCATAGTATAGTAATAAAGAACAGGCTGCCGGGGAACCGGTGAAGCCGGGCTTTTAGCAGCTGGTCGGCTTTTTTCCCGACCGGTGGGACAAAAGCCCTTTTTATTAAGCGAGGTTTTTAAATATGAGATCGCTGGAGCAGGTTTTAATTAAAGCTGTAGCTGGCGACAGGGATATCAGCTGTCCGCAGGAAAGGCTGCGCCTCGGCTATATTGGCGGTTGGGTCAGCATTGCCGGTAATGCCGTTTTAGCCTCGCTGAAATTTGTCGTCGGCTTGGCTAGCGGCAGCGTCTCGTTGCTGGCCAACGCGGTCCATACCGCCTCCGATATCTTAACTTCGGTTGTAGTACTGATCGGTTTTAAGATATCGAGCAAGGGGCCGGATCGGGAACATCCCTACGGCCACGGGCGGGTAGAATACCTCATCGGGTTGACCGTGGCTGTTGCCCTGATCGCCGTCGGTATCGGCTTTATCTATGATGCCTATCGGCGTCTTGCTAGCGGAATAACGATGCAGCCAAGCCTGGCGGCCATCATCGTGGCTCTCGGATCGATCCTGGCCAAGGAGCTGATGTATCGTTTTGCCGGGGGGCTCAGTAAGTTAATTGACTCGGAAGCGTTGATGGCCGACGCCTGGCATCACCGCAGTGACGCCTTTACCTCTGCCCTGGTCCTGGTGGCGGTTTGTGGCGGTTACTTTCGTATTAGCTGGCTTGATCCGGTCAGCGCTTTTCTCGTAGCTGGCTTTATTATTTATACCGGCGCTGAGATCGCTTACCAGGCCGCAAATAAATTAATTGGGGTCTCTCCGTCCCCGGATCTGCTCGGTGATCTTGAAAAAGAGGCACTGGCCGTAGAAGGAGTCCTCAATGTTCATGATCTGGAGGTCCATGATTACGGGATCTATAAGGCAGTTACATTGCATATTCGAGTAGATGGTCAGAGCATGAGCCTCTTCCGGGCACACCAAATCGCCCACCTGGTTCAGGAGAGGCTCGAAGAAAACTTCAATTGCAAGGCGATTGTTCATCCGGATCCGCTAAATGATTAGTGGCCGGTCACCTGCTATTTGGCTGAAATCCCATTCAACCTGCTCCGGTCGGTGGTAACGGGTAAAAGGAGCAGGATAATCTTTATTTCAGGCTGCCTACCCTTTTAAGATTGCTCATGTTAATGTATAATGCTGATGAAAATTCCTTTACCGGATTAAGCCGTTCCGGTTGTAATAGAAGAGGAGGCGTTGTCAGTGGCTGTTAATCAGGGGATTGAAGAGGAGCTGGATGAGCTCTGTGACCTGGCCTGCCTCTATCTAAGCCCCGCTGAGAAAGAGCAGATTGCCGGCCAGTTGAATGCAATTCTGAGATTGGTAAGCCAGATTCAAAAGGTCGAGACGGACGGGGTGGAGCCGACTTTTTACCTGGCGGCCCGGCCGGTTCACTTTCGGAAGGATCAGGTTGAGCCTTCCCTTCATCCGGACCAGGTTTTCAGGAACACGGTCCACCGCAGCGAGTGCTATTTCCGTGTTCCCCGCATTGCCGGGGATGAGCCTGAGAAAGTATAGCGCTGGCATAACGGCCCCATCAACGAAAGGAGCGGTCTAATGAAACTTTTTGAGATGACGGCACTGGAGCTAAGCCGGCTGCTGCAGAAAAAAGAGGTCAGCGCGGTAGAGGTAACACAAAGTTTCATGGAGCACGCCGAAGCGGTAGAACCGCAGGTGCGGGCTTATATTACCCGAACCTCGGAAACAGCTCTTGCCGAAGCAGAAGCGGTGGACGAAAAACGGAGACGGGGTGAAACGATGCCCCTCCTGGCCGGGGTTCCCCTGGCCGTAAAAGATAATATCTGTACTGGTGGGGTGCGGACTACCTGTGGCTCCCGTTTTCTTGAAGAATATTTGCCTCCGGAAGATGCTACCGTGGTAAAAAAAGCCCGTGCGGCGGGCCTGCCCCTTATGGGGAAGACCAATCTTGATGAATTTGCCATGGGCTCTTCGACGGAAAACTCGGCTTTCTTCCCCACGCATAACCCCTGGGATCTTCAGCGAGTTCCCGGTGGCTCCAGCGGCGGCTCTGCTGCCGCGGTCGCTGCCGGGATGGCGCCGCTGGCCTTGGGCACCGATACCGGCGGTTCGGTGCGCCAGCCGGCCGCTTTCTGCGGCCTGGTCGGTTTGCGTCCTACTTACGGGCGGGTTTCCCGGGCGGGAGTGATGGCCCTGGCCTCATCGTTAGACCAGGCCGGCCTTTTGGCCCTGACTACGGCCGACGCGGCCTTGTTGTTAGGTTTGATTGCCGGGGAAGACCGGGACGATCCCACCTCGTCTTCAGAACCGGTTGCCGATTACCTTTCCACCTTGCAAGAGGGTGTTAAAGGGCTGCGGGTAGGGCTGCTTACTGAAAATATGCCGGAGCATTTTGATCGGGAGATCATCGCCGCGGTTCATCGGGCTGCCGCGGTGCTGGCGGAGAACGGGGCGGTGGTCGAAGAGCTCTCCCTACCGCATACCGGCTCCAGCCTGGAAGTATATCACCTGCTCTGCGCCGCCGAGGCCTCCTCTAACCTCGGCCGTTTCGACGGGCTTAGATACGGCCGCAGCGCGCGGGGGGAGAATGTTGCCGAGATGTACAGCCGGACACGGGGTGAGGGTTTCGGACCGGAGGTAAAACGGCGTATTCTTCTGGGCACCTGTATTCTGCGCGAAAGCCGGTATGAATCCTATTATCTACAGGCCCTGCGCGTGCGTACTTTAATCCGCCGTGACTACGAGGCCGCCCTTAACCGTTTTGACCTGTTACTCGGGGCGGTTACCCCAACAACCGCTTTTAAACTAGGCGAAAAGAAAGACGATCCCGTGGCCATGTACCATGCCGATATCTGCCTCTTGCCCGGGCCCCTGGCCGGTATCCCGGCCCTCTCCGTTCCCGGCGGACTTGGCTCGGGGGGGCTGCCTATCGGGGTCCAGCTGACGGCGGCACCCTTTCGGGAAGAGATTCTTTTCCGGGCGGCACATCTTTTAGAACAGGAGCGCGGCCCGGGGCCCTTGCGCTCCCAGCTTTTACCGCCTGCGTCGTAGAAGGAGGTTTACCGATGGAATACGAAGCGATAATCGGCTTGGAGATACATGTCGAGTTGCAGACACGCTCCAAAATATTTTGCGGATGTAGCACTGCCTTTGGAGCTGAACCGAACACAAACTGCTGCCCGGGTTGCCTGGGACTGCCCGGGACCCTGCCGGTGCTGAACCGCCGCGCCGTGGAATATGCTGTCCTAGCGGCCCTGGCATTGAACTGCCAAGTGCAGGAGAAAAGTGTTTTTGCCAGGAAAAACTATTTTTATCCCGACCTGCCAAAAGCCTACCAGATTTCGCAGGACGAGCAACCGCTGGCCTGGGGAGGCTACCTTGAAATCGATTTTCCCGAAGGAAGCCGCCGAGTCAACCTGGAGCGGGTTCACCTCGAAGAAGAGGCCGGCAAGCTCATTCATGCGGGGGATTCAATCATCAGCGCCGCTTACTCCCTGGTTGACTACAACCGGGCCGGAGTACCGCTGCTAGAGATTGTCACTGCCCCGGAGCTTTATTCAGGAAGGGAGGCGCGGCTCTTTCTGCAGGAGCTGCGGACGCTGTTGCGCTACATCGGCGTCTCCGATGTGAAGATGGAAGAGGGCTCTCTACGCTGCGATGCCAATATTTCACTTCGCCCGGTCGGAACGAAAGAGCTGGGCACCCGGGCAGAGGTAAAGAACTTAAATTCTTTCCGGGCGGTGGAGCAGGCTCTGAACTACGAGGCTGAACGACAGGCCATGATTCTCGCCCGCGGGGGCGAGATTATCCAGTCTACCTGCCACTGGGATGACAGCCGTAAGGCTACCGTGGTAATGCGGCTGAAAGAAGGGACCGCGGACTACCGCTACTTTCCAGAGCCGGATCTGCCGCCGCTTATTCTGGAGCGATCGTCTATTGAGGCGCTCAAGGAAAGGCTTCCCGAGCTACCCCGACAGAGGCGCCGCCGTTTGCAAGAACAATACGATCTTACAGCCGAAGAGGCGGCCGTAATGACCGATTCCTGCGAGATGGCCGACTTTTTTGAGAAGGCGGCCGCAAGTTATCCTGACTACCGCAATTTGGTCAACTGGGTACTGGGAGATCTAATCTACCAGCTTCGTGAAGCCGGGAAAGAGGTTGCTCAGCTCTCTCCCGCGCTGCTGATTGAGCTGCTCGAACTGTTCGACGCTGGTGAAATCAATCGCCCCGTAGCCAAGGAGCTTCTGGCGGAGATGATCAGAAGCGGCGCGTCACCCCGTCAAATGGTCCGGCAGCGGGGCCTGGGAAAAATATCGGGGCGGGAGGAGCTGGCTCCTCTGGTAGAACAGGTTATTGCCGAAAACCCCGATGCAGTGGAAAACTATCGCAAAGGAAAGAAGAAGGCGCTGGCCTTCCTTGTCGGCAAAGTGATGGCCTTAACTAGGGGCCGGGCCGACCCGCAGGAGTTAAACCGTCTTTTTGAGGAGAAGATTTAGGGTATACCGGGCGCTTTCTTGTCGGAACATTTCTGTTTGTACTCCGGGGGCTGTCCTAAGGACAGCCCTTCCTGCTCGGCTCTATCCAGTTATATCAGAACCCCCTTAGACTCCCTCTCTCCGCCGGGAGGAGGGTGGGGGTAAGATGTTACCACAATAGGGGATAGAGAACCCGTTCCCTGTAGTCCCCTATTTTTCAAGAAGCTCTAACCGACGGCGGCGCTGCTCCTCGATGGCCAGGTCTTTACGGAGAAACTTTCCGACGTTTGTTTTGGGCAATTCGCTGCGGAATTCAACCTGGCGGGGCACTTTATACTTGATCATCCGGGGCCGGCAGAATTCGATAATCTCCTCCGGGGTAGCCTCGGCCCCATCTTTGAGCACTATAAACGCCTTCACTACTTCGCCGAAAAACTTTTCAGGAATGCCAATACAGACTGCTTCGGCGACTTTGGGATGTTCGTAGAGCACCTCTTCTACTTCTCTGGGGTAGATTTTATTTCCGCCGTAGATAATCATATCTTTTTTCCGGTCAACAATATAAAAATAGCCGTCTTCATCCATCCGGGCGATATCACCGGTATAAAGCCAGCCGTTTTTCAGGGTACTAGCGGTATCATTAGGCCGGTTCCAGTAACCTTTCATTATTTGCGGTCCCTTAATTATTAGCTCGCCTTCTTCGCCGATAGGCAGCTCCCGCTCTCCATCGTCAGGGTCAACAATTTTACAGTCAGTATCCGGATAGGGTATTCCGATACTGCCTGGCTTGCGCACTCCGAGGAAGGGATTACTATGGGTTATCGGTGAAGTTTCTGAGAGGCCGTAGCCTTCCAGGATACTGGAACCGGTGATCTGTTCAAACTGCTCAATTGCCTCCACCGGCATCGGTGCGGCACCGCTGATGCAGACATCGATCGAATCGAGGTCGTAATTTTGCACCTCGGGGTGGTTCATCAAGGCCATAAAAGCGGTTGGCACTCCTGGAAATATAACCGGTTTGTATTGTTGTATCAGGTAAAAAATCAGATCGGCGTTAAACTGCGGCACCAGAAGCAAACCGGCAGGTATGGTCAGCCCTACATTCAGGCACACGGTCATCCCGTATGAGTGAAAGAAAGGCAACAGGCCCATGCTATAAACTTCTTTTCCGCCGAACTTCTTTAACCATTCACGTAGTATCTCCGCGGTCATCTCCGCATTGGCGACCAGGTTATAATGAGTCAGCATGGCCCCTTTAGGGAAACCGGTGGTCCCTCCGGTATATTGCAGTACGGCCAGATCTTCTTCGGGGTTAATCTCCACATCGGGAGGATTGGGTTCATGCTGCTGTAGAATATCGTCGAACGGCCTGGCGTTGACATTGATTTTCTCCCCGGTTAGGGGAACGACGATCAAGTTCTCAATATCCTGGTCCAACATGGCCTGCTCGATAGTTTGAAAAACTGCATCGGCGGCGATAAGCACCCTTGCATTTGAATCCCGAACAATAAAGCTTAATTCTCTGGCGGTTAAGAGAGGGTTAAGCTGGGCTACAACCAGCCCCTGCCTCATGGCGGCAAAATAGCAGTAGACATAAGCGAAACAGTTGGGGAGCATCAGGGCGATGCGGTCACCTTTTTGCAACCCCATCGCGGTAAAGGCGGCCGCCATCCGGTCTATATTTTCCATCATCTCCCGGTAAGTGACCCGGTCGGCGATAAAAATAAGCGCGGTTCGGTTAGGATACTGGTCTGCTACCTTTTTCAGGTAATGGTAGAGTGATATTTTAGGGTAATCGAGCGTTGATCGTGTTGGATAGTTCTTTAGCCAGAGACGGGTGTCCATGTTGAAACCTCCTTAACAAGTTTACCAAAATTACGTCAGACAATAATATATTTCCGCAAGAATTTAATAATTCCTGCAATTATTCCTGCACTTGTTATTATAAAGAACTAAAAAGTAGGCAAACAGAAGAGCTGCCTCCCGGGGCCACTTTTAGTATAGACAAAGCTGTCAGATAATTATATTATATAAAACAAGTAAATATATTTTAACAAGAAGGGGTGAAACGGTGGCTACAGCAGTTAACGGGTGGAGCTTTATCCTTCTGTTTGCTTACCTGAGCATCGCTTTATTGCTCGCTACTTTTTTAAGAAAGCAGTTTCTCTTTTTGCAGCGCTTGATGATTCCCAATGCGATTATCGCCGGCCTGATCGTACTATTATGCAGCGGGCAGCTTTTTGGGATTATCCAGATTTCTTTGGATCAGCTCAACCTGACAGTTTATCATCTTATAACCGGAATTTTTATTTTGATTGGTCTAAGGGAACCCCGTTGCAAGGATAACCGGGCAGTATTTACTACGACCATGATTATCGGCCAGGGTTACGCCCTTCTAGCCGTGGTCGGTTGTCTCTTTACCCTGATCTGGATCGGGGTGCTGTTCCCGAATTTTTACCCTTCTTTCTCCATGCTGCCGCTGCTCGGTTTTGGCTTTGATCAGATCATCGCTGCGGGCATCGGTTTACAATGGGAGCAGGTCGGTTTCATCGGGGGCGGCCGTGCCGGTTTTTCTTTCGGAGTGATGGGTCTTTTCTGGGCTTATTTGGGAGGCACCATTATGGTTCTCTGGTTGCGCAAGCGGCAACAGAAGAATGGCTTGGTAAATTCGATCAGTCGCGAGGCCCAAGAAGGGATTATTCCTCGGGAAACTGAAAAGCCGGCCGGAGGATACCTGACTACCGCACCTGAAGCGATGGAATCCCTGACTTTACACCTGGCTTTAATCGGCTTTCTTTACCTGATAGCTTTTTCCGGAACAAACCAGCTCAGCGCCTGGTTGGCACAGTTTGGTAATGTCGGTCAGCTCCTTGGAGAATTTCTGTGGAGCTATAACTTTCTAATCGGTCTTCTTTTAGGTTACCTGGGCCGTATAGTAATTAACTGGCTTGAGTTGGGTTATCTTTTCGACAGCGGGACCATGCAAAGAATCTCCGGGGCCATGGTTGATTACATGATTACCGCTGCCCTGGCGGCGGTACCGCTGTTGATTTATGTAGACTACTGGCCTGAAGTGGTCATTTTATCGCTAATCAGCGGTGTGGCCGTGGTACTTTTTGTGTATTTTACCTCTTATAAAATGCATACCGATCATCATCTGACCAGATGCGTGTCGACATTCGGTTATCTTACCGGGACGATCGCTTCAGGATTAGCCCTGCTGCGCATGGTTGATCCTGAACTGGAATCCCCTGCGGCTGAGGAGCTAGCCTGTGCCGGCGGGCTTTCTCTTCTGATCGGTCTTCCGCTTTTTGTATTGATTAATTACCCCTTATATGGAGCCGACAGACCGCTGCCCTCTCTCCTGATCACGCTGAGCCTATTTGCTGGGTACGGCCTGCTGCTCTTTTTGATCTGGTTTTTCTGGAACCGGCGGATCGGAAAAAGTAAAAAATCCGTTCACTCAACTGCGGGCAGCCAGGGTCCGACCCCGTAATTTCAACAGTTTTCCAGCAAATCCGGAGGGGCTTCTTCGCAAGGGAAGCCCCTTAGAAATTCAAGCCCGAGATAGCAGCAGGTTTTAGGTTTCTTCTGACGAATTACTTTTAAACAGGCAGATGTTATTCTAAAGGGGTGAAGGTATCAGTGAAGCGGAAAGGATTAGGAGGCGTACTTTTAGGGGTTTGGCTGATTGCCAAAGGTCTTTTACCATATTTGACCTTAACTATCCCCTACCAGGAGACGATCTTATCTGCCCTGGCGGTGGCCGCCGGTATTTTAATTATTATAGAGCGCTAAGGGGCAGTTCTGGATGAAGATATTACATACGGCAGATCTACACCTTTGTGAAGGCGCTGCCGAACGGTGGGCCGCGTTGGAGAAACTTGCCGACCTGGCCCGGGAGAAAGGTGCTGCAGTTATGGCCATCTCCGGCGACCTTTTTGATCAGCATGTTGATGCGGCGCTTCTCCGGCCCCGGCTGCGGAAAATATTTAGGGCGGGGGATTTTATCACGGTGATCCTCCCCGGTAACCATGATCATAGCGTTTATCAAGGCGGCCTTTTTTTTGGCGAGGGGGTCAGGGTGATCCGTGATTGGAGAGAGCCGGTTGAAGTTGATGGAGTTAGATTCTGGGGGCTGCCTTTTGAACCGCTGGATAGCGCTGCACTGGTTCTCAGGCTACAAAATCTAGCTGGCCTGATACCGGCAGAGGGAACCGATATCTTGCTTTATCATGGGGAGCTTCTCGATGCCTTCTATGCGCGGGAGGAGCTCGGCGATGAGGGCAACAAGCGCTATATGCCGGCCCGGCTCGATTATTTCCGGATTCTTCCTGTAAGCTGTATCCTGGCGGGCCACTTTCATAGTCGCTTTGCTGCCTGGGAACTGGGTCCGGGGCGCTTTTTTGTTTACCCGGGCTCGCCTGTCGCGGTAACGCGCCGTGAAATCGGGCCGCGCAAAGCTCATCTTTGGCAAGAAGGAGCTTCCCCTGAGGAGATAGTTCTCGATACCTTTCACTTTGTCGAGATGAGGCTAATCTTAGATCCCTTTGACCGGGAAGAGGCCGATCCGGTCACCGTGCTCCGGCAGCGGTTGGCCGGCCTGCATCCAAAAGCGCGGCTCTTGCTAAGCGTGCAGGGGTTCTACGATGGGCAGAAATCCGGTTACAGCGAAGTAGAGCTGGTCGATGCGCTGAAAGAGGCTGCTGGTGAGAGGCTCTACGGTGAGCCGGAATTTAGCTTTATGGATATCAGGCAGGTTCTGGAAGATCCTTTGTTCCAAGCTTTTCATCAAAAATTGACCGCGGCAGACTACCCTGTGGAACAGAAGAAGCAGATCCGGAGGGCGGCAATCCGGGCGATGATGGAGGTGCGGGCATGAGGATCAGCGAGTTTTCTCTACAGCGTTACGGGCCCCTTTTAGAAAGCGGGCGCCGAAAGCTGGGCCGGTTTAACCTTTTTTACGGCCCCAATGAGGACGGAAAAACCCTGACCATAGATGCTCTGGTCAAGCTGTTGCTAGGCAGGGGCCTGCGCCTTTTTAACGCAATTAACCGGGTTGACGAATCGCCGGAAGGCTACCTGGTTCTTGAACATAAGGGGGCCGTGCTGAAGCTGCCCGAAGCTGGTTTCCTCCCCGGGTTGCTGCAGATAAGCCCCGAAGAATGCCGGAATATCTTTGTGGTCCGTGACAGTGACCTGGCCCTGGCCAGGGAGAGCGATTTTTACAGGGGCGTAGCTCACCGCCTGACCGGGCTGCACAGCGCGGAGATCGGGGAGATCACGGGAAAACTTCGGGAGCTGGGCCGGCTGACCCCGGGCCACGACTTTCAGAATACCAGCCCCTTGAAGCTAAAGAGCAATCTTCGGAAAGCAGGCGCGCTGGTAGATTCAATGGGCGGCCTCGTCGAGCGCCTGGAGCGGGACGGTTACGACCGGGCAGAGCAGCGACTGGTCGATCTGAAGAGACAGCTGTGCGAGAAGGAACAGCGACTGGAGCAGCTCGAGGCTGCCCGTAAGCGGGAGCTCTTTGAAAAGGGGAGCAGCGCCTTAAAGATCCTGCGAAGTACTCTTGAAAAAATTGCCGCGTTGCGAGATTTTAATTCGGCAGACGAAGCCAGATGGCAGCATCTCCTGGATAATCTTGCCGGGAATCAGGAAAGAGAAAAGCGGCTACGTGAAGAGCTGGCCCGCGAAGAGGAGTTGGCCCGTCGCGCTGCCGGCAGGGTGAAGATTGCCACGGCTGCGGTAGAGGAGTACCTGCAGAGAAAGGAGCTTCTCGTCGATAGAGTGACACCATTACTGAAACAATCGGCCGAACTGAGTTGCACCTTGAAGAAAAAAGAGCCTGCCAGCAGGCGCCGCTTTCTGGGCCGGACCGCTATTTTTTCAGCGCTACTCTTTCTACTGGCCTTAGCCGGGCTGTTACTCCGGCCGTCCTGGTGGCTTTACCTGTTTTTAGCTGCCAGCGGCGGAATACTCCTTTATTATGGCTGGCTTAAGATCGACCTGCTGCGGGAGCGGGGAGCTCTCGCGGAGATCAACCGGGAGCTTGCCTTCGAGGCGGCCAGGCTGGGCTTTGATGCATCCGATCCGGTTGAGCTTCAGACGGCTATTGATGAATTTTACCGTGGCCTGGAGGCAGCAGAAAAGCAGTTGAGTGAAGCGGATAAAGAGGCGGCTGTCCGGAAAAATATCTGTGAGCGGCTCGCCTCCGAACTGGATGGATTACTCCGTCAGATCGACGCTGACCGGAGATCACTGCGCCAGTTGAAAGAGAAGTTGCAGGTTGATACGATCGAGGCTTACCGGGAAAAAATGCGTCTAAAAAGAGATCTGCTAAGCAAGATTGACCGGCAGAAGGCGATTTTAGAAAGCCACTTCGGAGATGCCGAAGCGGGGGCGAATCTTGAAAAGGCGCTTGCTGCCTGGCAGAAAGAGCTCTCCTGTTATTTGCCCTTCCGCGAAAAGGCCCTGGGGCTTTCGTACAGCGAAGAGCAGGCGGCCAACCTGAAAAGTGAGCGGGAGCTGCTCCTCGAGAAGAGAGACACTTTGGGATACCGGTTGGAGCAGTATCGCGACGAGCTGCGGCTAATTGAAAAAGAGCTCAATGAGATCTTGAACCTGTTCGGTAGAAGTTACCTTCCCTGCCAGACGATCCCGGATCTGAGAAAGGCTGTCGAAGAATTAAGCTGCTGGGTCAGTGCCCAGAAAGAGAAGAAGGGGGCTGCGGAGGCGGCGATTAAAATTTTCAATGAAATTAAACTGGAAGAAGAAATAAAGATCGGGGAGCTTTTTGACAAAGAGAGCTCCGTGAGTGATTATTACCGCCGCATCACCGGAAACCGCTACCAGGAGGTGCTCTTTGACAGTGAAAACAAAGAGATCATGGTGCGCTGCCAGGACGGATCGTCCCTGGCAGCCTCAAAGCTTTCCGGGGGCGCCTACGACCAGCTCTATTTTGCAATCCGCCTGGCACTCGGTGAAAAACTGCTTCACGGTGAAAAAGGTTTTTTTATCCTCGACGATCCTTTTATCAAGGCCGATCCGCACCGGCTGGCCATCCAGCTGGAGATGCTTAAAACAGCTGTCTCCCGGGGCTGGCAGGTACTCTATTTTAGTGCCAAGGGTGAAGTAAAGGAGGCGCTGCAAAAAGAGATTAACCGCGGCCTGGTCAAGCTCTTCACGGTTAGCTAATCTTAGAATTGGGCATCATAATTCGCTTGGACTCTGCGGGGGGAATAATTATTTGAGGAGCAGAAATGCGATGCTGTTCACAGCGGTATGGATCATTCTGGGGACAGCGGCCCTGCTTTACCTGGGTTCTATTCTTGTCGGCATGCTGGCGGCTGCCCCCGGGAGCGATGCGGTGGAGCGTTATTTCAGCGAGCCTTTTCTTGCTCGTGCCGCGGCCTACCAAAAAGCCGTCCTGACCGTCTTTTTGCTACAGCAGGTGCTCTACCTGGTTTTTCTGGTCGCTGTTGCCTATACCGCCCTGTGCTATTTCCAGGCCGCACCACGGCTCTCTCTGCCCGCTGCAGCGGGCTATATCCTGCTCTTTTTAATTGCAGCCCAACTGATAAACCTGCCTTTCGATTTCTATCGCGGGTCTATCATCGAACGGCGCTTTGGCCTATCCGCTCAAGCGGTGGCCGGATGGTTTACTGATTACGGCAAAAGCGCCCTCATCAGCCTGCTGCTCTCCGCGGTTGCGCTAACCGGTCTCTACGTTCTCATCACCTGGCGCCCGGCACACTGGTGGTTCTTTGCCGGGACAGCTTTTGCCCTTTTTCTGATCCTGGGCAGTTATCTATATCCGTTACTAATCGACCCTCTTTTCTACCGCTTTACAGAGCTGGAAGACCGGCAGCTGCAAGAGGAGATCATGAAGATCTCCAGTAAGGCGGGCCTTGAGGTGGAGCGCATCCTCGTCGCTGATGCCAGCCGCCGTACCCATAAAGCGAATGCTTACTTTAGCGGGATTGGCGGAACCAAGCGGATTGTGATCTACGATAATTTACTGGAGCGCTTTACCCCTGAAGAGGTGCTTGCGGTGATCGCCCATGAGATGGGGCACTGGCGCTACGGGCACCTCTGGCGGGGACTGTTGATCAGCGCCGCCGGCTCATTTGTTGCCTTTTACGCTCTGCAGCTAATCCTGCAGAAGGTGGGGCTACATGCTGATTTCAGAGCCCTGCCGTTAATCTTACTTTTCTTCGCCCTACTCTCTCTGGCCGCAGTCCCGGCTCAAAATGCGCTTTCGCGGTGCCGTGAACAAGAAGCAGATCGCTATGCTTTTGCTCTCATTGGGGACCCGGCGCCCTTTGTTTCACTTTATCAAAAGCTGGCCCGGACCAACCTCTCGGTAGTGCAGCCCCATCCCCTTTTAAAGGCGGCGCTTTACACCCATCCTCCGTTGATGGAGCGTATTGAAGCAGCACAGCAGGAGGCGGTGGAGAGAGGGGAGGATGGTAAAAGAGAGTAGGGCTGTGCCACAGCTCTACCGGTTACATGACTAAGGAGGCTTTTTATGAAATTGACCGTGCTTGGATGTTGCGGGCCTTATCCCGCAGCGGGCGGGGCCTGCTCGGGCTACCTTTTGGAAGAGGACGGATACCGGGTTTTGATTGACTGCGGCAACGGTGTCTTAAGCCGGCTACAGCAGCATCTGAAATCCTGGGAGCTGGAGGCGGTGCTACTTTCGCACCTGCATTTTGATCATACCGCCGACCTGATGGTGTTGCGCTACGCCCTGGACTATGCCCGGGCCCGGGGTTTGCGCCTTCGGCCGCTGCCGCTTTACTCGCCCTCGGAGCCGGCTTCTGAATTCCGGAGGTTGCTCTACAAAGAGCTCTTCGAACCGGTTCCGATAAGTGCTGGTGAGACGTTGTCGCTGGGGCCGTTTTTCTTAACATTCCTGGAGACGATCCATTCCTTACCTTGCCTGGCCATGCGTATCGAGACAGAAAAAGGTGTTCTGGTTTACTCCGGGGATACCGAATACTTTGACGGGCTAGCTGGGTTTGCCGCCGGTGCCGATCTTTTTCTCTGTGAAGCCAACTTTCAAGAAGAGGATATGGCACAGTCTCCCGCAAACCATCTTTCAGCAGCTGGCGCAGCCCGTCTCGCCGCCCGCGCTGGTGTAAGCAGGCTTTTGCTGACCCATTTTCACCCCGAGCGCCAGCTGGCGCTCTCCCTTGAAGAGGCCCGGAAAAACTTCGCGGCGGCGGAGTTGGCGCAGGAAGGGGAATCTTACCGGGTTGCCAGGTAAAAGAAAGGCCGCCAGCGCGCTTGCTAACGGTTAAAGTTCAGGTTAGCTTACCGGCAAAGAAGGAAAGGCAAATAAAGAGTATATCTGATGAGATAATTTTTATTAAGCAGGAATTGGCGAACTTTTGTTGAAGTTAAAACTTAGTTGAAGTTACTGGGTACAAGTAAGTAATTTACGGGATTTAGTTCAGGGAAGCCGGTGCAAATCCGGCGCGGTCCCGCCACTGTGAGGGGAATCGGCCCTGCATGATGCCACTGTCACTATTGGATGATGGGAAGGCGCAGTGCTGAAAAGAACCCAAGCCAGGAGACCTACTATTTCCCGCTGGTTACACTGCTCTACGCGAGATGGGGAAGTGGTCTTTTTGTTTGAGCGATTCTGCTTGGGCAACTCTTGCCCCGTTTCTGCATAGAGACGGGGCTTTTTAATGGCTCTGTGCTGAGGTGAAATCGAAAGTTTTATTAAAGCGTACCGGTTAAACCCATAAGGTGCTTAGGGGCGGGCGAGTTCCCCTGCACCCGCCCCGCTTTTTTAGAGCTGACCGTCGCCCGGGGAGGAAGCGTTTTTTGATCTTTCAGCTAAATTGTTGAAGCAGGATCTCTAACCGGTAAAGACCAGGGGAGTGAAGATAATGAAACGGACTTATCTAGTACCGCTACTGCTGCTGTTGTTGGCGGGATTGGCGATCCCGCTGTGGTATTCCGTCGGGAGGGGTGGTGAGCAAAACGAGGCTCCGGCGGCGGAGGAGTACCTTTTGGAGAATAAACTTCAAATACCAGATGGTGGCGAGGCCGAACCTTCCCTCGAAGTTAAAGGGGAAGCCGGAACCGCACTCTCAGAAAAGGTGGAGAAAGCCGGACCGTCTCCGGAAGAGCCATCAACGGATAGGCCATCCCCGGAACAAAAAAATAAGCCACAGGCCAAGAAGCGGTCCGCCCTGAAAAGCTCTCCTTCTTCTCCCGGGCAATCAAGTAGCGTTTCTCCGAAAAAAGAAAAAAATGAGGGCTCTTCTGCAGACCGCGTTATCTGCACAGTGCAAATGAAGATTTTCGGTCAGGGAGGCAAACTGCTTTATGGGCCCAACCGCGTCGATATCAAGGAAGGTAACCGGTGGGGAGCCACGGTTTTAGGCGCCCTAGAGGCGGCGGACGGGGTTTCTTATAATTTAAAAGAATATAGCTATGGCCCTTATGTCGAATCGATTTATGACCTGGAGGCTAAAGGTATGTCCGGCTGGATGTACCAGGTAAATGACAAGAAAGGTGCTGTCGGGGCTGACAAACATGCTCTTCAATCGGACGATCGTATCATCTGGTGGTACAGTGAAAGTTATGATCAACCAGTACCAAGATGGCAAGATCTTCCATAACACCAGGCAGATCGATCAAGCTAGCTTTTAACCACACCACCGTCGTGGCGGTTGTAGTTAGGTAGTTTAAAATCTGGGGAAAGGATCAGTTTATGCTCGAGAATTTTTGCTATAAGCATAAGGGCGCATTTTTGCAAACTCTTCACCCGGTAGCGGCATTGACTTACCTGGCGGCATTGCTGCTGCGCCCCCTGATCTTCAACCACCCGCTTTACCTGGTGGGCATACTGCTGGCCTCTCTGCTCGCCGCTGTGGTTTCAGATGCACTTGGCGAATGGTTTTCATATTTTACGGTGGGGCTATGGATGGCAGCTCTAGTGCTCTTTCTGAACCCCCTGCTTTGCCAGAGCGGGGAGACGGTCCTTTTGTCCCTGCCTTCTCTGCCGCTAATCGGAAGACGTTTTTTTACCCTGGAAGCGCTCTGCTACGGTGCGGCCATGGGTATACGGCTACTGGGTGTGATCACCGCTTTCGCTCTTTACAATACCCTGGTGCATCCCGATAAAGTCACCGGCCTTTTATCTCGTTTTGCCTGGAAATCGGCGCTGGTAGTCTCTATGTCGACACGGATGATCCCGGCGCTGGCCCGGGATCTAGCCGCCGCCCGGGAGGTCCAGCAGATGCGGGGGGTTGACTTCAGCTCGGGAAACTTGCGGCAGCGGCTGCAGAAATACGGTTGGCTGTTGGAGCTGCTGCTGGTCTCTTCCCTGGAAGGCTCTCTCCAGACAGCGGAAGCCATGCAGGCGCGGGCTTTTGGCTGCGGTCCTCGTAGCCATTATCGTCATGAATTGGTTCGCCCCAGGGATTATCTTTGCTTTCTAAGCGGTCTTTTTGCCCTGTTGCTCTCGGTTTATGCCCGGGTGCGGGGTTATTCTGCTTTCTCTTTTTATCCAAAGCTTGCTCAACCGGCCGCCGGAAATATCGTTCTTTTCTGGTTTCTTATGCTCATGTTCTGTTTGCTTTTTCCTTCAATCCTCGCTTGGGGGTGGCAACGCTGGCCTTTTTTGAGATCCAGGATTTAACTTACTATTACCCTACCCGCGATAAACCGTCATTGGACCAGATCAACCTGCAGATATCCGAAGGTGAGTTTCTTCTAGTTACCGGGTGCTCCGGCTCGGGGAAGTCAACCCTGGCCCGTCTGATCGCCGGGTTAATTCCTGAATTTTACGGCGGGAGGCTGCAGGGGAAGGTCTTGCTGCGCGGGGTAAAGCTTCAGGGCAGGCAGCGCAGCGCCTTGCATACCGAGGTGGGCATTGTTTTTCAAGATCCGGAGCGGCAGCTGGTGATGACCTCGGTCGAAGCGGAGATCGCCTTCGGTCTTGAAAACCTGGGGCTCCCCCGGCCGGAGATGTTCCGGCGCGTCGCTGAAGTGATGACCTTTTTAAACCTTTTGCCGCTGCGCGATCAATTTACTGCCGCCCTTTCCGGGGGGGAGAAACAGAAGCTAGTTCTCGGCTCTGTCATCGCCATGCATCCGCGAATTCTTGTTTTGGATGAGCCGACCTCTCAGCTTGATCCGGTTGCGGCAACAGATATTTTTAACCTCGTTGAATCCTTGAATCGCGAGATGGGCTATACCGTAATTTTAATCGAGCAGCGCCTGGAGAGATGTTTTCACCTGGCCGACCGCCTGGTTGTGATGGAAGAGGGAAAAATCATCTGCGATCAGGCCCCGGGTGAGGCTGCCCGCTGGCAGGTGAAAGAGGGTTTACCTTTTATACCGCCGGTAGCCCGGTTTTTTGCTGCTCTTTCTCCCGGGTCCGACTCCCCAATCCCCCTGACCGTAAGAGAAGGGCGCCGGGAACTGCAAAACAGGTTGCCGTCTTTTCCGCCCCGGGTGAACAAGCGGGATTGTCGAAAAAAATCTTCAGCGCAGGAGCAACAGAAGCCTTTACTTCTCCAGGCGCGTGGTCTCTGGTATGCCTATCCGAACGGCCCGGAGGCAGTGAGGGGGTTATCTTTGCAGATAAGAGAGGGGGAGCTGGTTGCCGTCATCGGTCCCAACGCCTCCGGGAAAAGCACCCTCTTGAAGCTGTTAGCGGGGATAATCAAGCCGGACCGGGGGACGGTGCAGCTGCAAGGGATAAACACCCGCAACCTGCCGCCGTCTGAAATGGGGCGTAATATCGGCTATCTCTCTCAAAACCCAAATGATTACCTGACCCGGGATACAGTGGAGGATGAGTTGAAATTTACGCTAGAGAACTTTAACCTGCCGGATAACGGTATCGGCATTAAAATATTACAACGGCTTGGGCTTGACCACCTCCGGCAGGCCAACCCCAGGGACCTGAGCAGTGGTGAGCGCCAGCGGGTGGCCTTAGCCTCTATCCTGGTGACGGAGCCGCCGCTGCTACTGCTCGACGAGCCCACCCGGGGGATCGATTGCCGCTTGAAAATAGGGCTCGGCAGCCTGCTCCAAGAGATAGCCTCTTCCGGTAGGACGGTTGTAGTAGTGACCCATGATCTGGAATTCGCCGTGGAATATGCCGCCAGGGTGGTAATGCTCTGTGACGGGAAGGTAGCCTGTGACGGCCCCCGGCAAATTCTCGGGGACTCTATTTTTTATGCGCCTCAAATGGCCCGACTGTTCCGGGGCCAGGCCGAGGGTATTCTGACTGTTGATGAAGCTCTTGCCATTATGCAGGGGGGTGGCGCCGGTGCCTGTCAGGACGCTTAACCGGCTGGCCAGGATAGCCGCTGCCGTCCTTCTGACAGCCGGAGTTTTGGCCCTGGCCAGCTGGCAGTTGCGCTTTATTCTTCAGCACTGGGCGGTTTTTGCCCTGCTTCTGCTTCTAGCTGCGCTGGTGCTCTTTTTCATTCATTTTGAAAAGAGTACGCTCTCCTCGCGGGAAGTGGGGCTGATCTCTATTCTGGCCACCCTGGCTGCTGTTAGCCGGGTGCCTTTTGCTGCACTCCCCAGCATCCAGCCGACTACCTTTTTAACGATTGTTTCAGGCTATGTTTTCGGGGCGCAAGCGGGTTTCATGGTCGGAGCCGTTGGAGCGCTGGGATCAAATTTCTTTCTGGGCCAGGGTCCTTGGACTCCCTTCCAGATGCTTTTCTGGGGTTTGGCCGGGGCGAGTGCCGGAGCGCTGGGAAAATATTTTCCCGATGTTAGCCGCGTGGGTATGACTATTTTCAGTGCCTCCTGGGGCTTCCTTTTTGGTTGGTTGATGAACTTATTTTTTGTCGTCTGCTTTATCGAGCCGCTGACCTGGTCATCTATTCTTCTGGCCTATGCTGCCAGCTTTCTATTTGACTGCATGCATGCCTTTGGTAATGTTTGCTTTTACTTGCTGTTAGGGCCTTCTGTGATCAAAGTGCTACAGCGCTTTAAAGCGAAGATCACTTATACGGAGAGTCAGGTTCCAGGGTGACCGTTTTGAGTGCGCCAGGGCGGTCCAAGCCTATTGATGGAGAACAATACTTCAAATACCGGATGGAAAATTAAACGCTGTTCGTTTGAAACATTTTAAAGTTAATCTTTATCGGCCAGTGCCTTGACGATTCGCCCGGCCAGCATGCCAATCAGGCAGGTCGCCTCTTCCTGAACAGGGGGGTATTCCACCACAATGGTCAGGGCCAGCGGCGGCCGGTGGGGAAAATAAAGCAGGGCCATATCGCCGATAAGATCACTGACCGTGCCGACCTTGTTGGCTACTACCACCCGATCCTTGATGAAGCGCCCGATCCGTCCCTTGTCTACAGTTGCAGCCATCATCTTGATCCCTTTACGGGTAAGTTGCTCCCCGGCTACTTTTCTATTTTGCAAGGCCAGCAGCATCTGCGTCAGCTCGTAAGCGGTGGCCACGTTTGAAGGAAGCCCCGACTCAAGATCATAGATCTTCCGGGTGAAGGCGCTATCCTTAAGGCCAAGTCTTTCCGCCGTGGCGGCGCAGCCCGCCGCTCCGATCTGTTCAAAGATAATATTTGTGGCCACATTGTCGCTAAGGCTGATCATTAGGCCGAGGAGCTCTTCGAAGGTATAGATGTTTCCCGCAGTAACAAATTGTAGTATTCCCGTTCCGGTAACCGGGGTTTTGCCAGCATATTTATCGCTTTCTTGAAGAACATAAGGGCTCTCCAGCGATAACTTCCCTTGCTCAACCTGCTCCAGTGCGGCCAGCAAAAGCAGCGTCTTGATCATGCTGGCCGGGTAGAGCCGCCGGTGTGCTTCCAGCTCGGCTCGTTCTCCCGTGGCAAAGTCGTAGAGGCAGAGCCTGGTTTGCAGAGTGTTTACGGCAACCTGCTTATGCAGATCTTCTTCCAGATCGACGATAGCAGCCGCTTCTCTCCGGCAAGGCGGGTGCTGTTGCGGCCATTGTTTAAAAATCCAGGAAGGAACAGTCGCTGAGTTCAAGTAGTGCGCTTGCCTTTCCGTCAAAGAAGATATCCCTCCAGATGATTAGTAAAGCTGTCCGGAGTTACGGGCGCCAATGCCAGAGTGATAGCGCGGTCGTGACGCCCTGGTTTATAATATATGTATCGGGGAGCTTTGAAATAATAAAAGGTTCTTAGATGTTTTGTGAAGGAGCCAACAAACAAGCCTCTGTTGTTCGGCATCTGTTTTCTTGTTTCTTGTTTGCCAAGGCGTCTTCTTTCTTGCTATAATCTTATAAGCAATTAAATTTTGAAACGGAGGTTGCCCGTGGCTGATTTACACCCTATCCTGCGCGAGTTGCCTGCGGTGGACCGGTTGCTGAAGGAACCGGCTCTTGGTGAATTGCTCGAGCGGTTACCGCGCCGGTTGGTTCTGGCCGCGGCCCAGGAAACACTGCAGTCTTATCGACAGAAAATTTACGCCAGCAGCAAAACCGGCCAACCTGTTACCGGCCTGGACCTTTCTCCCGCTGTGCTGGCCCGTGAAGCGGCGGCGCTGGCCCTGAGCCAGTCTACGCCGAGCCTGAGGCCGGTCATAAATGCTACCGGGGTTGTTCTCCATACCAACCTGGGGAGAGCACCCCTGGCCGCGGCGGCGGCGGAAGCGGTAGCTGGAATCATGGAGCATTACTGCAACCTGGAGATCGACCTGGAAGAAGGCGTGCGCAGTTCACGGCAGGCCCATCTGGAGGGGCTGCTCTGTGATCTGACCGGAGCCGAAGCAGCGGTAGTGGTGAATAACAATGCCGCTGCCGTTTTTCTGCTTTTGAACAGCTGTGCGACTGGCAAAGAGGTGATTGTTTCGCGGGGGCAGCTGGTGGAGATCGGCGGCTCCTTCAGGCTTCCCGAGGTGATGGCGGCCAGCGGTGCCCGCCTCGTGGAGGTAGGGACAACGAATAAGACCTACATACGTGATTACGAGATGGCGATTAGTGACGATACCGTAGCCCTGATGAAGGTTCATCCCAGCAATTATCACCTGGTTGGCTTTACCACTTCGGTTGAAACCGCTGACTTGGCCTCCCTGGCGCATGACCGTAATCTACTGGCCATCGAGGACCTGGGCAGCGGTCTCCTCTTTGATCTAACCAGGTACGGGCTTCCCCCGGAACCGCGCGTTCAAAATAGTATTGCCGCTGGGATAGACCTGGTTGCCTTTAGCGGGGATAAACTGCTTGGAGGGCCGCAGGCAGGGATCATTGTCGGGCGGCATGAGCTTATCCAGAGGATCCGCAGTAACCAGTTGGCCCGGATGTTACGGGTGGATAAACTGACAGTGGCCGCTCTTGAAGCCACCCTGCGTCTTTATCTGGAAGAAGAGAAGGCGCTTCAAGAAATACCGGTCTGGCGAGCGCTGACGATGCCACTTTCCCAGCTGCTGGAGCGGGTCGAAACCCTGGCTGTACTACTTCAAGATTACTTTGGTAAAGAGGGGGTTATCCTCTGGGAAGGTAGCTCCCGGGTCGGCGGCGGCAGCCTGCCTACGGCGGAGCTGCCGACAGTACTTCTTTCTTTACAGGTGCCCCACCTGGAATCATCCGAGCTGGCCAGGCGCCTGCGCTGCGGCGACCCGCCGGTGATGGTGCGGCTGCAGCAGGAGAGGTTGCTGCTGGATCTGCGCACGGTTAATCCGGAGCAGGACGGATTGCTTCTTAAAGCCATTCTTGCCGCCGTGGGGATGGACGGTCCTGAGAAATGATTGTGCTTCTAACTTTTATTTTATCCGGCTTACGGGAAACGAACATGAAAGGCTGATTGTTTTGGAACATCTTATTATCGGGACTGCCGGGCATGTCGATCATGGCAAAACCGTTTTGATCAGGGCACTTACCGGGGTCGATACCGACCGTCTGCGGGAAGAAAAGAAGCGCGGCATCTCCATTGATCTCGGGTTTGCCCCCCTTGAGCTTCCTGGCGGCCGCCTGGCCGGGATTGTCGATGTCCCGGGCCACGAGCGTTTTATCCATAATATGCTTGCCGGGGCCGCCGGGATGGACCTGGTTCTGCTGGTGGTTGATGCTACCGAAGGGGTTATGCCGCAAACGAAGGAGCATCTGCAGATATTACAGCTTTTAGGATTGGAAAAAGGGATCGTCGTCATTACCAAGACTGACCTGGTTGACGAAGAGTGGCAGGAACTTATCCAGGAGGAGATCTCCGCGGAGCTGGAAGGGACCTTTCTTGCCGATGCTCCTATCCACGCCGTCTCTGCTTTTACCGGCGAAGGTATTGACGAACTGAAAGAGCGGATCAGTTCGGCTACCCTTGAGCTGTCTCCCCGGGATTCGTCGGGGCCGCTGCGGTTGCCGGTGGATCGTTCTTTTACTATCGCCGGCTTTGGTACCGTGATTACCGGAACACTTTTCCGCGGGAGCGTCCGGGAAGGCGATAGAGTTGAGATTGTTCCATCCGGCCTGGAGGCGCGCGTGCGCAACATTCAGGTTCATGAGCGTAACCGGCAAGAAGCCCGGGCCGGACAGCGGGTGGCGTTAAACCTGGCCGGAATTGAAAAGGCAGAAGTCCGGCGCGGCAACGTTATCGCCTCGCCCGGCTACTACCAACCGACAAAGCTTCTCGACGCTTCGCTTTCGCTGCTGCCAGGAGCTCCCCGGCCGCTTAAAAATTTGGATCCGGTTCACTTATTTTTGGGAACCGCCCGGGTGGTGGCGCGCCTGTTGCTGCTTGATTGCGATGAGCTCAGGCCGGGTGAAAAATGCTTCGTTCAGTGCCGCCTTAACCACCCCCTGGTAGCAGACCGGGCCGACCGTTTTATTATCCGTTCATACTCACCGATGACCACGATTGGGGGAGGGCGGGTGCTCGACCCCGCTCCGGCACGGCATCGCCGTTTTCGCCGGGCCTCTTTTGCACACCTTGAAGATATGGAGCAGGACCCGGAGGCGGGAGGAGACGAGGCTTTCATCTACCAGAAACTATCCGGCCTGCTTATCGCCGACCCGGCTCACCTGGCCCGGGAGACTCGCCTGGACGAGAAGCGGCTGCATGATATCCTTAAGCGGCTAACCCAAAAAGGGGTTGTCGAGAAGCTTGGCCAAAGCTATCTTACCCGGAAGTGCTTTGAAGAATGGGAACGCCGACTGTTGCACGAAGTAGAAGAATATCATCGTGATCATCCCTTGCTACCGGGTATCTCCCGGGCACGGTTAAAGGGAGCCTTGCCTCGTGAACTGGGCTTGCGGGAATATGACCTTTTTCTAGAGCGGCTACAGGAGCAGGGGCAGGTCGTGCTGCAAGGAGATCTGGTCAGCCGGAAAGGTTTTACTCCCAGGCCTTCTACGCAAGAGCAGGCGCAGCTTGCACGTTTAACGGAAGTGTATGCCGGGGCCTTGTTCCAGCCTCCCACGGTTAAGGAGGCACTCTCCCGGGCGGGGATTGAAAGCCAGCAGCCGGAAGACTATTACAGCTACCTGGTAAACCGCGGCCAGCTGGTGAAAATAAATGACGAGCTTTATTTTCACCGGGAGGCCTACGATGAAGCGGTTGAGCTGCTGCGCGCTCATTTCACTACTGCCGATACAATTACCCTGGCCCAGTTTAGAGACCTTACCGGCAGTTCGCGGAAGATCGTGCAGCCGTTACTCGAGCATTTCGACTATTTAAAGCTGACCCGCCGCGTCGGCGATCACCGCGTCCCCGTGAAACTGTTAAACCATGGCTAGTGCCCGGTCCTAAAATTTACTAACTTAAAAAAAGACCAGGCGGGAGGTGTTAGCTATGAAAAAGGAAAAGATCCGGCTTACATCGATGACCTCAAGCGCTGGGTGAGCGGCAAAAATTGGGCCTGAAGCCCTGGCACAGGTTCTGTGCTGTTTACCGTCTGTCGACGATCCGGCTTATCTAAACCGGCATCAGCACTATGCTGATGCCGGAGTCTACCGCCTCTCTGAAGAGATGGCCTTGGTCCAGACTATTGATTTTTTCACTCCGGTGGTTGACGATCCCTATCTTTTCGGGCAAATTGCGGCGGCCAATGCTCTCAGCGATCTTTACACCATGGGGGCAAAGCCACTGACGGCTTTAAACCTGGTCTGCTTTCCATCTGAGAAACAGCCTTTGAATATATTGGCGGAGATTTTGCGTGGCGGATTTGATAAAATTAGGGAATCCGGGGCGGTCTTGATTGGGGGTCACAGCGTTGAAGATGACGAACCGAAGTACGGGCTGGCCGCGACCGGGGTGGTTGACCCGCGGCAGATGATTACCAGCGCCGGTGCTCGTCCCGGCGATCGGCTCTTTTTAACTAAACCCCTCGGCAGCGGCATTATCACCACCGCGATAAAGGGCGACCAGCTCACCGTTCAGGAGGCCGGGGAGGTCTTGCAGGGAATGGCTGCTCTCAATGCTGCTGCTGCGGAGGCAATGGTTGAGGCCGGGGCCTCTGCGGCCACCGATATTACTGGTTTTGGCCTGCTTGGCCATCTACATGAGATGCTTGTCGCCAGCGGCGCCGGAGCTAAAATATATCGTAAAGCGGTTCCTGTTTACCACGGGACCGGGGAGATGGCGGCGAAAGGACTGATACCCGGGGGAGCCTACCGTAATCTGAGCTATTTTCAAGGCTCGGTTTACTGGGCGGGAGAGGAGCAGAAAAAGGAGGAATGCCTCTTAATCTTTTTTGATCCTCAGACTTCGGGGGGCCTATTGATTGCCGTGCCGCCAGAGCGCGCTGCAGCTTTGAGCGCAGCTTTGGAAAAGCGGAATCTCAGGAAAGATTATATCGGGGAGATTACCGCGGACGCCCCGGGGAAAATAACCGTATCTTGACCTTTAGCTTATATTGTTGTTTCTGTTTTTCATCGCTTCCAGAATTAGCAGGTCAAGTTCGGCACTTAGTTTCAAGACATCATGGTTGGTTAAATTTTTTTCTTGGTGCAACTTATCTCTTAATATTTCTATCTGTTGAAAGAGGCGATGCTTACTATTTACCGGATCCACTACTCTCACCTCAAAATTGGGATGGTAAGTATGGCTATTCGACATAAAAGAGTGAATACCTTTTTTTCACAAGGAATATTTTCATAATAATACAATCTTCATCCATTAATGTAAGTTGATTAATGAGGTTGTAAGAACTTGGTTCAAGGGCAAGTCTACAATATTTTGCAATTATACTGCTATATAAGCAGAAGTTAACAATAAAATACAAAATTATTAACTTCCATTCTTGCCGGTTCTGTTCACTGGTTGCGGTGTAAGGCGGTTAAATAAATTTCTCCGGCAGAATCCGTTTCGTCACCGGGGTAGCGGTTAATAGCTGTTTCAGCTTCTTTCAAGATTTGCAGCGCTTCCTCGTTAAGCCTGGGGTAAAGTTTTTCGGCTTCTAGGGCCATTCACCTCATGAAAACGTTTACCTCATATTATAACCGGGGCCGGGTGCTCTTATTCTGCAACCGGGTTTGTGGCTAAAGCCTGGCAATATTCTAATGTAAAATGTTTTCGAATTGCTAGAAGGATTTAGGACGTGTAACGTCGAAAACAAGGGATTGTAGGTTTGTATTGACACATTAAAGAGTTATTTCCTAAAGTTCAAAAGGGGGTTGGTGATAGCAGTATTAAGATTTTTTCATTTCCTCAGCCCGTGCCGCGGCCTGGAGGAAAAATATTTTACTGATGCGGGGTATGAAGATGACTACCGAAAACCAAACTTTTGCTGAAAAGTTTGACCTGCTGGGTTGCATTCAATGCGGGCGGTGTACCGGCGGTTGCCCGGTAACGGTGCGGACAAATTTAAATGTACGCCGTTTTGTCTATGACGCTTACAATGAAGATCTGCTGGACGAGCTCTCCAGGATGGCCGAAATTTGGGACTGCACCGGCTGTCATACCTGCGCGGTCCGCTGCCCAAAGGGGCTGAAGCCACTGGAGGTATTGATCGGCCTGCGGTCGCTCGTTGTCGAAAGCGGCAAAACCCAGCCAACGGTGCGGGATGCCCTCGAGAGCACTTTTATGGAAGGCAATCCCTGGGAAAAGCCGAGAGCCACCCGCGGTGATTGGATGGAAGGATTGGATGTAAAAATTGCTCAGCCTGATCAGAGCGTCGAAAACCTGTTCTTTGTCTGCTGTACGATCGCCTACGATCCGCGTGTCAAGATCGTTGCTCAAAACATGGTCCGCCTGCTTGAGAAAGCCGGTGTAGATTACGCGTTTCTCGGTGAAGATGAATCTTGTTGCGGCAGCGAGGTTTTCACCCTTGGTGAAGACGGCCTTTTTGAAATGATTGTCGAGGATAATACAGAACTGTTAAATGAATACCAGGCTAAACGGATCGTGGCCCTTTCGCCGCATTGTTTTACTACTTTCAAGACTCATTACCCCGATTTAAACAAACCGGTACTTCATTATACTCAACTGCTGGCGGAGCTACTGGAGCAGGAGAAGCTGGTTTTCAAGAACGGCCTGGCAAAAAAGATTGTTTTTCATGACCCCTGCTACCTGGGCAAGCAGAGCGGAGTGTTTGATGAACCGCGCCGCTTGTTGAAAGCCATTGAGGGAGTGGAACTGGTCGAATTTAATCGGGCCCGTGAACGCAGCCTCTGCTGTGAGGGTGGTGGCGGGAAAATGTGGGTGGAATCTGAATCAAAAATAGAGCGCCTGGCCGAAACGCGAATTAAAGATGCCCGCGCTCTGGAAGCCGATATCGTGGCGGTGGCTTGCCCCTTCTGTGTCCTAACCTTGGAAGATGCCGTGAAGGCATTGGGATATGAAGAGGAGATGCGGGTGGCTGAAATCATGGAGCTTTTGGGAGAGTTGGACGGAGCGCAGGATAAATCTAATTCCGCTTAGGAGGTGGAGGATTAAATGAAAATTTTTACCTGTATCAAGTATGTGCCCGATACTTCGGAAGCGGAGATTAAACTTAATCCGGAGGGCACGGAGGTTGATAGCAGCCGCTTTTCTTTTGATATCAACGACGCCGATAATTACGCGGTAGAAGAATCAGTTTTAATCAAGGAGAAATATGGAGGCAATGTCACCGTGGTCTCTATCGGGCCGAAGGAATCAGATGTCATGATCCGTATGGCCATGGCCAAGGGCTGTGACAATGCCATCCGGATCGAGGATGAACGTATTGCCTCCCATGATCCGTTGATGGTGGCCCGGGTTCTTGCCGGGGCGATCAAAGATCAGGAATTCGACCTGGTCCTCACCGGGTGCATGGCCAATGACTACGGTCAAGCGACTACCGGGGTAGCCTTGGCTGAAATACTGGGTGTTCCCCATGCTGCCTATGTCAAAAAAGTGGAGATCGAGGATGGTAAGGTTAAAGCATACCGCGAACTCGAGGGTGGGCTGATGGAGGTAGTTGAGATTAACTTACCCGCCGTCTTGACTATCCAGACCGGGATTAATGAGCCGCGTTATGCTCCCATCCGTGGTATCCGCCAGGCTCAGAAAAAAGAGTTGAAAGTAGTAAATTTAGATGACCTGGGTATTGCCGAGGGAGATGTGAACGCGGAGGCATCCCAGATTACTTTGGAAAAGCTTTATATTCCGGTAGTTGAATCGAAAGCTGAAATAATCGAGGGCGAACCTGAGGAGAAGGCTGAGAAGTTGGCTTCGATTCTGGTTAAAGGAGGTCTGGTCTAAAATGGGTAACGTCTTAGTACTGGCGGAACACCGTCGGGGAGAGTTGCGGGATATTACTTTTGAAATGCTCTCGCTGGCCCCTTCACTGGCGAAGGATTTGGGCGGCGAAGTGATGGTCCTGCTACTAGGCAACGATCTCGACCAGATGGCCGAGAAAATTGCCGGTTATGGGGTTAAAGTTCTTGTAGTGGACGACCCCCTATTTGCCGATTACAACTCTGACAAGTACCAGAAAGTAATCTCTGCATTGATTGACGACTACAAGCCGAAACTGGTTATGCTCGGACAGACCGCACAGGGCGTGGATCTGGCTCCGGCGCTGGCGGTAGAGAAAAAACTGCCCTTTGTTGCCGATGTTGTCGGGCTGGAGGTGGAGGACGGCGTTCTTAAAGCCACCAGGCAGCTTTATTCCGGAAAGGTTAATGCGCAGATTGCGTTTAAACCGGCGGATACGTACCTGGTTACGATCCGCGAAGCTGCTTTTGAAGCTCCGGAACCGGCTGCTGCCGGCACGATAGAGAAGCTCGACTCTCCGTTAAAAGAAGATCTTGACTACCGCAAATTCGTAGAATATATCGAAGCCGAAGTTGGCGATGTTGATATCACCCAGTCTGAAATCCTGGTCGGAATTGGGCGCGGCCTGAAAGAAGATAAGAACTTGCCGATTGCCGAGGAGCTGGCTGAAGTAATTAAGGCCGATCTTTGTGGTTCGCGTGCGGCCTGTGACGCCGGCTGGCTGCCAAGTGACCGCCAGGTCGGCACCTCGGGCAAAACAGTCAAGCCGAAGCTTTATCTTTGCATGGGTATCTCTGGCGCCTTCCAGCACGTGGCCGGAATCAAGGGAGCCAAAACCATCGTCGCGATCAATAAGGATCCCAATGCGCCGATTTTTGCGGAAGCCGATTATGCTATCATTGACGACCTGCACAAAGTTGTGCCCAAGCTAACTGAAAAACTGAAGGAGTTAAAAGGATAGCGCTGCTGCCTGAAGAGAACCCCTTAGCAAGGCCGAATCTCTGTGGGAGGATGAATAAGCAGATGACGGAAAAACCGAAACTGGGCGTCTATATCTGTCATTGCGGTATCAATATTGCCGCTACCGTCGATGTGGAAGAGGTGACAGAATATGCGCAAAGTTTACCAAACGTAGTGGTTGCGCGCAATTATTCGTATATGTGTTCCGACCCTGGGCAGCTCCTGATTAAAAACGATATTAAGGAACATGGGCTGAACCGCGTAGTGGTGGCCTCCTGCTCACCGCGCATGCACGAGCCCACCTTTCGCAAGGCCCTCCAGGAGGTGGGGTTAAACCCCTATTACCTGGAGATGGCCAATATCAGGGAGCAGGGCTCTTGGGTACACGAAGATCGGGAGGCGGCCACCGCCAAGGCTAAAACCCTGGTCGCCGCAGCTGTGGCCAAGGTGCGACTGCTCGAGCCGCTGACCTCCCGGGAAGTAGATGCTGAGCCGGCGGCTTTGGTTATTGGAGCGGGCATTGCCGGTATCCAGGCGGCGCTTGATATTGCCGATGCCGGGTTCAAGGTTTACCTGGTGGAGAAGAGCCCCTCTGTGGGCGGGCGGATGGCACAGCTGGACAAGACCTTTCCTACCCTGGACTGTTCCGCCTGTATTCTTACTCCGAAAATGGTTGATGCCGCCAACCACCCGAATATTGAGCTGTTGGCCTATTCAGAGGTGGAAGAGGTCGGCGGTTTTGTCGGTAATTTCGATGTGAAGGTGCGCAAAAAAGCGCGTTATGTCGACGTAAGCAAATGCACCGGGTGTGGTGATTGTGCTAAGGAATGCCGCCTGGCCAACCGTTTCCCCAACGAATTCGACGAGGGACTGGGCAAGCGCAGCGCGATCTACCTGCCTTTTCCACAGGCGGTCCCGGCGAAATATACAATTGATCCGGAAAAGTGTCTCTTTCTAACCCGGGGCCGGTGCGGTAAGAGTCCGAAATGTGTCGATGCCTGCAGGGCCGAAGCCATAGACTTTGAACAAAAAGACGAGATTGTCACCTTCAAGGTTGGTGCCATCGTGGTAGCGACAGGGTTCGACGTTTTTGACCCGGCCAAGAAACCGGAGTACGGCTACACGGACTATCCCAACGTGATCACCGGCCTGGAGATGGAGCGGCTCGTCTCTGCCTCCGGTCCTACCGGGGGGGATATCGTGGTCCACAATGGAGAAGAGGAGATTACCCCGAAAGAGATCGCCTTTATCCAATGTGTCGGTTCCCGAGATCAGAGCGTCGGCAACGAATACTGCTCCCGGGTCTGCTGCATGTATACTGCTAAGCAGGCTCACCTGATCAAGGATAAAATCCCCGATGCCACGGTCAAGGTTTACTACATGGACGTACGGGCATTCGGGAAAGGTTTTGAAGAGTTTTACGACCGGGTCCGCCGCGAAGGAATTCGCTACGTGCGGGGTAATCCTTCGGAGATCTTCAAACGGGGGAATAAGCTGGTGGTTAAGGTTGAAGATACGTTAACCGCTACTCCCCTTGAGGATGAATTCGACCTGGTTGTCCTGGCGGTAGGTCTGGAGCCCCGTAGTGACGACCGTAAGATCATCGATCTGCTGCGGCTCTCCCAATCGCCGGATCGCTTTTTCCTGGAGGCTCATCCGAAGCTGCGCCCGGTTGATACCGCCAGCGACGGTGTCTTTCTGGCCGGGTGCTGCCAGGGTCCCAAGGATATTCCCGATACCGTAGCCCAGGCCAAAGGGGCGGCAGCTTCGGCTTTGATTCCGCTGGCCCGGGGCAAAGTGGCCATCGATGCCCAGGTAGCAGAGGTTATTGAAGATACCTGCCGGGGATGTGGTTTCTGTGTTTCTATCTGCCCTTACACTGCTATTGAACTGGTCACGATCAACCGGATGGGCCATTCGGTAGAGGTGGCCCGGGTCAATGAAGCACTCTGTAAAGGCTGCGGTTCCTGCTCGGCCGGTTGCCTGTCTAATTCTATTCAGCCGAGGTCCTTCCGGGACCGGCAGATTCTACCACAAATTGCGGCATTGGGGGGGATTAGATGAGCGAGCAATTTGAACCGAATATTGTTGCTTTCTTATGTAACTGGTGCTCTTATGCTGGCGCAGACCTGGCCGGAACCAGCCGGATTCAGTACCCGGCAAATATCAAGATTATTCGGGTAATGTGTTCGGGCCGGGTGAACCCCCTTTACGTGGTTAATGCCCTGCAGCAGGGTGCCGACGGGGTGCTCGTCTCGGGATGTCACCCCGGGGATTGCCACTACATGGAGGGGAACTTTTACGCCCGCCGCCGTTTGAAGTTACTTAAAGAGCTTCTTGAATTTACCGGCGTAGACCCGCGCCGTTTCAATATGAGCTGGGTCTCTGCCTCGGAAGGGCATAAGTGGAAAGAGGTTGTCGAAAAAGCAGTGGAAGATGCCAGGGCGGCCGGACCTTTTGATCAATTCAGGCGCCGGCAAATTGGCTGGTGAGGAGGGGAAATAGATGGATCTGGACAAATTACGTAAAACTGCAGCCGAGATTGTCTCCCGGGACGATGTCAAATATCTACTTGGCTGGCGTCGGGGCACTTTCGGTTACCGCGTGGCACCATATTTTATTGAAGACGCTGCCGGGGTCGATGAGCTGATTTTTTCACCCCTCTGTATCTCCAACCTGGCTACTTATCTTACCTTAGTCGAAAAATTGCCGGTTCCCCGGGGGCAAGAGCCTGATCAGCGTAAAGTTGCCCTGCTGGTCAAGGGATGCGACAGCCGGGCAGTGGCCCAGCTGTTGGTAGAAAAAGGGATTAAGCGTGAAGAGGTTGTGGTTATAGGCTTGCCCTGTCCGGGGATGGTCGACCGGGAGCTGCTTGCGGAGAAGTATCCGGAAACAGAGGCAGCTGCCGAGGTCAAGTGGGATGGAGAAGATTTTCTGCTGGTTGGCGAGGGTGGGGAAACGGCAATCCCGCGTACAGAGGTGTTGGCAGAAAAATGCCGTCTCTGTCGTCATCCCAACCCGGTGATCAGCGACCTGACTATTGGAGAACCGGTGGAGCCGTGGGCAACTGCTGATGACAGCGGCGTGGCCGAGATTGAAGCAAAAGAGACGGCGGAGCGGTGGGCTTATTGGGAGGAGCAGTTTTCCAAATGTATCCGCTGTTATTCCTGCCGGAATGCCTGTCCCTTATGCTACTGCGAGGATTGTATTCTTGATCGCCTTGACCCGACCTGGGTCAACCGCGCCGTTAACTTTTCAGAGAATACCGCGTTTCACCTGGCCCGGGCTTTTCACCTTGCCGGACGCTGCATTGAATGCGGCGAGTGCGAGCGGGTCTGCCCGGCCGGTATTCCGCTGGGCAAGTTGAACCGGAAGCTTGCTCGAACGGTGCGTGAAGAATACGGGTTTGAACCGGGGCTTGATCCGGAGGCTGAACCGTTCCAGGCCGGTTATAAGCCTGACGACCCAGAGGAATTTATCTTGTAGAGGTGGGTGAGAGCGATATGTCAGCGATGCTGTTGCATAAGGAAAAATGGTCCGAGTTTACCGGGAAGCTTTCCGGCAAAAACCTCTGGGCGCCGGCGGTGCAGGGCGAAATGAAGAAGTTTGCTCGCGTTGCGGAGGGCCAAACAGTGCACCTCGATGAGGATAACACGACGGTGCCCCCCAAGGCGCTGGTCTTTCCCCAGACGGAGACACTATGCCGGTTTTCTCTGGGACAGACAGACCTGGAGCTTCCCGGGCTCGATGAAGAGATGGTTTTACTGGGAGTGCGCCCTTGTGATGCCCGGGCGATGGCGCTTGTGGAAAAACTCTTCCGCTGGGATTTTGAAGATCCCTATTACCTGGAACGGCGCGAGCGCACTACCCTGATTGGCCTGGCCTGCAATGAGCCGGATTTGAACTGTTTCTGCTCGTCGGTAGGCGGGGGCCCGGCCTCCCCTGAGGGTTTGGATATCTTAATGAGCGATCTGGGGGAGAGCTATCTTCTGGAAGACATAACAGAAAAAGGGAAAGCGCTTGTAGAAGAGTTCAAAGATCTCCTGGAAGAAGCTCCTGCTGATGCTGTCAAGCAGAAGGAGCAACTGGTAGAGGATGCTGTGGCTAAAATCAAGTGGAACGTAGATCCGGAGGGGATTCCGGAGGCGTTGCCACAGCTGTGGGAGGATCCGCTCTGGGAGAAGGTTTCTGCAGCTTGCCTGGGCTGCGGTATTTGCACCTATCTCTGCCCTACCTGTCACTGCTTCGATATCCAGGATGAAGTAGAAGGCCCTGCGGGACGGCGCTGCCGGATGTGGGATTCCTGTATGTTTGCCGAATATACGAAGCACACTTCAGGGCATAATCCCCGTCCGACCCGTCGTGAGCGGACTCGTAATCGAATTAACCATAAATATTCATATTTTGTCGATAAGTTCGGGGTAATTGCCTGTGTCGGATGCGGGCGGTGCTCCAACCTCTGCCCGGTCAATATCGACTTGATCGACATTCTAAGGCAGGTGAAAGCGGCGCGATGAAAAATCACGACAATCCTTATATCCCTTATACTGCGACGGTTGAGGAAGCCTGGAATGAAACTGGCGGAGAGCGCTGCATTAAAACTTTCAAAGTAATTCTCGACGATCCGGCCGTGCGGGACAGCTGGAGCCACCGTCCAGGCCAGTGTGCCATGATCGGGGTGCTCGGCGTGGGCGAGAGCATGATCTCGATCTCCTCCTCGCCGACGGAAGAAGGGTATTTGCGTTTTTCAGTAATGAAAGCAGGCAAGGTGACCACAGCTTTACACCAGCTCGAGGCGGGGGACAAGATGACCGTGCGCGGCCCCTACGGAAACAGCTTTCCGGTTGACGATTGGAAGGGAAAGAAGATCCTCACCGTCGGTGGTGGGATCGGCCAGGCTCCCCTACGTCCGATCGTAGAGTATGTTAAGGCCAACCTGGGTGATTATGCCGGGCTAACCACGATCTACGGTGCCCGCACTTCGGGGGATCTCTGTTTCAAGCAGGAATTTGCTGAACTGGAGAAAGTTGACGGCATAAACTGTCACCTCTCGGTCGATCTCGAGGAAGAAGGGTGGCCGCACTATGTTGGCTTTGTCCCGTCATTGCTGATGGAGGTCAATCCTTCGCCGGAGAATACCATCGCCATTACCTGCGGTCCGCCGATTATGATTCGTTTCGTCCTGGAAAACTTAAAGAAACTGAACTTTGCCGACGAGCAGATCTATACTACCCTGGAAAACAGGATGAAGTGCGGCATCGGCAAATGCGGCCGCTGCAATGCAGGGAACCTTTATGTCTGTAAAGACGGCCCTGTTTTCAGCTATGCCGTACTTAAAGATGTTCCCGAGGCATTCGCCTAATCGATTAGTGTAAAAAAAAGTGGGACGCCGGAGAAGTTTACTGGTGTCCCACTTTTTCTTTTGGGCTGGCTCCCTTTTGTCATCTGGGATGAACCGTGCTAAAATGGGTTTAATCGTAAGTAAGTTAACTGGAGCGTGTTGCCGTTGGAACGATTTGGCACAGTGAAAGAGGAAAAGGGGAAGACGGCAGTGGTGCACCTGCGGCGCCATCTTTCGTGTGAAAACTGCGGCCGCTGCGGTCTACTCGGCGCCGAAGATCGGCGGGAACATTACGTGGAAGCTTTAAACCCCATTCGGGCGCGGAGAGGTCAGAGGGTGCTTATCGAGATGGATGACCGGCGGGCACTTTTTATCGCCTTTGTGCTTTACCTGGTACCCTTAGCCGGGCTGGTGGCGGGGATAGTTTTAGGGCTGAAACTTACTGCCGCTCTCGGCTGGAAAGCCTATCGCGAGCTGGCTGCAGCCGGGCTGGGTCTTGTAGTGATGACGCTGATCTTTGGGGGAATTAGCCTCTGGGACCGCCGCGTTAAAAGGAGCGGTCGCTACCGGCCGGTAATCACTGCACTGGTCCAGGAAGAGGCCCCCGGAGGAACCGATTGAAATGAAGGTGAAGTAGCCCGGACTTTCCCTGCATTTCATGAGACTTTCGAGAACCCATCGGGCTTTAACTGACCGGGCCAGGCGACCCGGTATTCAGGAGCGGTCCGGCATAAAAAATTGTTTAACCGCGGGTCACAGTAATCCAACTTGATCCATAAACTAGATATCAGAATGGAGGAGTGGTTATGGCGAAAAAATACCGGGTGGCGGTAGTCGGGGCTACGGGCATGGTCGGCCAGACCATGGTTGATGTCCTGCTGGAACGAAATTTTCCCATGGAGGAGCTCAAACTGCTTGCCTCGGCGCGCTCCGAAGGTTTCAAGGTAAAGGCGGGTGAACGGGAATATCTTGTGGAAGAGGCCTTGCCACAGTCTTTTGCCGGAATCGACATTGCTTTTTTTACTGCCGGTGAAACAATCAGCAAAGAGCTGGCTCATGAAGCGGTTCGGCACGGAGCCGTAGTCATCGATAACAGCAATGCTTTCCGGATGAATGCCGAGGTGCCCCTGATTGTACCCGAGGTAAATCCTGAAGATATTCAACACCACCGAGGCATTATTGCCAATCCAAATTGCTCAACTATTCAGACCGTGGTAGCCTTGCAACCGTTACAGCAGGCCGCCGGGCTGAAAAGGGTGGTTGCGGCGACTTACCAGGCTGTCTCCGGGGCAGGCCGCGAAGCGGTCGAGGAGCTGAAGGAGCAGTGCCGCGCTTATCTGGCCGGGGAAGAGGTTGTCGCGGAGTATATTCCCCACAAAGGTGCAACCTGCACCCATCAGCTAGCCTTCAACCTGGTTCCGCAGCTCGATCTTTTCCTGGACGATGGCTACTGCAAGGAAGAGGTCAAGATGGTACAGGAGACGCGAAAAATCATGGGCCTGCCCGATCTGCCGGTTACTGCAACGACCGTCCGTGTACCAGTAATCAACGGCCATTCGATTGCTTTAAACATAGAGCTGCAATCTCCGCTGACAGCAGAAGAAGCCCGGCAGATTCTTGGAAAAGCGCCGGGGCTGGCGGTTATGGATAATCCTGCGGAGCTGGTTTACCCGATGCCGCTGCAGGTCAGCGGGCGTGACGAAGTCTATATCGGGCGAATCCGGACCGACTATTCTGTGCCTTATGGCTTGAATCTTTGGGTGGTAGCAGATAATATCCGTAAAGGTGCCGCGGTTAATTCTGTGCAGATCGCCGAACTGCTCCTGTAAGATCTTTTTATCGGGAGTTGGACTGAATTGCAAATTATTGTGCAAAAATTTGGTGGTACTTCTATAGCCACACCGCAAATACGAGAAGCGGCTGTAGAACGTATCCGCCAGGCCCTGGTTGGCGGATATATGCCGGTGGCGGTAGTTTCAGCCATGGGTCGTGCCGGAGCCCCCTATGCTACCGATACCTTGAAAAAACTGGCGGAAAATATTTATTCACAGATCTCCTTAAGAGAGCTCGATCTGATCATGCACTGCGGTGAGATCATCTCGGCGGTGGTGTTGGCGGCTACTTTACATAAAGCCGGGATCAAGGCCCGGGCTTTTACCGGTTTCCAGGCCGGCCTGACCACGGACGGTTGTTACGGCCAGGCAAGGGTGGTTGCCTGTGAGCCCGACCGGATTAAGCAGTGCCTGCAGGAGGGGGTTGTCGCTGTTGTCGCCGGATTTCAGGGGATTACCCCCGACGGGGAGATCAATACCCTGGGCCGAGGTGGCAGCGATACCACGGCCGTAATTTTAGGCTCTGCGCTGCAAGCCGAACTGGTAGAGATATACACCGATGTCTGCGGTATTGCCACTGCCGACCCGCATATCGTGAAAGAGGCGCGGGTGATTCCCCGGCTGACCCACAGCGAGGTCTGCCAGCTGGTTTATGAAGGGGCCAGAGTGATCCATCCGCCAGCCGTAGAGGTGGCCATGAAACATAACCTCAATATCGTGATTCGCAGTCTCACCGAAGAGGGTCCCGGCACCCTGATTTGTAACGGTGTTTCCGCATCTGCCGACAGCGGTTTTTCCGTTTTGTCACCGGGGCGGGTGGTTACGGGGATCGTCCATACCGTCGATATCGTGCAGCTGGTCGTTGAATTTACCGACCCCGATCCGGACCTTGAGATGAAGCTATTTGAAAACCTGGCTGAAGCGGGCATTAGCATCGATCTGATCAGTGTCTTTCCGACCTTAAAAATATTTACGATCAAAGAGGAGGCTCTTGACCGGGCCGCGCAGGTGTTAAGCAAACTGGGGATCGGCTTCCGCGTAGAAAAAGATTGTGCCAAGGTCTCGGTAATCGGTTTTGGCATGCGTGGTCTCCCCGGGGTAATGGCGCGGGTGGTCCGTGCACTTAACGAAAAGGGAATTTCCATCTTGCAGACAGCCGACTCCAATATCTCCATTTCGCTTTTAATCCGTCGCCCTGATCTCACTGCTGCTGTGCATACCCTGCACGACCACTTTGGACTCGGAGAGCCCGATGCAATATCGGGAGAGCCATTTGCGTTTATACAAGAATCTTAACAGCGGTAAGCCTTAAAACTGTTTTACGCTGTAAGGGAGATCTGCATTTATGCGTTGGATGAGATCGGGTGTAGATCGCCCGGTAATTTGGCTAGGAGGAGATGTGAAATGATCATAGAATCAGTTTTAAGAAGTGCCCGGCCTTATCTGCAGGGCCGAAAAGTAAAGGACGTCGTGATCGGCCTCTCTCTGCTTGCCGCAGAGCTGGACAACGGCTACATCGGCGTCTCTTATGTTCTGCGGGAAGGGTTAAAAGGCGGTTGTTCGGCTTTCCCCTACGGGCAGCAGCTGATCGGAGAGGACGCTACCGACATTGCAGCATGGGCAGTTAACGGTAGCGACCATCTGCAGCGCGCTGTCGGAACTGCGGTGTTAGCGGCTGCATCACGGGCGCAGAAGCTAAAGGATAGCGAAGTGCCTGGCCGGCCGTTTGGCATTGAGCTGCGTGAAAGCGATACCGTCGGCATGATCGGGCATATCTCTCCCGTGGTCAAAATGATCCGGCCCCAGGTAAAAGAGCTCTATCTTTTTGATGAGGGGAAATCGAAGTGCGGTAGGGACGGGGATCCGCTATTCCCGGTGGAGGAACAGCCCCGGCTGCTGCCCGCCTGCGATATAGTGATCCTCAGTGGAACCACGGTAATTAACGGCTCGGTTGACGAGCTTTTGAAATTCTGCTCCTGTGCGCGGGAAGTAGTTATGATCGGCGCATCCACACCCATCTTCCCGGACGCGTTTTTGAAAAGCAAAGTCTCGGTGCTGGCCGGCTCATGGTGGAAAAGTGAGCACAAAGAAGATATCTTTAAAATAATTTCGCTGGCGGGAGGGATGAGAGATCTGGGTCCTTACGCCATTAAAAAATCGGTGAAAGTGCACTCTTTAGCATAAGTACGAAAGTAGAACTGCCAACCCCGGTCTTTTTCTCTCCGATCCCGGCTCTACGGCGCTGCCTCCGTTTTGCCTCTTTCTCGCTCTTTCAGAAGGAGCGGCCGGCCACCTTCAACTTCCAATAGCCATATATTCCCATTAGTGCAACTGGGTTGCAACCAGAAGCTGCTATAGTGATCAAGAAAAGTTCAACTTCACGGGCCAGTGGTAGCCTCTTCACGTGGACCACGGTGGAGGCCTCAGGCATTGTGTCCGGATGTATAAACTTTAGGGTTAACGAAGGTGGTAAGAAGTGGGGAAGAAGATATCCAGCTGGTTTGTAGTAAGCATTGCTCTGATGCTGCTTCTAGGGGTTGGCTTGCAAGGGATAATCCTGGCGCAGGAAAAAGACTCTTGCTCGAAAGAAGAGAACCCGGTAGTGCCAGGTGTTATTGATAGCCCGGGTGAAAACCCGGATGGCCTGGACAACCCCCGGGAAATCTCTGCCCCAGCTCTATTTTATCCCGCATCTAAAACTTCATTACCTGCCGTAGTACGTTCCGGCATGGCACCTGCGCAGTTATACCTTACCGGCCACCCCGGAGATCATGATAATATCGAATGGCCGGAGCCCGGGTCTTTGCAGCTATCTAAAACAGCCTTGCCGGTGGAGGGGACGAGCAACCGGTGGGAGGTGACTCTGACTCTTACTGGTAAGAATTTAACCAAAAGATCAGACATAGTTCTAGTCATAGACCGATCCGGGAGTATGGACGGAGAGCGAATGACCTCTGCCAAAAACGCAGCCAGGCAATTTGTCAATACCCTGCTCGATGAGGGTGATCCCTCCACCAGGATAGCGGTAGTTTCTTTTTCAAGCGATTACATGGGTGCTAGAGCTGTTACTGTGGATTGCGGTTTTCAGGATGCAAGCGGTAAAGAGGAGCTGCTTGATGCCATTGATGGGCTTACCGCTTTAGGCGGCACCTTTACCCAGGCAGGAATAAGGCAGGCCAGAAAACTTCTTGATGCGAGTTCAGCAGAAAACAAGAACATTGTCCTTCTAAGTGACGGCGAACCAACATATAGCTACCGTATTAATAACATAACCAGTAACCTAAACTCAAATTATTTCGTACAGTCAGGCAATTGGTGGTATACAAGAGACGACCTGGCCGAGTCTGTCTTTAATCATAATGGCGCAGCAGCTGGGGATGGCACATCGATGATCACCTATATTGGTAGCACGGGGTTTTTCTACCCTCGCTATTACTACTACCACCATGGGCATAGCGCTATTGCCGAGTCCGGGTATGCCAAGGCTGACAGTGTCACTGTTTACTCGGTGGGTCTCTCTGCCGGGGTTGACGGGCAAAAGATACTGGAGAGGATGGCCAGTCCAGGCAAATCCTACAAAGCAACTGCGGAAGACCTGGAAGTTATCTTCCAGACCATCGCCGGAAACATAGCCTATGCCGCTACTGATGCCCTGGTGACCGACCCGATAGGAGAAATGTTCTCCATTCCCGGGGTAACGGTTGACAATTATACTTCACTGATCACGGTTAACCAGGGCACGATAATTTATAACACGGAGACGGAGACTATTGAATGGTCGATTCCCTATATCTCTCAGGGTTTCCCCGCTACCATGACCTACATTGTCGAGCTGGATGATCCAGGTGCAGAAAGCGGTGAGCTTTATCCCACCAACGGTGAAACCTACGTAGAGTACACCAATGCTTATGGTCAGCCCTCCGGCAAGCATTTTGATATCCCCGAGGTCAGCATAGTCGATGGCGGAACCATTGTGCTCACCAAGGCGGTAGAAAACGGCGGGAGCGCCGCTAAAACTTTCCCTATTTACGTGGAAGGTGGCGGCCATACCTGGAGCGTGCTGCTGGCCCACGGAGAGTCAACCGCTATCACGGGGTTGGGGCTGGGCACCTATACCATCCGGGAAACAGTGCCCATGAATTACCGGCTGCTCAGCATCGAGCCGGCCACGGTGACCATTACTGTTGACGACCTTAACGGGGTATTTGAAGTTATGGTTACCAACCGCAAAGTGAACGATTCCTGGTTCGAAGATGATGCTCAAGCAATCAATACCTTTACAGTAGGGGTCTGGGCTCAGGATTAAGCGCTGGGCCGGCGGACGAGGCTGGTTTTGATTGTCGAGCAACAAGAATGGCGGTTTTTAAATGAGTGCAACCCGGTGGAGAAAAGCAGGTGCGGTTTTATCAGGGGCGGTCACGATCTTGCTGATAGCCATGGTTTTGCTGCTGGCCTTCTTTTTACTGCAGAGCAGGCTGACCGGCACCGAGCCCTCCATCGTCGGCCACAAAATATATATCGTTATGAGCGGCAGTATGGAACCGGCGGTGAAGATGGGTGGGGTGGTGGTGGTACAGCCGCTGCCGGCGGAGGAAGTTCAGCCGGGGGATATCATTACCTTTCGCGGTGAGAACAGCCGCAGCCTGACCACTCACCGGGTAGTATCTACTGAGACCGAAAACGGCCTGCTGTTTTACACTAAGGGGGATGCCAACGAATCTCTTGACCCGCTGCCGGTAAAGGCGCAGCAACTGGTGGGCAAAGTAGTGTTTACGGTGCCCTACCTGGGTTACCCGTTTGCTTTCATTCGCACCCGGGCAGGGTTGGTGACTCTGTTCAGCCTGGTTGTGCTGATTGTAGCGGGAAGGCTGATCCGTTCCTACTTGGTTGAAAAACAGCAGCTCAAAGAGACTGATAGCGAGGAGGTGGTGGCCAGATCAGCCACCGATGATCCGCAGAGGTAATATTAATCAAAGGTTGGGATTTAGGTTTCTTTTGAGATACCAAATTATTTAAGGAGGAAGATTCATGAAGAAGAAAAAGAATGTTTTAATTGGTGTATTGGTTTTTTCTCTGGCTGCGCTTTTAGCGGTAGGGACCTGGGCCTGGTTTACTGCCACAGCGGATCCGGTGACCAACCAGTTTACTGCTGGAACGGTAAAGATTGAGATTAATGAGCATGGTTTTACAGACGTTGTAAACTGGAACCCGGGTGATACCACGGAGAAAAAGGTAAGCGTGAAAAGTAAAGGTAGCAAGGCG
>JAAZPQ010000039.1 GCA_012797175.1 Bacillota bacterium
CCTACAACCAACCCTAAGATTTCTGGTTATCTGTAACAGGCTAGCTGCCGGCTAGAACCACAGTTTGCCAGCCATGCCCACAGTTCTTTAATAAATTTATTTTATTTATATTACAGTAATTATATATACTAGGGTGAATATAAAGAAGGCTTGCTAACCATTAACCCGGCCAGTGCTGTAAGGCTGCCCAAACAAAAACAGAAAGAAGTCCGTTACTTAGGCAGCGAGGAGGTTAAGCAATTCCTGGAGGTGTCACAGGATTCGAAACACTTCGCGGCCTTCTTCCTGGCCCTTAATACCGGAATGAGACGCGGAGAGCTGCTAGACCTGCGGTGGCAAGACGTTGATTTTAAGGCGTGTCAGCTGACCATCAACCAGGGGCTAGTCAGGGTAACCGGCAAGGGCCTGGTATTCCAAGAGCCAAAGACAAAGCTATCTAACCGGGTAATTAACCTGGCCCCGGTGGTGGTGCATGTGCTGAAGGAGCATAAGAAGGAGCAGGCCGAATACCGGCTTATGGCGGGAGGCGCTTATGATGAAAAGGGCCTTGACCTGGTGTTCGCGAACGAATTGGGCGAACCTATCTGCCCCAGGGCCTTTACCAGGGTATTTGAGAGGTTGGTCAAGAAGGCCGGCCTGGATGTTACTTTTCACGGCCTGCGGCATACCTTCGCCACCTTAGCGCTGGAGCAGGGCGTTGACATTAAAACTATTCAAGAAACCTTAGGCCATCATTCGGCAGCCTTTACGATGGACGTTTTTACAGCAGTGTTACCGCTAAGATGAAAGAGGAAGCAGCAGATCGCGTTGGCAACCTGCTGGCTTCCCTCATGGAATAACAACCCTTTAAGGGTTACGGCCTGGGAGAGTTGCGGCTTTCCCAGGCCTTTTTTTGTACAAAGTGTGTACAAAGTGTGTCTTCGCTGCTTTTTTGAGGTTTTTTGCTTCGGCTGAAACCCTGCAAGCCCTTGTGTATCAATGGTCGGAGCGACAGGATTTGAACCTGCGACCTCTTGACCCCCAGTCAAGCGCGCTACCAAACTGCGCCACGCCCCGCTGTGTCACAAGGGTTTTCCCCTTACTAGTCACTTGTCTTGAGATATTATCTACTAGTATAGTAAAGTAGTCAGCCCGAGAAGTCAAGAGGTCTAAAAAAAATCGTAAGCAAAATGGTTAATCGGGAAATTTCGCAAATGCACCTAAAAGATGGCTCCAATTATTACCATAAGGTGTCTGTGGAGCTTTTGGGGACCCTATTGGAGGTTGCTGGAACTTGAACCCCTCGGAATAAAAATGGCACCAGGTGTAAGAGCAGGAAAAGAGGACGGTTCTGCGGAAATCTTTTTTAACCGGTAGGGGTATGCAAACAGGAGCTGGCAGGTTTAGTGTTAAGTATCATAACCGGTGGTGTTGAAATGAGACTTGTAGTGAGCGCACTTTTAGCCGGCCTACTCGGTGCTTTTCCCTCGGGCTATGTTTTTACGAAGTTGATCGGCGCAGGGGATATTCGCCGTCTTGGTTCGGGCAATGTCGGCGGGGTCAACACGTTGAAGTCTGCCGGTATGCTACCGGGCTTGTTGACCTTGCTCTGTGATTTCGGTAAGGGCGCGCTGGCGGTGTATCTCGCCGGGGTCCTGGCCGGGCCGGGCGCAGGCCCGCTTCTCGCCCTCTTTTGCGTTATCCTCGGACATAACTATAATCCTTTCCTCGGCTTCCAGGGGGGCAAGGGGCTCGCCGCGGGCCTGGGTGGAGCGGTGGTGCTCTCACCACCGGTCGCAGCGATCATGCTTCTGATTGTCGCCCTGGCCGCTCTGCTGCTACGGGACGCCAATACCGGGGCCGGTATTGGGATGGCGGCCCTGCCGGTGGTCTTCTGGTTTTTATACCGGGACTGGCTCTGGATTCTAGGCGGGGTGGCGGTTGCCGGATTAATTATCCTCAAGCACCGGCATGACTTCCAAGCTTACCGCGCAGGACGAAGGCAACTTTTCTAGCTGCGGTAGGCAGAAGAAGTGCCTGCCCATATCTTAAGCAATGTCCGCATTTGAATGTTTTGAATATTGCCGGGGCAATTTATTTCGAGATGTAAAAGAAGCCGAAAAGACGGCTGAAATCTATCCCTGCGATGATGCATTGGCGATAGGTTTCATAAAGCTGGCGGTTGGCCTCCTCCAGGTGAGGCGATTTAATGCCGTACGAGATCGAGAGATATGTCTCCATGTAGGCAGCCAGCTGGTCACAGGCACGGATGATCTCCCCGTCCAACGGGGTATAGCAATCTTCATTGTAGCGTTCATTTATTTCATCGGAAGAGACGAAATGAACCCGGCCCTCCTTGATGATCTTGCCTGCAAATTCATTTTCGGTAAAGAATTTAATCTCGCGATGCCACGAGGCCGGCAGCAGGGGATAGATCCGCTCTTCCATCTGCCGCTGCTCAATCTCTTTGATCAACAGATCGAGCCCTTTGACCGAGCGCTTTACCGGCGAGATAATATCACGGGTTAGCACCTCGGGTAGATCATGAAAAAGGCCTCCTAGAAAATTATGCTTTTTCCGTTGCGGCACCGCCGCTATCTCCAGTGAGCAGAAATAGGAGAACGCCGCGACGATAAGCATATGCCCCAGTACTGAAGTTTTCGGCAGGCGGGGCGACTGGGCCCACCTTTGCTGAAAACGAAGCTGCCCCACCAGGTCGAGGAAATGTCCGGTTTTCTTATTCAGATTCAGCTTCTGTACCCCGGCAAGGTCGTAATGCTCTTCAAGCTGGTTTTCAATATCATGCCGGGTCTCTTCCAGGCCGTAAATCCCCGCGTTTAGATGATAGATCAGCTTAAATTCCCAGTTGGTGGCAAGATAGTGCGCCGCCCGAAGGATTTTTTTCTCCAGCGAGTTTTCTTCACTGCATCGCAGGTAGCCTTTCATCCTCTCAAAAAATCCGCCTTCCAGCGGCGCCAGTTGTTCGTTCAACTGCTCTAGGACCCATTCATTCAGCTGGGCCCCCTTCTCGGCCATGAGACGGTGAAAAACCGGCGGCTTGATATCGGTAAGGACAACACGGTGTAGATACTCAAAGAGAAAGCCCTCAATCAGGGCGCACCAGTCCACTGCCATGCCGCGGTCAGTCTCTTCAAATTTTGCGAGCACGTAGGCATAAATCATCTTGTGCGCCTGCTTATCCAGCTCGGTGAAATGCTCTGGCCGGTTATGGTCGTTCCAGCGCTGAATGCTGGCCGCTTCAAAAAGCAGCTCCAGCAGCTCTTTGGTAATCATCTTTTTCCCCCGTTTTATTCCTTCACTGCCCTAGCATTCGCTGAAGTTCTTTCATTTTCCTGCCAGCAAAGAAAATACCCCTTTTTGAAAGGGGTATTTGTTAAAATTTTATCTAGAAACACCCGGGCGTTATAGAGTTCTTAGAGAATGATGGCGATCAAGCCGCCGCTGCCTTCGTTAATAATCTTCTCCAGGGTCTCCTGAAGTTTCTCCTGAGCATTTGGCGGCATATTCCCCAGCTTGCCGGTAATACCATCTTGAACCATCTCGTGGAGGGATTTGCCGAAGATCTGCGACTCCCAGAGTTTTTCAGGATTATCTTCGAATTCTGCGAGAAGATAATGAATCAGCTCCTCACTCTGCCGTTCGGATCCGACCACCGGAGAGAACTCAGATTTAACGTCCACTCTGATAATATGCAGAGAAGGAGCGCTGGCCCGCAGCCTGACCCCGAAGCGACCACCCTGGCGAATAATTTCCGGCTCTTCCAGGGCCATCTCCTCCAAAGCCGGGGGCACTATGCCATAGCCCGTCTCTGAAACCTGGTAGAGCGCCTCGGCCAGCTTGTCGTATTCACGCTTGGCCACGGAATAATCCCTGACAATACGCATAATATCAGCTTCACCGGTAATTTCTTCTCCGCAGTATTCCGCCAGGACCTGCTCGAACATACCGGGGGGAGCTTCCAGCTGGATCTCGGCCTCTCCCGTTCCCAGGTTGACCTGCCGCAAATAGGCATCCTCGACGAACTCGTATTCCTGTAATTTTTCCAGCATCTCGTGGACATCCCGCACCCGGCTGACTAGAGCCAGGTTTTCATTGATGCCACGGTCGAAACTATCTTTCAACCAGTGTGTCGGCTCAAGCACCTCCACCCAGGGGGGTACACTGACCGCCACATCGCGAACCGGAAACTCGTAAAGAGCCTCTTCCAGGAC
>JAAZPQ010000040.1 GCA_012797175.1 Bacillota bacterium
ATACGGCGCTTTATGGCCGGCAGCCTGCCCGGAGCCCTGGTCTACTTGGAAGGTCTCACCGACAGAAGGTCAACCGAAGAGATTATCCGCACCCTGGTTCTGGAATCGGAGAAAACAAAGACTGTGCTGAAAAGAGGCCGAGGATTGGAAAGCGCCCGGGAGAAGCTCCTGACAGCAGATGAGCTCAGCCCGGTAGAGAATATTGCCGATCTCTTTGCCGGTATCGCCCGGGGTGGCGCCGCCCTCTTCTTGGACGGTAGCCCGGGAGCGCTGATCTGCGATACGCGGGAACCGAAAACCAGGCCGGTCAGCGAACCGGAAAATGAGACTACCCTGCGGGGTCCGCGTGACGGCTTTATCGAAAATCTGCGGACCAACACCTCCCTTCTCCGGCTCCGCCTTCCCATCCCCCAGCTCTGGATTGAGACCATGACCATCGGCCGGCTGAGCCGCACCGAGGTAGCCCTGGTTTACCTAAAAGGACTGGCCCGGGAGACACTGGTCCGCGAAGTGCACTTTAGGTTACAACAGATTGAGATCGACGCCATCCTGGGCACCGGTTACCTGGAAGATTTTATTGAAGACAACCCGTTCACCCTTTTCCCGCTAACCTACCGCACCGAAAGGCCGGACAAGGTTACCGCCGCCCTACTGGAAGGGCGAGTGGCGATCTTGGCCGGCGAAACGCCCTTTGCCCTGATCGTTCCAACCGAGCTGCCCATGTTAATGCAGGCGCCAGATGATTATTATGAACCTTTGCCCACTGCCATCTTTATCCGCTTGCTGCGCTACACCGCCCTGGTCACCTCCTTGCTGCTGCCCGGATTTTATGTCGCCGTGGTTACCTTTCACCCCGAGCTGCTTCCAACGTCTCTTTTTTTACGTATTATCAGTACCCGCGAAGGGGTCCCCTTTCCGGTGGTTGCCGAGATGCTGATCTTGGAGCTGATCCTCGAAATATTACGCGAAGCGGGGCTCCGCCTCCCGCCGGCCATCGGCCCGGCAATCAGTATTGTCGGGGCGCTGATCCTAGGAGACGCCGCCATCCGCGCCGGCCTGGTCTCGCCGGGGGTGGTAATCATCGTGGCGCTGACCGCCATCGCCGGCTTCTCCACCCCTAACTATGCCCTGAGCGCCTCCTTCCGGCTACTCCGCTTCGCCTTTACGATTCTCGGAGCAGCCTTCGGGCTCTTCGGGCTGCAGTTCGCCCTACTGCTGACCATTATCCACCTCTGCAGCCTGCGCTCCTTCGGCATACCCTATCTCAGCCCGCTGGCGCCGCTGATCTTACCCGATCTTAAAGACTCGTTCATTACCGTCTGGTGGTGGGGAATGCGCAGCCGTCCGAAGCTGCTCGGTGGACGTGAGCCGCTGCGTCAGCCACCCGGTCAGAAACCACAGCCCGGACCAGGCCCCGAAAAACCACGCAAAAAAAGGAGGTAAAGATGCCCCGGGAGAAGATCGCCAACCGCCAGCTTTATTTTATCTTCTTCATGATCCGCTGCAATATCGCCGTGGCCTTCCTGCCAGTGCTGACCACCGCCTATGCCCTCCAGGACGCCTGGATCTCAAGTATCGTCCAGTTCTTTCCAGCAGCACTATTGCTGATCTTCTTCGGCAGCCTCGGCACCCGCTTCCCCGATTTAACTGTTGTCCAGTACAGCGAAAAGTTACTCGGCCGCTGGCCAGGCAAAGCGCTGAGCCTGGTAATCCTCTGGGTTTTTCTACACATGGCCGCACTCGAAGTGCGCACTTACGCTGAGATGCTGGTCACCATCTTCCTTACGGAGACTCCTCTGATCTTATTGATTATCGCCATGGTTATCGCCGCGGCGGCGGCAGCCTACGCCGGGATCGAGGTGATCGGGCGGGCCGCCGACCTGCTCTTTCCGGTTTACCTTCTGATGATCGTGGGCAGCCTGCTCATGCCGCTCCCCCAGCTAAAAGTGGCCCTGGCTAACCTCGAACCTGTTCTTGCGCGCGGCGCCGGCCCGGTTTTAAGAGGGGCGATTACCCCGGCCACGGTTACGGTACAGTTTTTGGTCCTGACCATACTGATCCCCTCAGTTAACGAGCCTAAACGAGCCCTGCGAACCGCCTTGGGAGCCCTGACCGGATCAAGTGCTATCTTAGTCCTCATCGCTGTCGTCACGACGGCCATCCTTGGTCCGCAGCAAGGAGCGCGGGCAATCTTCCCATTTTTTGGCATGGTCCGGGTAGTCGCGCTTAGCGAATTTATTGAAAGAATCGAAGTGCTGGCCATTTTTGCCTGGGGGCTGGGCCTCTTTATTGAAGTAGCAATCTATCTTTTCTGCGGCGCGCAGGGCCTGGCCCAAACGATGGGGCTGAAAAATTACCGCCCCTTAATCATGCCCATGACGGTTATCTGGACTGTCTTCGGCATTCACGTTTCCGAAAACGTATTCCAACTGCTTGAATTTTTCAAGCCGCACTTTTTTGCTCCTTACGCTCTGGCACTGATGGTCCTACCTTTTACCATCCTCTGGGCCGCTTATCTCTTTCACCGACTCTTAAGGAGGCAATCCGGTGCGCCCTAGATACCTGCTGCAGCTACTGCTCATTGCCGCCCTCTGCGGAAGCCTCTGCGCCGGCTGCTGGAACCGACGCGAACCGGAGCTTTTGGGCGTGGTTTTGGCAGTAGCCTTCGATTATAATCAGGAAAAAAACCTCTACGAGGTTATCGCCCAACTGGCCAACCCGATCGTCCTGGAAAAAGAACCCAACAGTTCGCCTGGAGGCGGCGGGGGAAAAGCTTTCTGGACGGCTTCGGCACAGGGGAAAACCCCTTTTGAAGCTATCCGCAACCTGACCGAGATCTCCAGCCGGGAGCTCTTTTGGGCCCATTGCCGGGTGACCCTCTTTTCTGAAGAGCTGGCCCGGCGGGGGCTCAAAGAGGTCCTGGATCTCTTTGAGCGAGAACGGCAGTTTCGCCTTATCGCCAAGCCGGTGGTGGTTGAAGGAGACCTACGCAAAATAATGGAAGATGATTTTCCGATCGAGAAGACCGGAGCACGGGGGCTGGACCGCCTCATTGTAACCACCCGCTTTGAAAAATCGATCTTCCCGGAAAACAATCTAAACGAGCTGATTACAATCTTATCCCAACCCGGCAAAGAGATGATCATCGGGCGGCTTGAAGTGCTGGAAGCCCCCCAAAACAGCAACGGGTCAGAAGATGAAGAGGCCATCCCGGCCCCAGCCCGGATCGGTGGCAGCGCCCTCTTCCGCGGTGATCGCATGGTCGGATGGGCCACCAGCAAACAGACCCAAGGGTGGGCTTATGCCACCGGCCACGCTTATCGCTCTACCTTGGTCATCGAATCTCCCGTGGGAAAAGGTAACTTTGTCAGCATTGAGACAGGCGACCACGACAGCCAGATGAAATTGCACAGCGATGAAGAGAACTGGCGGATCGAGCTAAAGGTCAACATAGACGGCCGCATTCAGGAATTTAGCGGACCGGGGGAACTTGACACCGAAAGTGAACTGACCCGCTCCCTGGAGAGGCGAGCAGCCGCGACGGTACGCAACCAAATCGAGGAGATGCTCAGCCGCTCCCAGGAGCTGAAAGCAGACGTCTGTGGTTTCGGTAACCTGGTCTACCGGAAAAATCCGCAGCTATGGCAAAAGCTTGGCCCCGCTTGGGATGACGAGATCTTCCCCGGGTTGAAGGTTGATCTCCAGGTTAAATTTAAGATTTTGCGTACCGGGCTGATTAAGCCCCCGCTTTAGGAGGAATATCAAGATAATGATTTGGGTTGCGCTGGCCATGGTTTTAATTGCCTTCATCCAGGTCCCTTCACTTTTCAACCAGAAAATGTGGCCAGAACTGGCCGGTTTCAGTGTCCTCTGGATCGCCGCCACGCTCTACGCCCTTCTGATTACCGCCGGCGCTTCCATCCCCAACCCCACAGAGCTGCTGCGCTCTTTCTACAGCTGGTTTTATCCCCTCATCGGTATCAACTTTTAACCTAGTTTCATAAACTATAGAAAACAAGGGGAGAAGAAACGGCAGCTACCCCCCAGAGAGCATCTGTAACCCCGACCAGAAAAAATATAAGGAAAATGCGCATAAAAAGAGCCCCAACCCAAAGATGATCCCTTGATAGAACCGATCGGTGAGCCATCTTTTCCCCGATACCAGCGCCACGGCAAGAAGGGAAAGCCAGATAAAATCAGCCAAGATATGACCGCTGAAGAAGAAAAGTGCCCCGGAGATACCGTAGTTTTGGGAGTGAACCACATAACCCGCACCGATGGTGGCCCACCAGAGGAACCAGTACGGATTGGAGGCGGTAGCGATCAATCCGCCCCAAAAAGGGGAGCGGGCCCTTTGCCCGTCCCCGGAGGAGCTCTCCAGTAAAAGGGTGCTTCCGGCTGCGTTTTTGATCATGTCAAAACCCATCCAGGCTAACACCAGCCCTCCGGCGACTCCGATAACACCGGTTACAGACGGCCGGGCGAGATAGTTTCCCAGGCCTACCAGCAGTAAAATGACCATAACTACTTCGAGTAAGGCATGCCCCAAAGTGACCAGCGGAGCAGCCGGATAACCGCGGCGGAGAGCGTGCTCAATGGTCACCGCAGTAAGCGGCCCCGGCATCACCGCCCCTGAAAAGCCAACCAGCAGCGCAGTGGTAAAGATTAGATTAAGTTCAAGCATGGCCTATGCCGCAACTCCCTCTAGGTTAGATTACATCTTTCTATAATTCAGCATCCGAAAGCTTTTACCTTTCGTTTGTTGGCAGTAAGGCTCGGATGCCGCAGTTTGGCCCCCTTTCTTAGGGTATTAAAAATGAGGTTCTTCGCTTTGCACAGAGATGGCAGGCCAACAAGGTAGATCTGGCCGCTCTCTCTTTAAAAGCTCGAAATATGCTTCATGGCAATGGAGATACTCCCCGCTGCCTG
>JAAZPQ010000195.1 GCA_012797175.1 Bacillota bacterium
AGGAGAAGTTAATTGAGCGTTTTTCCAGCTTGTTGCCCGCGGGAGGCTACTTTGTGACCGGCTGTGCCGAGATGATCAGCCAACCGCAGCGCTTTGGCCTGGAGAAAAAAATACCGGCGGTCTATCAAAAAGTGCCGGCAGCTTTGCCCGATTAAGAGGTGACCGGGGTGCTGTCAAGGGACGATTTGAAAGCGTCGGCTTCCCCGTTACCTTGTCTAAAAAGAAGCGGTGACCGGGGCCAGTTTAAAGGCCGGCTTAGATTTCAGGAAATTTGGCTGCACACCAATATTCTTAAGGAGGTTGCAAAGTGAAAAAGAGAGGTAGCCTGAGAACCACTTTAATTTTTCTGTTTTTAATATTAGGGTTGGTCCCCCTTTTGATAGTAGGTATCTTCAGCTATATTAATTTAAACAATAACGCTGAAAGCTTAGTATTTTACAGTCTCGGCTTATTTACCGAGATGGCCAACTCGAAGTTGCTTGATTACTTTAACGGTATTGAAAAAGAGGGCCAGGTGATCGCTGCCACCCAGGATATTTATCAAAGCATGAAAGTTTTGGAGGAAGCCGGCTGGGATCTAAACGATCCCGCCTGGAAAAAGAACGCGGCGATTCTGGAAGATTTTCTTTCTACGGCGGTTAGCAAGTTAGGTTTAGCGAAAGTAGTATTGACCGATCCGGCGGGGAAGGTAGTCTATGATGATGCGAAAGATATGATCGGGAGCAGCCTGGCCCAGAGAGATTATGTCCAGGCTGCGTTGAAAGGTTCCCACTACTGGTCTCCGCTCTTCTTCTCAGAAAATCTCAATGGAAATTGTCTGCTCTACGCGCTGCCGGTTTACAGCGAGGGTCAATCAGGCCATATTGTCGGGACCATAAGTATTATGCTTACCGATCATATCGTCGGCCAAGTTATTCGAGAAGGGCTCGAAGCAACAGGGATGGAGAGCGCTGATGCCTTTCTCATCGATGGCCAGGGGCTGCTTTTAACCAACACCTGCCTAGGTGAATATACGGCCGATGCGGCTTTGCAGGAGACGATCGACACCGAGGCGGTCGAGCTGCTCTCCGCGGCGGTTGAAGCAGGCGACTTTGAGTTTAGCACTCAGGTAAAGTATAAAGATTATTTAGGAGAGGCGGTGCTGGGGACTCTGCATGTGACCAGGCTGGGAGATAACCCGGTAGGTTTTGTGGTCGAGGTTAACCAGGCCGAGGTTTTTAAAGATGTATATAAGATACGTAATCTAATTATTTTGTTTGGCCTGTTGCTGGTGGCGGGGATCTTTGCAGTTAGCAGGTGGCAGGCCCAGGCTATCGGCGGCCCCTTGCATGAAATAGCCGGTGTCGCGGAAGAGATTGCCCGGGGTAACCTTACCGTGGAGACAGAGGTCAAGCGTGATGATGAGATCGGGCAGTTGAGCAAAGCATTTAACCGGATGAGCCTGGAGCTGCGCGCGTTAATCGGCCAGGTGGTAGACCTGGCCACGGGGGTGAACAGCGGGACTGAAGCTGTTTCCGCGGCATCAGAGGAGATGAGCTCCTCGCTGCAAGAGGTTTCAGCGACGATTAATGAATTTGCCGGTAACGTGCAGCAGCTGAGCAGGGGCGCGCAGGAGGCGGCGGAAGCCAATGAAGATATCATGAAACGTGCCGAAGAAGGCCGGGCGATCATTGAAAAAGCGGTGGAGCATATGGAGATTATCAGTAAACGGGTTCAAGATCTGCAGGAGGTTATCAGCCGGGTCGATCAGCGCTCGCATGATATCGGGCAGATCTTAACCGTGATTACGGATATCGCCGACCAGACCAACCTGTTGGCATTAAATGCCGCTATTGAAGCGGCCCGGGCCGGTGAGCAGGGCCGGGGCTTTGCCGTGGTGGCTGAAGAGGTACGCAAGCTGGCCGAACAGTCTGCCAGCGCCGCGGAGGAGATTGGCGAGCTGATCCGGGATACCCAGCAGGAGAGCAAACAAGCCTTGGAGAGTATGAACATAGGGGTAAAAGAGGTTCAAGAAGGGGCCGAAGTAGTGGCAGAAGCAGGCTCCAGCTTTAAAGAGATTATCCATGGTGTAGAGGAGATCGGTGTCCGGGTAGAGGAGACCGCCTCTGCGGCAGAGGAGCTCAGCGCCAGCAGCGAGGAGCTAGCCGCATCGGCGCAGGAGCAATCTTCGACCATGGAAGAGATCGCTGCATCGGCCGAAGAGCTGCGGGCTGCTGCCGAGAGGATGTTTGACGAGGTGGGGAAATTTAGATATCAATAAGTGCTCCTGCTAATAATTCCGATTGAAAAGGAGGGGCAAGATGGAGCAGGAACATACGGAAAAAGAGATTCAGGTGGTTGCGTTTGTTCTTAATAACGAAGAGTTTGCCTGTGATATCAACAATGTCAGGGAAGTGCTGAAGATGGTCAAGGTAACCCCGCTTCCGCAATCCCTTAAGTTTGTCGAAGGGGTGATCAACCTGCGGGGAGAGGTGATCCCGGTCGTTGATCTGCGCAAACGGTTTAACCTGCCGGAAGTTGATTACAGTGAACGCAGCCGCATTATCATAGTTGAGGTGGGTCCCAGCCAGGTGGGGCTAATCGTCGACGAGGTTAGCGAGGTACTGCGGCTTTCCAGTTCGCAGATCCAGGCTTCACCCTCTGGTATCACCGGGGGTGATAACGAGCTAATTGTCGGAGTAGGCAAGATCGAACAACGGTTACTGATTATTCTGAACCTCGAATATATCTTAAGCACTGAAGAGCAGCTGGCTCTGGAAGATATTACTGAAGCCGGCCGCCAGGCTGTAGCCGAGAAGTAGTGAAGATTGAATTATACCGGGGGCGGCCCTAGATAGACCGGTCGCCCCTGTTCTCTTTACCCCTCAACCTTTCCCTCTTCCAAAGAAGATAGTTAATCTCTTTGGGAACCGCCCCAAGCACTATTCATTGTAACAGCGGTTACAATATAATATAATATGCACAAACGATAGTCGAAGGGTGAAAAGTATGGAAAAGAAAAAATGGTTAATCGTTAACTATAATTTGCCAAGCAAGCCTTCTCGGCACCGGGTTGCTGTTTGGAGAAAGCTAAAAAAAATGGGTGCGATAAATGTTATGAGAGCGATGTGGATTCTACCCTATAGCGAGGCTCATAACGCTGCTCTGCAGCAGATCTGTCATGAAATCATGGCCTGCGGCGGCGAACCACTATTAATGATGAGCGTCTTTTACGATGAGCAACAAGAGGAGAAGATTATTTCTTTGTTTAACATCGAAAGGGATCAGGAGTACCAAAGGCTCATTCAGGAGTGTGAAAGTTTTTTTCAGGAGCTAAGCAGTGAAAGCAGCCTGGAAAGCTTGGCCAAATTTACGGCAAAAGAAAACAAACTGCTTAAGCTCACCAAGTGGTATCGCAATATCGCCGCCCGCGATCTGTTTGCCTCTTCGTTAGGCGGCAAGGCTAGGGCTTTAATTGAAAAAATTGAGCAGGTTTTAGCTGATTACCGGGTTTGGTTCTATCAGAATCAAAACAACGTCTAGCCTGATTAGCGCTGGGCGAGAAATAATGGTGGACCCTGAGCTCTATTTTAAAGGAGGTGATGGTTGATTGTCTTATGCCTGCCAACCTGAACCATTGAGGTTTTAAAGGAGGTAATATTTATTGATTATCGTATTTGTAGTTGATATGTACGATGTTGCTACGAACGGGACTACCATGAGCGCGCGGCGTTTTGCCAGGCAGCTCAGGGACAATGGGCACGTGGTCCGGATTGTTGCCACAGGAAAAACTGAAAAGGATAAGTATGTTGTTCCTAGATGGCGTATTCCCATAGTGGAGTACTTTGCCGGCAAACAGGGCTTTATTTTTGCCCGTCCGGACGAAGAGGCCCTGGCCCGGGCTTTTCAAGGGGCAGATATTGTCCATCTTTTTCTGCCATTGCCTCTGGAATGTAGAGCGAGAACAATTGGCCAAAAAATGGGCATTCCCTGTAGCGCGGCTTTCCATTTACAGCCAGAAAACATATCCTACAACATTCATCTTAAGGCGGAGTGGCTGTCGCAGCTGCTCTATTTTTTTATGAAAAGGTACTTCTATGATCACTTTGATCAGATCCACTGTCCGTCCTCATTTATTGCCGGTCAATTGCAAAAGCACGGGTATAAAGCTAAGCTTCATGTTATTTCCAATGGGATAACGGATGAGTTTCACCCTGTCGAGCTTCCCCATAGCACTGATCAATTTCATATTCTCTTGATTGGCCGTCTTTCCCCAGAGAAACGACAGGATATCCTGATCGATGCTGTAGCAAAATCTAAGCATGCCGATAAAATTCAGTTGCATTTTGCCGGTTCAGGTCCTGATGAAGCCGCTCTGCGCCGGCAGGGCAGCAGCCTGCCCAATCCACCAACCTTCGGTTTTTACGAAAAAAAAGAGCTTTTAGAACTTATCCATACCTGTGATCTCTACGTCCATGCCTCCGATGTGGATATTGAGGGCATTGCCTGCCTGGAAGCGATTGCTTGCGGCCTGGTGCCGGTAATCTCTGATTCGCCCAAATCCGCCACCTCTCAGTTTGCCCTGACAGAGATGAGCCTGTTCAGGGCCGGAGACTCTGATTCGCTGGCCCGGCGGATAGATTACTGGCTGGAAAACCCCGTGAAACGAAAGGCCATGAGCCGGCGGTATGCAAAGCAGGCTGACGATTTTAAAATCGATAAGTCTGTTCAGCAGATTGAGACCATGTTTAAAGAGACTATCCGGGAGTCCAAGGTAAAAAAGATGCCGGAACCCGGTTTGCCAGCCAGGATTTTACAATGGCTGCTTTACTATGTGATTGCTGCTCCCATTCTCGCCGTGATTAACTTTCTCTTTTTTGGCCTGCGTGTAGAGGGTGCAGAGAACCTGAAAGGCCTTAAGGGAGCGGTGGTGCTGTGCAATCACGTCCATTACCTGGACTCTGCCATGGTCGCCTGCTCAGTTTTTCCCCGCCGGGTTTACTTTACTTCGCTAAAGGATAATTTTGATATACCTGTCATCGGCTGGCTGTTAAGACAGTTTCGCTGTATCTCAGTGGGCCAGACTTTGGAGGAACGAAAGCTGTTTTTGCGCGAGGCAGCCCGTATTCTCCGGGCGGGGAACTTGATGGCCGTTTATCCAGAGGGAGAGCTGCAGCTCTATTCTAAGACGATCCGTCCTTTCAAAAGGGGCGCTTTTTGGCTGGCGGCCGAAACTCAAACCCCGATAGTCCCCATAGTCATCAGGCAACGTCCGGCCACGGGGTTATGGAAGCTATTTAGGAAAAAGTCTTTGCTAACTTTAAAGATCGGGACGCCCATAAGCAGTTTAACCGACCTATCGGTTAATGAAAATAGCCGCCGCCTTCAGGAGAATGCACATCAGGCAATGACAAAAATAGCTCAGACAGGGTGACAGGGGGACGTTTCTCCTGTCACCTCTTTCTTGTTACCTTGCTGGTTGGCTGTTAAAATAGTGTTGTGACAGGGAGGAAGATTGGCGGGGGAGAAGGGATCATGTTCTTTTCTCCCCCCTTTACTCATTGTCGGGAATGAAGTAAAAACCGGCACTACTCTTATTCTGGCGAGATTGCCTTATCCGATAGCGATACAGAGAAAAACTGGAACTCTTTTTTCATAAAATGGAACAAGGTTAATGAAAGTAGCGCTGTAGCCAGGTCTGCTGTCGGCAGAGCGCGGATAAATCCATTAAATCCCCATAAAGAGCTAAAGAGGACTAGAGCGGGGATATAGAAGAGGCCTTGCCGGCCTAGCGCCACCACCAGGGACTGCACCGGTTTGCCGAGAGCTTGAAACATAGATATCAGAACCATCTGGATTCCTAATACCGGCATGGCCATGCTAAAAGATCTGATTATCTTTACCCCTAGATAGGTAACGGTGGGGTCGTTGATAAAAACTCTGATCCAGAAATCAGAAAATGTATAGAAGAGAAGAGCAAAAGTGGTACATATGGTCGTGCCGATGAGAGTCGACTTTTTAATCGTCTCCAGAAGGCGATCATATTTTTGGGCTCCGTAGCTGAATCCCATTAAAGGCTGGCAGCCCTGGCCCAATCCCATGGAGAGCATAACGGCAATATTGGTAATCCGCTTGACCACTCCTGTGGCCGCCACGGCCTCATCACCGAATCCGGCAGCAAAGACATTGCCTAGGGCAAAACCGGTGCTGTTCAGGATCATCCCGATGGAGGCCGGTATGCCGATTTTGAAGATCTCGGCATAGATCTGCCCGTCGAAACAAAAATGTCTCCAGGAGATAGAGATGATCCCTCTTTTCCGAATATAAAAGGAGAGACAGTATAAGAAGCCGATCACGTTGCTGATTACCGTAGCGATAGCGGCACCAGGCACACCCATTTTGAAAAGGAAGATAAAGATAGGGTCAAGAACAATATTCGATAAGGAGCCGCTGACCATACCGATCATCGCTTCCCTGGTGGCTCCTTCGGATCGCAATAACCCGGCCAGGGCCATCTTTAACCCGATAATCGGGCTCCCCATAAGCATGATTTGCAAATAGCTTTTTCCAAATCCAAAGGTATTTGCACTGGCGCCGCAGGAGAGCAATATGGGTTTAATAAAGATGAAACCGATCACAGAGACGACGGCACAGACGACTAAAGCCGACCAGAAGGCGACCGCTCCGGCCCGGCTGGCATACTCCCTTTCTCCTTCTCCCAACAGCCTCGATATTAATGAAGCCCCCCCGACGGCAAAGATATTGCCAAATGCCTGGATCATCATGAAAACAGGCATCGATATAGAGATGGCGGCGACCATGTTCGGGTCATTTAGCTTACCGATAAAAAATGTATCGGTCATGTTATAGACAACCTGCACCAGCATAGCCATCATGGTCGGAATGGCCAGGGTCCAGATGGCTTTGTATACCGGCATTGAGTCCAAAATATAAGTTCGATCTAGTTGCTGCTTCAACTTTACCAGTTCCTTTTACTGATCATTGATCATTTAATTTTTCCATGATCTGGGCGATAATTTCCAAAGCATTTTTCAGATTGTTCAGATCTTCTTCCCCCAGTTGGGCCAGCCTGGCGGCTATCTGTTGCTTAAACCGGGCATCAATTTCCCGGGCAATCTTTTTCCCCTCTTCTGTCAGAACCAGGGCGCACTTTCTGCGGTCATCAGGTCCGGATACTCTTTTAACCAGCTTTTTCTGTTCCAAGCTGTCGGCTACTGCGGTAAAGGAGCCCCTGGCCAGCCCTACCTTTTTACTGTATTCGCCCATGGAGCGGCCTTCATGTTTATGGATATACATCAATGTTTTCTCTTCGCTGGTACTTAAATTTGCCGCTGTTTTAACAGTGCTTTCTTCCAGCAAGGTTCTCATAAACATGGGCAATAAAGCAACCAGCTCGGCAATGGCTTCCTCTGTATTTTTATTAGGCATTTGTTTTCTCCCTAACCAGATATTTAGAATTCTAACATTTAGATTTCGAATTGTCAATCGAGGGGA
>JAAZPQ010000196.1 GCA_012797175.1 Bacillota bacterium
CGTCTTCTTCTGTTGCAAAAGGAGCACTCTCTTACCGATACGGCGGAGATTTTACTCTATATGGCGGCGCGGGCTGAACTGGTCGACACCGTGATCAGGCCTGCACTTGAAGCAGGCCAGGTGGTGGTCTGCGACCGTTATCTCGATTCAACTGTTGCCTACCAGGGATACGGGGGCCAGGGCGATCGGGCGTGGATCGAGGCTCTCAACAAGAGAGTAACCAGGGGTCTATGGCCCCACCTCACTTTTTTATTTGATCTCTCCGTTGAAGAAGCGCTCCGCCGCCGCTGTCGCAGCGGCGATCGCATTGAAGAGCGGGCTCTCTCTTATCACCGGAGAGTTCGTCAGGGTTACCGGGCCATTGCCGAGGAGGAGCCTGCCCGGGTGATCTTGATTGATGCGACAGCCCCGGCAGAGCGGCAACATGAGGTTGTTTGGATAAAGATAAGAGAGCTTTTCGCTCTTGCTTCGAAGAAGGAGGCGCCACGATGAGCTTTCAGGCGCTATCCGGTCAGGCCGGGCTGCGGCGCGCTTTAACCGGAAAGCTGGCTGCAGGGACGGTCAGCCATGCCCTGCTCTTTTGCGGTCCCCCGGGGAGCGGTAAAAAAAGTTGGGGGCTGGCGCTGGCCCGGGTGTTGCTCTGTTCCGGGCCGGAGAAGGCGGAACCATGCGGCCGCTGCCGGTCATGCCGTCAGTTTCAATCGGGCCAACATCCGGCCTTATTTCATTTACAACCCCAGGGCCACCGGTTGGGGATCGATCAAATTCGCCGTATCCGGAGTAAGTTTTACCTGGGAGACGGCAACCGGGTTTGCTTAATAGAAGAAGCCGAGCAGATGACCCCTGAAGCCTGTGCCTCCCTGTTGAAAATATTGGAGGAACCACCTTCCGGTCTTTACTTTATTCTGCTCACTGGCCGGCCGCAACGGCTGCCGGGCACCATTGTCTCCCGCTGTCAGCGCTTTACGCTGCAACCCCTCAGCAATGCCGAGATCATGGAGCTGTTAAGCCGGCAAAAAGGGCTTTCCCCCGGGAAAGCACTCCTGGTCTCACGTTTAAGCAAAGGGCTACCGGGATTGGCTTTGAGGCTCTCTGAAGATTCTTCTTTCGAGGAGCAGCTGACCGAGGCGGCGGAGATTGTTTTTAACCTGGCCGGGGGAGCTCAATCTTCGCGGGAGATATTATCTCTGGCTGAAGAACTGGTCGACAGGGAAGATCTTCTTTTTTTCCTGGAGCTAATCTACCTGGCCTGTCGCGATGGTTTACTCTACCTGCTTTGCGGCAACGAGTCGCTGCTGATCGACCCGGTCCAGGCGCGGCGTTGGGAGGGGGTGGCTTCCCCTTTTGAGCTGGAGGAGGCCATGGCACTGCTTCAGAAAGCGGTTCAGGAACTGAGTACAACCAATGTAAACCGCCGGCTTACTCTTGAAGGGACGCTGCTGCAATTGCAAAGGAGGTTTGCTTTGTGCCCAAGGTAATCGGAGTCCGATTTCGCCGGGCGGGAAAGATCTATTACTTTGATCCCGGCCGGTATAAAATAGAGCCGGGAACTAATGTGATCGTGGAGACAGCCCGTGGGCTGGAGATAGGGGAAGTTGTATCCGGTGAAAAAGAGGTGCCGGAAAGCGAACTGGTGATGCCATTAAAGAAGGTGCTGCGCCTGGCTGGAACTGCCGAACTCCACCAGGTGGAGGAAAACCAAAAGAAGGCAGCGGAAGCTCTCCCCAAATGCCAGGCCCAGATTGAGCGTCATGGCTTAAATATGAACCTTGTCGGGGCGGAGTTTACATTTGACCGCAGCAAGGTGATCTTTTATTTTACTTCGGACGAACGGGTTGATTTTCGGGAGTTGGTCAAAGATCTTGCCGCCATCTTTAGAACAAGAATTGAGCTGCGCCAGATCGGTGTCCGTGATGAAGCTAAGCTAAAGGGGGGCATCGGTCCTTGTGGACGCAATTTTTGTTGTGCCAGCTTTCTTTACGAGTTTTCTCCGGTTTCTATCCGTATGGCCAAGGATCAGAACCTTTCTCTTAATCCCACCAAGATATCCGGTGTTTGCGGCCGCCTGATGTGCTGCCTGCGTTTTGAAATGAGCGCTTACGAGGAAGCCCGGGAGGAGATGCCTTCACCGGGTGAAGCTGTGCTTACTCCCGACGGGGAGGGGCGGGTAACCGATGTTGACCCGGTGAAAAAGACGGTTCAGGTTAAGCTTTGCGAATCAGATCGCACCAGAGAGTTTCCAGCAGAAGAGGTTGATCGCTCATAAAAAAGCCGGAATAAGCTTTCTTATTCCGGCTTTCAAAAAAGATAATACTTTAAAGTATTCATCCTTGGTTTAATCGGTGGCCAATTGGTTAATACATTCCTGGCAAACAATCCTGTTACAAAAGTACTTGATGTTGTTTGCATTCCCGCAGAAGAGACAGGCCGGTTCGTATTTCTTCAAGATAATCTTTTCACCATCCACGTAAATTTCCAGAGCATCCTTTACATCAATCCCCAGTGTCCGCCTTAGTTCAATTGGAATGACTACTCTGCCTAGTTCATCTACCTTTCGGACAATCCCTGTTGATTTCAAGTCCCAGTTCCTCCTTTTTTTCTACAGCTTACGACATTTTATGCGCAAAACCATTATACCAGTAATTGACATGGTAAGTCAACTAAATTTTCCTCATTCCAGGC
>JAAZPQ010000197.1 GCA_012797175.1 Bacillota bacterium
TTAACGATCCTACCGATCCCTCGCGGGTAATCAGCCACCGCATCATGAAGGTAAATGATCTCTCGTTTATTACCCGGGGCGATGCCAACTACTCGGATGATCTGGAGCCGGTTTTAGCGGAAAATATCCTTGGTAAAAGCGAATACGTGATCCCCTATGCCGGCTATATCCTAAATTTTGCCCGGACGGCAACCGGCATGGTAACAGTAGTGCTGCTCCCATCACTTTTAATTATTATCTTTGAGTCGCGTAACCTGCGGCACTACCTAGTGATGATGAAAAGCAAACGGCAGGCCGGGTCCGGTTTATCGGGGTAAAAAAGTCCGGGCGGTTCCGGCAAAATTGAGATGAAGGAGGATCTTAATGCCAGGCCGGCGGATTTTTCTTTTTGCTAATGGTGACTGCCACGATTTGAGTTTCTACCGGCAACAGATCAATCCAGGTGACCGGGTTATCTCTGTCAACGGGGGGAGCCGCCATGTTCTGGAGATGGGCCTTCGTCCCGCTGCCGTGGTTGGGGACGTTGATTCGATCGATCCGGCGCTTCGTCAAAAACTGGAGCAGTTACCGCTGGAGTGGATTCGGAATCCAGCGATAGACCAGGAGCAGTCAGATCTTGAGATGGCCCTCGAATACGCCCTTTCGCTTCGGCCATCGGAGCTTCTCATTTGCGGCGCCCTCGGGGGAACCAGGGTTGACCATACCCTGATCAACCTTTTTCTGTTGATCCTTCCTTTCAGAGCAGGTGTTCCTGCAAAAATTATCGATGAACGGCAGACCGTTCAGCTGGTAGATCGTGAACTGGTCCTACCGGGGCAGCCTGGTGATTACCTCTCTTTATTTTCGCTGACCCCGGAAACTACCGGGGTCTTCACGAAAGGCCTGAAATACCCGCTAACCGGTGAAACTCTCTATTTTGCTTCTACTCTTGGTTTGAGCAATAAGTTTGTTTCTGCTCAGGCCCGGGTTACGGTAGCCTCGGGGCTCCTTCTAGCAATCCAGGTTTCGCGCCCGTAAACAGACGAAAGTCTCGTCTTGTGGATCTTAAAATGGGCCGGCGCTCCTTTTGCTAAAATGGTCGGGGCGTTTTTGCTGTTTCCGGTGCTACGGAGAGGGCCTGCATCAGGGTTTGCCTGTAGGAGGCGAACAGGGGTGATGTGACCACGCTGCGGGAGCGGGGGCGGGGCAGACCGATTGTTATCTCGAGGATGATCTTGCCCGGACGTTGCGAGATCATGTAGATACGATCAGAAAGATAGATCGCTTCATCGATACTGTGGGTTACAAAGAGAACCGCTTTTTGAAAGCGGTTTAAAATTTGCTGCAACCATCCCTGCAGGTTTTCGCGGGTGAGGGCGTCGAGTGCGGCAAAGGGCTCATCGAGCAGCATCAAGGTGCTTTCCATTAAGACCGTGCGCAGCAGGGCGGCCCGTTGTTTCATTCCTCCCGAAAGCTGGTGAGGGTAATAAGAGGCGAATCCGTCAAGGCCGAAGATTGGCAATAGCTCCAGAACCTTGGCAGAGGCCTCCCGGGGGTTGTGCCCGGCGGCCAGCAGCGGAAGGGCGGCGTTCTGGAGAACTGTTTTCCAGGGAAACAAAAGGTCTTGTTGGGGCATGTAGCCGACCCGGGCCGGTCCGGTGATAGCGCGGCCATTTAAGAGTACCTTTCCGGAGTCGGGCTGAAGCAGTCCTGCGGCGATCTTCAACAGGGTGCTTTTCCCCGAACCGCTGGGGCCGAGCAGCGAGACAAATTCGCCTGCTCCCACCTCGAGAGAGACTTCATTTAAAACGAATAAATTTTCTTTTCCAAAACGATAAGATGAACTGATCTTATCCAAGCGCAGGCAGGCTGCCGTCATCGAATGATTCACTCCTCTGAACTTGCCTAATCCCTCTTTACAAGTTACTACCTCAATATTTTGCAGCTATTTTTTTTAAATAACTTTGCTTACCAGCACTTTTGAAAAATTGTCTTAGGTGCCCTGTCCACTTGTCGCCCCCGGCGGGGTGCAGCCGCAAGGCTCTGTTTCTTTTATGCCCTCAGGAGCGTTTGCCTGCTTTTAACCGGGTTCGTAGAGGCAGGCTCCCCCCTACGAACCCCAAGGCTTCGAGAATGTTTCTTCCCGGTGGGAGAGCGGGATGTTCAATCGGCGGCTTCCAGAATAAACTTGTTGGTGAAAGCGTTCTCCACGTCGAGCATTTTATCAACCAGGCCGTGTTCAAGAAGCCAGCGGCTATAGTTTTCCCAGGCCTCTTTTTTCTGCAGCCCCCACTGTGCGGCATCATCCTGGTATTTATCCTTTAGCCAATCCTGGCTGGCCATGACCAGGTCGCGATCAAGTTCCGGGGCGTTTTCCAGCAAAATTTCCGCGGCTTCAGTAGGGTTCTTAATTGCCAGTTGATAGCCTTTGGCCGTGGCCCGGATGAACCGTTTAACCAGCTCGGGCTGTTCGTTGATTAAGGATTCGTTGCTGATAATAACCGGTGTGTAGTAATCAAAAACCGGGTCCAGTTCTCGCAGCGGGATAAAGTTGAGCTCTACTCCTTTTAGTTCAGCCTCGATCCCGTCCCAGCCGTAATATATCCAGGCAAAGTCGGCCAGTTTATCGATGACGGCAAAGAGATCGGTCTCTCCGACCGTTACTATCTTGACCTTGTTAAAATCGGCTCCGGCCCTATCCATTAACGCTTTAATGGTCGCCTCTTCTACCTCTGTGCCCCAGCTTCCGTAAGTTTTACCTTCAAAATCGGTGGCTGTTTCGATACCTTTTTCTTTGAGCGAGGCAAACCCCGAGCTGTTATGCTGCACGATCGCCGCGATAGAGACAATAGGTATATTTTCGTTCAGGCGGGCAAAGGTAACCTGCTCCTGGTAACTTATTCCGAACTGCGCTTTTTCGGCAGCCACGAGCGGCACCACGTTCCCACCGGCCTCTTCGATCTTCACATCGAGCCCCTCTTCGAGATAGTAACCTTTATCCTTGGCCACAAACAGCCCGCTATAGTTTGTGTTGGGGTTCCAATCCAGAAGAACCGTGATCTGATCGGTTGCCGGGGCTCCTTTTTCGGAGCATCCAGGGACAAAGATGAGCCCGGCAAGCAGAACCAGGCCCAGGCCGATCCTGGCAAGCCCTCTCTTTCTTTTTAAATTTAATGCACAAAACATAGTCTACTCACTCCTCGTATTATTTTGGTAGTGCTCTTCTCTGCTCCACGGCATGGTTAGCCAGGCCAGCAACTCGCTGATTTTAAAGAGGATCAGGCTGAGCAGCACCACGATAATTACGGCGGCAAACAGGTAGCTGCTCTTATAAGAATGCATCATCCGGGTCATGTAGACGCCCAGTCCGGTACTGCCGCCTAGCCATTCTCCGATCACTGCGCCCATGACGCTATAAGTAGCGGAGATCTTTAAACCCGAGAAAAAGTGAGGCAGAACCGAGGGCAGCCGGACTGCCTTGAAGGTAAACCAGGGCCCGGCCTGCATAACCTGCATTAGCTCGAGAGCCTCCGGATTTACCTGCTCCAGACCTTCGACTATATTTACGGCCAGCGGGAAGAAGCAGACCAGGGCGACTACGGCTATTTTCGGTTTCAGATCCACGCCGAGCCAGATTAGGATGACCGGGGCCAAGGCAAATATGGGAATTGCTTGTGAAACAACCAGCAGCGGATAGAGGACTTTTTTTAAGAGCGGCGAGCGGTCCATGGCCACGGCGAGGAGCATGGCTACAGCCACGGCCAGCAGTAGCCCGGCGAAAACCGCATGGAGGGTGGCCGAGGCATGCTTCATCAGCAGGTGATAATTTTTTTTCAGCGCAAGGATGATTTGCGAGGGAGCGGGAAGAAGATATTCGGGAAGGGTAAGCTTTCGACAAGTTAGCTCCCAGAGGGCGATCAGCGCTGCTGAAAAAAGCAGGGCCGGTAAGTTGCGGTTAAGGCCAGGCCATTTTCGCATTAAAAAGTTTCCTTTCTTTGTCTTTTCTCTCGGTAATTATAGAGCGAAAGGAGCATAGCGGCTGTTCAAAAGAAAAAGCTGCAGCCAACGACGGCTGCAGCTTCTATTTTCAAGCGGCAATTATCTTCCCTACGCTGGCATTACCCAGATCAGGTTCAAAGGGTCAGAACAGGATTATCAGTTCTATCTCAGCCGGGTTCTCCCGGCTCCCCTTGGTCCTTATTTGTAATTACGTTTATATTAGCATAAGAGACCATATTATTCAACTACTCCGCGCCGTTTTGTGATCGGCCTGTGATATTGTCACCCTGTAAGTGGTCTGAGATAATGTCACCATTATGGGAGGAGACATTTTCTTGAAACCGAAGGAAGCCAGAAGGGTGAACGTAGCGGAACAGTTGGTGAAAGGAACATCACCGTATCCCAGGCAGCGGGGAGTATCTCCATTGCCATGAAGCATATTTCGAGCTTTTAAAGAGAGAGCGGCCAGATCTACCTTGTTGGCCTGCCATCTCTGTGCAAAGCGAAGAACCTCATTTTTAATACCCTAAGAAAGGGGGCCAAA
>JAAZPQ010000198.1 GCA_012797175.1 Bacillota bacterium
AGGGGTGACTCGATGCAGTTAACGTTAACTTTTGATGCGCCTTCGCCGGTAGAGCTGCCGGTGCATTACAGCCATCTTGTCCAGGGGATGATCTACCATGGGATGGAGAACCCGCTTCTTAGAAGCTATCTGCACGAGCACGGTTTTCAGCTGGAGAAACGTCGGTTTAAGCTCTTTACCTTTTCACGGCTGATGGGGCAAGAGGTGCATTTCAACCAGGCCCAAAAGAGGCTAACTCTGACCCCGCCCCTGCAGCTGGTTGTCTGCTCGCCGATCCCCTTTATCCTGCAAGAGCTGGGCACCGGCTTTCTGCGGCAGGGCCGGGTCCGTATCGGGCCGGCGCGGCTTACCGTGAAAGAGATGACTACGGCACAGCCCCGGGTCGAGACAGATCGTATCGGCATACGCATGCTTTCGCCGATGGCTGTCTATAGCACCTTGCCGACCGCCGATGGGCGTAAATACACCTACTATTTCTCCCCATTCGAACCGAAGTTCAGTAAACTTACCGGCGACAACCTGCTTAAGAAGCATCTTTTAATCCATGGCGGCCCCCCGCTTTCAGAAGTCTTTTCGATAAGGCCGCTTCAGGTAACCGAACAAGATCATAAGATAACCCGCTATAAGAATTTTATCGTCAAGGGCTGGATGGGCACCTATGAGCTCTTAGGCGACCCAGCTTTACTGCAGATCGCCCTTACCGCCGGGCTCGGGGCAAAAAATTCCCAGGGGTACGGGTGCTGTATTCTTTGTGAAAATCACCGTAAATAAAATTAAGGGGGAACAAAAATGTGGGATAAAATTTGGGATAATATTGTACTAGGCTCTGAAACCGAAAAAATCGAATTTAAGGAGACTATTGATTTAGGAAATAGACAGGCAAAAGCGGAGTTTGCTCGTGATATAAGCGCCATTGCCAATACCGAAGGAGAAGAAGGCTATCTAGTAATAGGCGTAATAGATCAAAAACATCGCAAAGGAAATCGACCTGAAGACGCTATAGCAGGATTCACCTGTGCTGATACGGATGAACTGTTTCGGCAGATGTATGATATACTTGTTGACTACTTACATCCAGTACCTCGAATCGAAGTTCACTCAAATATTCATCCTTACGTGAAAAAACAAGTATGCGTAGTAATAATATCAAGATCATATACACGACCGCACTGGTTTAAACGTTCTGGGGCAGATGTTGAATCTTATGATGTTTGGGTGCGTAGGGGGGCATCTTGCCATAAAGCAAATCCTGAAGAAATAAAAGAAATGATGAGGCAGCAAAAGAAGATAACGATTATTAACTTCACTCACCCTCTAACAGATACTCAAAAAAAGGCTATCGAGTTTGAGTTAAACTGCATTATCGAAGAAGAAATTAACCATCAGTTACAGTTTGACCATTCTAAACCTTTTGGGAATCAAGCTACTGAAGCCATAGATAGCATACCTTTAAGACCAAGAACTTGGCAAAGCGGTAGCGTTGTGGTAAACCTTCCAGGGCTTTCTACTGGTGCAGCAGCTGTTCTTGCTGATCTTCACGGCAGAACAGGCCACTTTCCACCCATTATCAGAATTAGACCAGTAGAGCAATCTGGCCCTATGGTATATGAGGTAGCTGAAATTATTAATCTGCAAAGTATTAGGGAAAAATCTAGAAAAACTAGAAGCAGAACTCCCTAATTTTTTAAACTCTTTGAGCAAAACAGCGAGATTCTTTTTCTTTACGATGCCAAGCTGTGTAACCCCAACGGGGATCCCGATGACGAAAACCGCCCCCGCATGGATTATGACCGGGAGCGCTGCCTTGTCTCCGACGTCCGCCTGAAGCGCTACC
>JAAZPQ010000218.1 GCA_012797175.1 Bacillota bacterium
AGAGAAATTAAAAGAATCAGCATGAAAATCAAGCCCCGTTGTACCCACCGAACCGGATCAACTCCACTTTTACATACATACCAATTCTTGTGCGGTTACAGTTGTAGTAAGCGCCCCAGCAACATTCATACGCCCTACCGTACTCTTTGCCTTGCTGGTAAAATTTAATAACAAGCTCGTTACCAAATTTTTTGGCACCCGGCTTGGCAACGAAAGGGGTTCCATTAGGAGTGGTTAAATTAATTTCTTTTACAACACTTAAGTAATCCTATGCTTCACGAAAGGTCTTTTTTACGTCAACCTTTCCTTGATGGAAATGGGCTTCAATTTCCATCTGTTTTTTCCTCCCACGAAACCCCAATATATGTTGACATGCTTCTTTACGTTACAGAAGAGATTAGGTTACGGCCTGTTATACAATAAATTCTACTTTATCAATTCAATGTCACTTTTTTCTTTAAACACAGCTTCCCGAAGCCTTCTGTAATATTTAAAAAATGTTTCCCCTGCTGTGTACATCTCATAGATGGAGCCAATGGACCATGCCTCCATCCAGCTTCTGAGTTCCGGTTCATGCTTCATCAAACTGTTCAGTCGAGTTAAATCTTTGGACTTAAGAATCATAACCACTTTGCGGTAATTAAATTTTCTGGCATGGGACAGCCGATCCTTTGCTTCAGTTAAATTACCAGATATCTGAATCTCAATTGCTATTTCGGGATTTTTGCCGTTAAGCCAGGCCACATCTAATTCGTAAGCATGTCCAGGAATTATGCGGTGTCTGGTCTGGGTATTATAATCCATCCACGAGCCGATTTGTTCAAGCATTTCACCAATCCGATCGTGAAGGGAATTGGTTTGCAAGGGTAATTCCAAAATTGCCTTCTCGTAATCTTCCTCTGTCATATTTGCTTCAGTTTCTGATTCATTACTTGTTCTTGCTCGGGAGCTGATTATTTTCTTCATTTCCGATTCTATGAGCTTAAAATCATCTTCGGGTATTACTTTGATACTACCCTGAAAATGGGCACCCCAGTACTCCTTGTTTTCAACAAAGGCTAAATCACTGACAAGTTTTTTAGCATCTATCAGTTCATCATCATTTAAAACAATGTCGGGTTTTTGTTTTCTTCTTGCCGGCCAGGACTCATCTTCGTCTGTCCACAATTTTGATTCATCTTCGTAATAGTCCCCAATAATAGTAGTGGTCGCCCCAAACTTTTGTGCCCTCATGATATAGACAACTACCCTATCCCCTATATTCATTTTCTGAACTTGTTTTCTAAACCTGTAGGGTACCCCTTGCGTACTAAAGCCAAGGACTTCACGATCATGTTTGAAGTTCTCAGGAGATGTAACGATTAACCAATATTTCATGCGCATACCTCCGGAGGTACTTCTGCAATTTCAGTTATAGTCTCTTGCTTTTTCAAAATCCAAAGGTCATTATAGACCATGACAGATTCTTATTCTGTTTTACGACATTCGACATGAATGGTAAAATATCCTACCATGGGTTGAAAATTGGTGTCCGAGGCAAAGGTAAATTCAGTCTATCTAGCATAATATCAACCTAAATGAGATGCGCCTTTTTAAGAATATGGGTGTCAGGATCCCCGATTACTTCGTGAGCACATCACGTATACACCCTATGCCACCGGTAACCGTGCCGTTTTAACACCGCTAATTCTTTGGAACTCGCTTGCCAGACAGTTATATAAGCCCCGTGGGATCCGATGCCCAAAATCCAATTCGCACCTGGCTGCAATTTCTGTGCACTTCACGAGCAACCGAAACATTTCTGAAGTCGGCTGCACTGTTTCTACCCTATTATTGTCATCGCCAAAAAACAGGGCCATCTGTTTAATCAAATAATAAAACTCCGGATTATCTTTAATAAAATGGGAACCTGTGCTGCCGTTGTCGTGATATAGGTTTGTCTCTGGAATTCTTTTGTTCCGCATTCCCAAATCGTTGCAATGATCTATCAGATATTTGTTCACATATTCTGCCGGGAAGCGATGAACCATGCCCCTGTAAACCAAGTTGAAATAATCTGCTGAAGGCTTGAATTCTTTCAATGCTTTATCAACTACTGTATAGGTAAAGACATCCACCTGTTCAAAACCAAGTTCAATTTTAAAGCCATCTTCGCGCCTGTAACAATGGGGCGCCCCTTCTCTTCTATCCAATGCAGAAACTGCTTCTTCCGGAATGTCATAGACTACCCCTAAAACATAATCATCGGCAGAATCAATAACATCCAGAACACAACCACCCCAATTTGTTGACCGCCTTGTAAAAGCAAGGCGGTAGCCGTTAAGCCTGCCCACACCACAGATGTGAAAATCCGCTTCGCATTCTGCGTTCTTTAGGGTGCCTTTGAATGATTCAACATTTACGCAACTACCATAAGCAAAATACTTTTTCCTCATCTCAACGCACCTTCCTTCTGAATAAATTTTCTCCAGTCCCCACCCGGGATCTCAATCCCGTTGTTTTCTGCATATGCTTCGTCACAAAAAAGATATACCCAGCATTCTACCCTTTCCCCACTTTCTAACGCCACCGTCCTTGTCTCCCTTTCATAAAGGTTATCTGTCCCCCCTTCCTCAAAGCCCTCCAACCTATCCAGTTTTTTCAGAACATCTTGATCATTTAACTCCATGACTTCACCTTTTATAACTCCCCCGCCATCAACTAATGCAGGGTAGCCTTGAGGCAGGTGATAGAGTCGTCCAATTGTTTCCCCTTTCATTATGCGGCTTACATGCCCCTTAAGGTAGTTGTCATAATTCGCAAAACCTTTCATCAACGTCCCATAAACGAACACCCAGCGAATTTGGCTTTTTGATTCGCCCCTGTCAGGATCCACTCGATTTCCGCCTCCCTTTTTGGCTTAATAAAAGAAAAACCCTTTCTTAGTGGCTGTATCAATCTTCAAAAACATTTTATCGCCATAACAAGAAAAGGACCATGAAGCCGGGCTTCATTTTACAATCAGTAGATATCTTCGGCACTGCCTGCTACCTTAATAAGGGAGTCAAGCTTCAGAATGTATGTCTCGCCTTCTGCGCAGACTGTTATCTCTTCTGTACTACTATTGTAATTTTTAATTATGCAGCCTGTCAGAATCACGTTCTTACCCTGGTTGTTTTCATATTCAATAACACATTCTTTGCCGTTTTTAAGATAGTCTAAAACATTGCCGGAGCCTATCGCATAGGAGCATTCAATCTCAGTGCTAAACAGGCCCTCGCGATTGCGGTGCTCCAGTTCCCTGTACCATGAGATATCAATTGAAAGGATATCCGATACCTGTTCGATTCTTCTTCTGGCATAATCCGATAGTTCATTCCAAATATTTGCCGCTACCCTGACTGCATATTCTTTGTAGGCGTCGTTTTTAGCCATGTGTCGCAATCCTTGTAATACCATCACCACTTGGGTTAGATTTAATGCCAGGAATATAGGATGAACCGTAGATTTGAACTCAACAACTCCCTTGTCTCTTTCAACCCCATTTATTAGGATTTTCTGACCCATAATAGAGGTACGACCGTCTCGTAATTTATTCAGGTCTTCCTCTATTGTTCTATCGCTAATCCAAAGTTTTTCTTTTAAATAGGCAATGCCACGCCCCTTTTCGTGCAGTTCTTTCACTATATACATCTGCCTGTCGAACTCGGAAGAAAAAGTAGGCGGAAATATTACCGGTATATCTATTTGGTATTCCCTCTTGATGAATCTAACAAAATTTCTATACACATTCACCGCGGTGCTTTTGTCCCTGGTATAAGACATCACAGAACCCTTTATCGCAACAGCTACTGCTTCTTGCACGTCTGTAACCGCGATCTCGCTGTTAACAAAATGCGTAATCATATCCTGGGAAAGAAACGCAAATTCGCTCGGTTGGTTGCTTCCCTTTTTCCGTGCGCCGCGTGTGTAACCCAAAAGGAGTCTTTCAACCACGCTTAAGTCATCATGGTGATATTTCAAAGAGTTATCTTCCAAGAATTTTACGATAACCTCATATACTGTATCGCCCAACATAAACACCTACCCTTTTCACAGGTCGTACCAGGCATGACTTATTGAAATGCGGCAATGAATTGAGCGGTGTCCCCTGCCCCACAGACAGACTAAACACATAGATAGCTTAATAAATCTTAGAATTCCTTGGTATTTCACTAAGCTGCACGATAGTTGTAATAATACTCCTCCGGCGTGAGATACCCATTTGATTCGTGTAACCTAACCCGGTTGTAGAATATCTCGACATATTCAAATACCGCAGCACGCGCTTCGTCGCGAGTTCTAAAACGTTGGCCAAACAGCCATTCATATTTCATCTTGCCCCAAAAGGCCTCCATCGGCGCATTATCCCAACAGTTACCTTTCCGAGACATGCTGCATGTAAAACCATAGCTTCTTAAAAGAGCCTGATAGTCATGGGAGCAATACTGGCTGCCCCGGTCGAAGTGGAGCAACACACCGCTGGGCTTCCCTGAACGCAGCCAGGTGCTTTCCAGAGCGTTTATTACAAGTTCTTTGGTCATCCTCTCACTCATTGATAAACCGACTATTATTTGGCCGTACAAGTCCATCACTGCGGCTATGTACAACCAACCCTCATCAGTCCACAGATAGGTAATATCGCTCACCATCTTCTGGTTGGGCTTATCAGCATCAAACTCGCAGTTAAGGATATTTTCTGCAATGGGCAGGCTGTGTTTAGAGTTGGTCGTAGCTTTAAATTTCCGCGCCACTTTTGAGCGTATGCCGGCCTCTCTCATGAGCCGCTCAACACGCTTGTGGTTAACATTCTTCCATTGCGGCGAAGCTCTGCCGTAATTTTCCTGTGCCGTAGGCCCGGCCGCTATCTTTATGTATCTTTTTAATCTGCTCCATAATAGCCTCGTTTTCTTTTTCTCTATTGCTTTGCGGCCGTTTATCCCATGCATAGAAACCGCTTCTTGATACCTCAAGAACCATGCACAGCTTCGCAACCCGGTATTTGTGACGGTTGGCCTGGATAAATTCGAACCTTTTTACTTCTGGTTCTTCGCGAAGTAGGCCACCGCTTTTTTTAAGATCTCGTTCTCCTCACGCAAGTCACGATTTTCCCGCTCGAGTTTCCTTACTCGCTTGTCCTCTGGGCTTAATCTCCCGCTCCCGGGAAAAGGCACCACCGATTTATCCCGGTATCGCTTAACCCAACCATACATGGTGTTCTCATTAACACCCAGGTCAGCAGCCACTTTCAATAACGCCTCACCTGTCCTCTCGATCCTCCGCACAGCCTCCATCTTAAATTCTGCACTATACTGCTTTGCCATTTCCTTTTCCCCTTTCTGATGTCCAGTTTACCATGTGTTTCTACTGTCCATCAAAGGGGGTACGATCCATAGGTAGGCTAAAACCCGTTTTATCTGGTGTAATACCACATTATAACTATACAGGTTGGGGGTATGTATATACAATAAATCCTTATCACCTGTCCCTTTTATATACTCTACCTGCTATTTTGTTTGATTACCTGCACATTTTCAAGGACCTTAGCGTTGCGCAACTTTTATTGGTGACATCTTACAGGCACGGTGCACGCAACATTGTGCCAGGGCCTTTTAATTTATTTATGGCCAATCGATACAGCTTTCCGTGTTATCTGGTCTACATCTTGAAAGTCGCTCAATTGCTTTTGCTGTCCCCTTAACTACTCCATATTTTTGGATAGCTAGAGCTGCATATTCGGAGCAAGTAGGATAAAATCTACACTGACCGGGCCCAACCCATCGGGAGAAAAAGCGCTGATAGAACCGAATCAAAAATATTGCGCTATACTTCATGTATAACTTCCTCCCGTTCTATAGCCTCCGAGCCACATTCCGGGCATTTATTTACTATGTCTTTTATGTTTGACTTCGGCAAACACCCGCCGCAGCACGTCATATCTTTACCGGCATCCTGCATTTTTTCCCCAAAATTTTTAACAGCGTCAGCTTTCCCATAGTACCACACATGTCCACAGGCCTTACAAGTAGCTTTAGTTTCTTTGATTTTCCGTACCATTCCCCTTTCCCTTCTTTAAAATATTATCTACTGAAGGGTAGTTAAAATCACTCTCAACTAGATTACATTTACCTGTTTCAGCTTGTCCTATATTTTATATGCCCTGTAAGCACAAAAAAGCCCTTAGAAGGCAAATAAGCAATTCTAAAGGCTTTTCTACTGCGTTGGAAAACTCCTGTGCATCTTCTTCTTGTAATTCTTCTAATGCCTTCCTTTTTCCAATATCTCCTATTGTATTGTATTCTTGTAAGGTGCTAATTATTTATTCTCCCACTACATCTGTTATATAAAACTTTCCGTTCTTAAACTCATAAGCATATTTCAAATTTCTATTATTATACTCATCTTTCCAAAATACTGCTGCTTCACTTACATCCTCTACCCCTTTATCCGCCAATGTTGCAACTATATCATCAGAATACATCCTCATCATTTCATTAGCTGTCTTTCTCCTGTTCTTGCGTTCAAACTTTAACCTTACTAAGGCAACATAATAACCTTCTTCATCTCTTCCCATGTCTCTATTTATGGCTATATCTTCAATAACTACATCATCGCCATAGTCTCTATTTTTTATTATATCCTCTACTGTGGTTTCTAACTCTGCCTTTCTGCGTTCGTTTTCATCTAATTCTTCATAAGACTTCTTTAAAACTTCCCTTTCTTCATTTGTAATTGTAAATTCATTGTCATCTTTTTCTGCCTTATTACAACCTGCCATATTGAAAACAATCATAACAATCAATATAAATAATAATCGTTTACGCATAATCTTCCCTCCCCTTTTGCCCCTTCTATACTGCTTTGTCCCTTCTATACTGCGTCGGAAAACTCCTTCAGCGGTGCGCAAATTTTTGTTCAGAAC
>JAAZPQ010000199.1 GCA_012797175.1 Bacillota bacterium
TGGATCGCCCGGGCGCGCCGCTGGCGTAAAATCCTGGGCGGGGGGATGCGCCAGGCCGGGATCATTGCCGCTCCAGGGATCATCGCCTTACAAACAATGGTCGAGCGGCTGGCCGAAGATCACGCCAACGCCCGTTTTTTGGCCGAAGAGCTCGCTTCAATGCCAGGGATCAAAATAGATCCAGAACTGGTGGAAACAAATATTGTTGTCGCCGAGTTGACCGGGATGAAGGCGGCTCTTTTTAGTGAAGCTCTACGGGCGAGGGCCATACTGGCCAATCCTGTTGGCCCCGCAAGAATCCGTTTTACCACGCATAAAGATATTTCCCGGGCCGATCTGGAGAAAGCCCTGCCGCAGATCAGCGATATCTTGAAGAGAAGCGAAGCGTAGACCGGGCTGCTTGATCACACTTGCTCAAAGGTTAGATCTGGAATGGAGATTTGAATTTAGGTTATGGCTCTCTATATCGGCCAGTTTCTTTTAACCGGTAAATTACTGAACAGGGTTGCGGCTCCTCTGCTCTTGGAGCGCTACCGGTTTTTGAATGATCTCTCTTTTCAAATTGTGGATTATACTATTACGGCCAAGATCTCTGGAAGATATTCCCTCATTGACTTTAAGGGTCTTGTCGTCGCAGATCTGCTGCAATTTAAGTTTGAACCCTCCGTTTACCGGGTTGACTTAAAGCTTTCTTTGGATTTACGGCCCCGTATTTTAAACCCGCTGATTGCGGGTTTACTTAAAAAAAGCCTGGCCGGCCAGCCCGGAATAACCTGGTCGGAGAGCCAGCTAACCCTGGAGCTGGATAAAATGCCTTCCTTCACGGTACTTGAGGAGAGATTGGGCGGCGTAGATCTCTTCTCGCTGCTCCAGGTGACCCATGATCGGCAGGCTGGCGGCCGCGGAATTCTCTTTAACCTCTACCTAAACGAACCTCATGTGACTGGTAGCCGGAGTAAAAAAGGAAAAGACTAAAGCTGTACCGGTCTAATGGCAACCGAACGGAAGGAAAAACATGTTTGGGATTTTCTCCTCCTGGCCAGCTATCTGTTCTACCGATCAAAAAGCAGGTTCGAGATAGATTATTGCGGTGACGGCGACGGTGATGATGCACTCACCTGATTGAAGGCGGATCTTGCCGGAGAGTGACTGCTGTTCTATGATCACCCCGGTGATGGTGCGGCAACTTCCGCCTTCCCGGACGGTTACTTTTAGCGGCAGCTGCCGGGAGAGTGACTGCTCTGCCAGGCGCTGAAACTGCTCTTGCTGCTGTTCATCAGCCGCGGCTAAACTCGTTTCCCCGCGGCATGCCTCCCGGGCTTTTTTTTGGTGGTGCTGGGCCAGCCTGGCGCGGTGCTCGGGTAATATCAGGCTGCTGCAGGCAAACTGGTGGTATAGTTTCTTTTTTCTCATTTTTCATGTCCTCCGATCATATTGGCACGGGTAAAGAGCTGCCCTCCTGAAGTCAGCGAGGCCGCCCGAAAAAGAGCGGTTGGCCCGAAGCGCTCCCGAATCTCGTCCATTGCTGCGCTGAGCGAATTTGTGATTTCGCGATGGTTGAAGAGGGAGAGCTGGTAGCAGCGGCGGTCGGTCAGCCCGCTAAGGTTGAGTCCCACTGCTCGCACCGGCCGGCCATCCCAGTGACGGCGAAAGAGCTGCTGTGCAACGGGGTAGACTTCGGTGGCGGCGGAGGCCGGCTCGGGCAGCTTTTTTTGGCGGGAAAAACCGGAGGGGTGATCAAAATCGGCGCCGCGGCAGTAAACATGAACTGTCGTGCCCATTTTCCCCAGGGTCCGGGCCCGGAAACAGGCCTCTTCAGTCAACTCGAGTAGGACCGCCTCAATCTCCTGCCGAGAGGCGTAATCCCGCGGCAGGGTGGCACAGTGGCCCACCCCTTTCTGGGGAGCTAGTGTCCCCGGCTGCAGGGTCGAGTAGTCAATCCCGTGGGCGTTTAGCCAGAGCAGCAGGCCGTTAACACCCCAGCGTCGGGTCGGGATTTCGCGGGGTAGCCGGGCGAGATCGCCGATGGTACGTACAGCCATGCGGTTAAAATGATCCTTCATTCGCGGCCCGACCCCGAAGAGGTTGCCGATAGGCAGGGACCAGACATGGGCCGCGTAATTGGTACTGTTGAGCTCAAAAAATCCGTCCACCCTTTTTTTAGCAAAGCGGTCGCAGGCCATCTTCGCCTGGAGCGGGTTTTCACCCAAGCCGATCCGGCAGCGGATCCCGGTTTCATCCCAGACCTGCCGGAGAATGCGGCGGGCCGCCTCGTGGGGCGTTCCCCAGAGGCGTTCGCAGCCGCTCAGGTCGAGAAAGTGCTCGTCGATGGAGTAGGGGACGACGCGATCGGTAAACTGCTCGAAGATCCGGGTCATCTCCAGGGCAGATTCGAGATACCTGTTCATATGGGGACGGACGAAGATCACCCCGGGGCAGAGACGCCGGCATTCCCAGGCCGGCTGGCCTGTTTTAACCCCGTAAGCCTTCGCCTCTTTGCTGGCGGCAAGGACGAGCCCGTGTCGCAGGGCGGGATCGCCGCAGACGGCGACAGGCTTGCCGCGTAAAGAGGGGTTGTGGGTAATCTCAACGCTGGCATAAAAAGATTCTGCATCGGCCAGTAAAATTGCTTGTCGCTGTTTTTCCATCGGGGTTCCCTCTCTATCGAACAGATGTTCTCTTTACATTATACTATAATAAAGAGAAAATAGTAGCGGTAATATTTGTCGCCGTACCTTGCGGCCGCCGAATCAAAAAAATAAATGTTGACGCGGGGAATCTATTCAAAATTAAAGCATTCTACCCGCGGGTGCCTTTGGCGAACTACTTCAGAAAGGGGGAGCACAGTGGAAAATAAGGTGTTTCACTGTATTGATGTCCAGCAATTTGACTATGATTATTTAGAAGAGATTTGCGATCTGGCCGATAAGATTAGGGAAATCTCCCGGACCAAGGCCGGGATGGAGTACCTGGCCTCTACCCTGAACCATAAACGGGCCATGCTCTACTTTGTGCAACCTTCAACCAGAACCTTTCTTTCGTTTTACAGCGCCTGCCAGATGCTGGGGATCAAGTGTGCCGAGGTCCGCGATCCAAAGACCTCGTCTGAAATTAAAGGCGAATCCGAAGAAGACACGGTCCGTACTTTTTCACTCTTTTTTGATCTGATTATCATGCGTCACCCGAGGGCTAATTTTGCCAAAACAATCGCCAATTTGCTCAACAATACTGACCACCCGGTACCGGTGATCAATGCCGGCTCGGGAAAGGATCAGCACCCGACCCAGGCGCTACTGGACATCTATACCCTGCGGCGCAGCTTCTTGCATCGCGGCGGAATTGCGCAGAAAAAGATTGCCTTTGTCGGCGATCTGCGCCGCGGGCGGACGGTCCGTTCGCTTGCCGCCTTGCTAACGCAGTTTGAAGAGGTGAAGCTTTATTTTGTAGCTCCGCCGGAATATCAAATTGGCCAGGATATCCTTTCTCTTCTTGATCAGCAGAAGACAGCTTATGAGATCACTGATGATTTTGAGAAGGTTATCCCCGAAGTTGATGCCATCTATATGACCCGCTTGCAGGATGAATGGGACCAAGAGGAGGGGGCTCACGTAGATATCGATATTGAACGCTTCTCTTTCCAGAAACGGCACCTGGAGCTCTTGAAACCGGATGGAATCATCATGCATCCCCTGCCCCGCCGCCAGGAGATTGCCGTCGAGGTAGATAGCGACCCGCGGGCGGCATATTGGAGACAGGTGCGTAACGGAATGTATATCCGGGTGGCTCTGATTGCAGATATATTCCAACGTGATAAAAAGATTCTGGACTACTATCTTAGCAACAACCTGTAGAGTAGGTTTCGTTATTTGGGAGCAGTGATCTTAGTCACCTGTATACGGGCCGGGGGTGAAGAAATTCTTATATTTAGCGCGGCGCTCTTTGGGAAGGAATAGGATATTGCGGAAAGGAAAATCAGATGAAGCTTGAACCGGTTATCGTTTACCTGTGGTTGGGCCTTTGTGGCCTGGTCCTGGGTAGTTTTTACAATGTGGTGATCTACCGTTACCAAGCGGGTGTTTCCATTATCTGGCCACGTTCACACTGTCCTCACTGTAAAAAAATCCTTAAAACCGCCGACCTAGTTCCTGTTTTTAGCTATCTCTTCTTACGCGGGCGCTGCCGCTATTGCCACAAGGCCATCTCATTTCGTTACACTGCGGTGGAGCTCTGTAGTGCCGCCATCTTTATGGCTGCTTTCTGGCGTTTTGGTTTCTCCCCGGATCTGCTGAAATATATTCCCCTCTTCTCTATTCTCCTGATCATTTCGCTGATCGATCTTGATATTCAGAAGATACCAAACATCTTTGTGGGGATAATCTTCGCCTGGGCCCTGCTCTGGCAGCTGATCAGTCCGGCCCTCTCTTGGATCGACGCTGCTTTGGGTTTGCTTGTCGGAGGCGGGATCACTCTTCTTATCGCCCTGGCCAGCCGGGGAGGGATGGGCGGTGGCGACATTAAGCTGTTCGCCGCGCTTGGATTTCTGGCCGGGTGGTTTGATCTGCTCCTTATTTTTCTCATCGCGGTGCTGCTCGGAGCAGTTGCTGGAATAATCTTAATCATTGTCCAGAAAAAAACCGTAAAGGCGGCGCTGCCCTTCGGGCCTTTTATCGCGGCAGCTTATGTTATCGTGGTCTTCTGGGGAGCTCAGATCTGGGATTTTTATTTTTCTATCTTTTAGAGTATAATTTAACCTAAAAAAGATATATTTATCTGGTAAATTATTTTGCTGATCTGTGGAACCTTTAAATGAATTATGATATAAATATAAATCAAACAGGTAGAAACGGCAAAAAAGCATTTATTAGCCCATATTGGTAATTTAAAAATATGGATAGGGCGTGTTAAGATGACTCAGAACAGAGCACTACAGCAATGGGTTTCGGAGATGGCGCAACTCTGCCAGCCCGAGCGGATCGTTTGGATTGACGGTACCGCGGAGCAAAAAAAAGTGCTGGAAGAAGAGGCTGTAGCCTCCGGCGAGATGATCAGGTTAGATGAGCAGAAGTGGCCGGGCTGTTTCTATCACCGCACCGCAACCAACGACGTGGCCCGGACCGAACAGCTGACCTATATCTGTACATCGAAGAAAGAAGACGCTGGACCTACCAATAACTGGATGAAGCCTGCCGAGGCCTATCGCCAGGCCGCATTATATTTCAGGGGAGCGATGAAGGGGAGGACCATGTACGTGATCCCCTTTTCGATGGGGCCGCTCGGCTCTCCGTTCAGTAAAATTGGCATTGAACTGACCGACAGTATCTACGTGGTCTTGAACATGCTGATTATGACTCGCGCAGGCCGGGAGATTCTGGAGCAGCTTGGAGAGAGCGATAACTTCACCAGGGGCTTGCACAGCAAGGCAGATTTAGATCCGAATAGAAGGCTGATCTTACATTTTCCAGAAGATAACACTATCTGGAGCGTTGGGTCAGGATACGGCGGTAATGTTTTACTGGGGAAAAAATGCCTCAGCCTGCGCATCGCCAGCTGGCTAAGCCGCCGTGAAGGCTGGTTAGCCGAACATATGCTGATCATGGGGATTGAAGATCCCACCGGAAAGATCGACTATATTGCTGCCGCTTTTCCCAGCGCCTGCGGTAAGACCAACCTGGCCATGCTCATCCCGCCGGAGCATTTCCGGGCACAGGGCTACAAGGTCTGGACTGTCGGTGACGATATCGCCTGGCTCCGTATTGGCGAGGATGGTCGGCTCTGGGCCATAAATCCTGAAACAGGTTTTTTCGGGGTGGCCCCGGGAACGAATGCGCAATCCAACCCCAACGCTCTGGCCACAATCCGGCGCAATACTATCTTTACCAATGTTCTTTTAACCGAAGATGGGGATATCTGGTGGGAGGACGGTGAAGGTGAGCCTCCGGCATCGGGAATCGCCTGGGACGGCCGCCCCTGGAAACCGGGTTTGACCGATGATTCAGGGAGACCGATCCCCGGGGCTCATCCGAACTCTCGATTTACCGCCCCGATAGTTCAGTGCCCCTCGGTCTCTCCGGAATGGGATAACCCGCGTGGCGTTCCGCTGACGGCGATTGTTTTCGGCGGACGCCGGTCGAGACTGGCCCCTCTAGTTTACGAAACATTTAGCTGGCAACACGGGGTTTATGTTGGAGCAACGATGGCTTCAGAGATTACCGCGGCTCAGTATGGTAAACAGGGGCAAGTCCGTCGTGATCCCATGGCCATGCTGCCTTTTTGCGGTTACAACATGGCCGATTATTTTCATCACTGGCTTAATTTCGGGAAAAAGATAGAAAAGCCGCCGAAGATATTTCACGTAAACTGGTTTAGAAAAAATGAAGCGGGAGACTTTATCTGGCCCGGGTTCGGCGAAAATTTAAGAGTGTTGAACTGGATCATCAGACGGGCTCATAACCAGGCCGGCGCCGTGCGGACACCGATCGGATTTGTCCCTGCGGAAGGCGAGCTTGATTTAACGAACCTGGAGATATCTGGGGAGACGATTGAACAACTTTTTGCCATCGATCCTAAAGATTGGCAGAAGGAGCTGGCCGGTCACAGCAGTTTTTTTGCACAGTTCGGTGACCGGCTCCCGCAAGGGATACGCGATGAATATCATGCTTTGAAAGAGCGGCTCGCCCTGGAGAGGATAGGCACAAAGTAGTAAACCTGTTAAGGGCAAATTTAAAGGATATTAAACGATAAATGTTAAGGGGAAGAAGATTCCCCTTATTTTTTTGAGCTTACCGGATAGAAGCAGGGATTGGATAAGAATAGCAAGACGTAGTTCTCCTGCCACCAGTAACCATACCCGGTTTCTGGACCGATCAGCTTAATCCCGGACCACCGGTCTAAACATATCCGCTAGCCCTAAAACGACATGGGCCAGGCCAAAACCCATTATCCCGGCCCCTAAATTTCCACCGACCATTCTTCCAACTCCGGTAACGACCAGGCCCAGCCCGGCCACGGTCCAGCTGGTCGGGTTACCTTTGTGGAACATATCTTCAATCACCATTTTCATTTGCAGCACCTCCCGGTTATATTCTTTCTCTCCGGGGGCCCTTTTAACGGTAACATAATTTGGTAGATAGAGGCTAGCCCTGAACTGGTGATTGCAGCATAAATATAAAATTTGCCATTTTATAAGCATTTAATACCTGGTTTTATGCTGGGGTGGCTACGTACAACAGCGTCTGAAAAGGGTGAAATATTAAATCAATTGTGTTAATATGGTTTTACCAGATAATGAAGAAGAGGTGGAACTATGTTTGATTACCTGCTAACCGAAGAACAGCTTCAATTTAGAGAAGAAGTGCGCGCACTGGTTAAATGGGTGCCCCGGCAGATGATCCTGGAGATGGACCGCGATGAGATTAAATTTCCCAGGGAATTTTTGAGAGAGGCCGCCCGGCGCTCCCTCCTTGGCATTCGCTATCCCCGGAAATGGGGCGGCCGGGAGATGGATTGGGTGACCACTTGCATGGCTCTTGAAGAGGTGGGCACGCTTGGCTATGAATTTGCCTGCGTCTTCGGCGTCGGCGCCGAGCTGGTCTGCGATGCAATCATTTTGCATGGCACCGATGAGCAGAAAGAGAAATATGTTCGGCCGTTGCTCCGGGGCGAGCTTTTTGCCGCCGAGTGCCTTACCGAGCCGACAGGCGGTTCTGATTTTTTCGGCTCCAAAAGCCGGGCTGAAGATAAAGGAGACTATTTTCTACTCAACGGCCAGAAGCGCTTCATCGTCGGTGGCGAAGGGGCTGATTTCTTTCTGGTCTACGCGGTTACCGAGCCCGAGGTGAAGCCACAGGAAGGGATTACGGCATTTATTGTTGAACGCGGCCCGGGTGTGGAGACAAAATATCTTTATGGGTTGATGGGCTGCCGGGGTGGGGGGACTGCGCGCCTTGTTTTTCGGGATGTAAAGGTCCCTCGTGAGAACGTTATTGGCAAGGTCAACGGAGCTTACGAGGTTTTTAACACGATGATGATTCCTGAACGTCTCGGAACCGCGGCGATGACTATCGGTGCGGCCAAGCCGGCCCTGGATATTGCCACGGGCTATACTTCGCGGCGTAAAGCTTTCGGTCAGGTGATCAACCAGTTCCAGGGAGTCAGCTTCCAGGTCGCCGAGGCGGCGATGCTGCTCGATGCCGCGCGGTCGCTGGTCTATACCACCGCCCGAGCCGTGGATGAAAACCAGGATCACCGCCAGATCAGACGAATGGTTTCAGAGACAAAGAAGTTTGTCACCGAATCCTGCCAGAAAGTGGTCCACAATGCCATGCAGGTGGTCGGCGGCATCGGTTATACCAATATTCTGCCTCTCGAGCGGATCTATCGTGACATCCGCTTGGCCTCGATCTGGACCGGCAGCAACGAAGTCATGTCCATGATTATCGCCCATGAGTGGTACCGGGAGTACCAGCGAAATAGAGCAGCCCGCTCGCCCCGCGACTTTGCCGCCGATGCCGAAGAAGCCTTCGCCGAAGATGAGCTCATCTATGAGTAGGGTAATTTGTTCTTTTGAAACGCGGATTTACATCTGATAGCAAAGCGGTAGGAGCCTGTAAACTCCCGCCGCTTAAGCCTTATTCATGGTGAGCCATGCACGAATCGAACCTGCGACACCCTGATTAGGACTCAAATGTGACCTCCTAGGCAGTAGTCATACTACTTTAACTCGTTTCTCGTGCGCTTCAATAAGTAGGTTTTTGTACACTTGGAAACCCTTGCTATGATATTTTAATTAATTCTTCTCAATATGATCTCCTCGTGTTTGGCTACTTCTTTCTCTATCCTGTCCAGCCTTTCCGCATTTTGCTTATACCCGTTAAGCAAGGCCCCAAGCTTTTGGCCATGGTCATTTTCGATTTTGATAACAATATCCTTGACTCCAGCCATATCTTTGGTTAGGATATCTACCTGGGTTGCAAGGCCCTCTACCTGGGTTGCAAGGCCCTCTACCTGGGTTGCAAGGCCCTCTACCTGGGTTGTAAGGCCCTCTACCTGGGTTGCAAGGCCCTCTACCTGGGTTGTAAGGCCCTCTACCTGGGTTGTAAGCTTGCTCACCTGGGCTGCAATAAGCTCAAGTAGTTCCCGGTCGGTCAAGAAGAGTTCATCTCCTTTGGAAATAGCCTTTCTACTACTATCTATTTTTATGTTTCCATCTCATCCACCACTTTAAGCCACGTGTTTTTTTATTAAATTGTTTAGGGATAATATTGTTAATTTCCGATTCTGTTAATAATATTTTCCTGGGCTCTGGTCCTTTAGATTCCCCAATTATACCGAGCAGCTCCATCTGATCAATAAGTTTGGCTGCTTTAGTGCAGCCTATTTGAAGCTCAAGCTTTTAAAATACTCTTAAAAGATATTCCTCAAATTCGATTCCAGATAAATTGTCAAAGTAAAGGTTGTGCCGCACAGCATAGGCCATCCTTATGGATTATTAACTTAGTTACACTTTCCCTTTTGTTCCCGTTTCATCTTCACAAATTCTTTAAACTTCTCGATGTCCTCTAATTCTTCTTCGGTAAATTTGTCATCTTCGTGGTGGGTAGCAATGGTCTCAATAGGGGTGCGGATATAATTTCGTTTTTAAAATATCACACTCAGTGAATACAGTCAACATTGGGGGTTGTTTTCAAAAAAATCGGCCTCGCGAAGTCCACCTGTGCTTCACCCGGAATATGAACAAGCGGCATATAGAACTGGTTTTCCCGGCTGTAAAGCTTCTTTACGTTTTTTATTTTTGCCTGCATGAGTTTCCCCCGCACCCGAAAATCATCAACATGATAATAGATGGTATATCGTTTTGAAACATCTCACGCGATTGTTGATATTTTTGTCTGTCAA
>JAAZPQ010000200.1 GCA_012797175.1 Bacillota bacterium
AGAGATGGTTATGCCCGGTGATGATATCAACATGAGCATTGAATTAATTACCCCGGTGGCCATTGAGACCGGTTTACGCTTCGCTATCCGTGAGGGCGGCCGCACCGTCGGTGCCGGTGTGGTTACCGAGGTGCTGGAGTAAAGAGCCGGCCCGCCTGCCGGAGCATTTTTATGGAGCGTTGAGAAGGAGGCATTGGGATGGCTAACCAAAAGATCCGCATTAGGTTGAAGGGTTTTGATCACCAGTTGCTGGATCAGTCTGCCGGTAAAATTGTGGATACGGCAAAACAGACCGGGGCAGAAGTTTCCGGGCCGGTGCCGCTGCCCACGGAGAGGAGCCTGTATACTGTGATCCGGGCTCCCCATAAGTTTAAGGATTCGCGGGAGCAATTTGAAATGCGTACTCATAAGCGTTTAATCGATATTTTCGAGCCGACCTCGAAAACGATCGACGCATTAATGAGACTGGATCTCCCTGCCGGCGTAGACATTGAAATTAAACTGTAGGTTGTTTAAGCAGGAGGTGTCATTGCGTTATGGCCAAGGCTATACTTGCGCGTAAAATAGGGATGACGCAGGTCTATGACGAGCAGGGGCACGCTGTCCCGGTCACGGTCTTAGAGGCCGGGCCGTGCTATGTAACCCAAGTCAAAAGCGTCGCCTCGGACGGTTATAGCAGTATTCAGATCGGTTTTAAAGAGAAAAAAGAGCAGCATGTCAGCCAACCCTTGCGCGGTCATTTACGGCGGGCCGGGGTGAAGCCCTGCCGTTTTCTGCGGGAGTTCAGGGTAGAAGAGAAGGCTCTCTCAGAATTTCAGCCCGGTCGTGAGCTCCGCGCCGATATATTTTCAGCAGGCGACCATGTTGATGTCAGCGCTGTTTCCAAGGGTAAAGGATTTGCCGGCTCCATTAAACGCCTGGGATTTGCTCGTGGCCCGCGGACTCATGGTTCACGTTACCATCGCGGCCCCGGTTCTCTTGGCGCCGTGGACCCGTCAAAGGTTTTCAAAGGGCGTCCTCTTCCCGGGAGAATGGGCGGCCGGCGACGGACTGTCCAGAACCTGCGGGTAGTTCAGGCTGACGGGGAAAAAAATATATTACTGGTCAGGGGATCGGTCCCCGGCCCTCGGGGAAGCCTGGTTGAAGTAAAGAAAACGACCAGGAGATAGTTTTAGCAAGCGATCATGAAAGGAGAAGCCCTGATTATGCCCAAGTTAACGTTATATAACCGGGATGGCGAAGAGGTGAGCGAGGTAGAGGTCCGGGCCGAGCTCTTTGCCGCGCCGATCAAGAAGGGGGCACTCTATCATACCGCTGTCGCCCAAAGGGCAAGACGCCGTCAGGGCACAGCGGCGACGAAGGGGCGCAGTTTTGTGCGCGGCGGTGGAGCGAAACCCTGGCCTCAGAAAGGTACTGGCAGAGCCCGCCATGGCAGCATCCGTTCTCCGATCTGGGTGGGAGGCGCCGTTACCTTTGGGCCTCACCCACGCAGTTTCGGCTACAAGGTTCCAAAGAAAATACGCCGGGCGGCGTTCTGTTCAGCCTTGAGTGCCAAGGTCCGGGAAGGTAAACTTATTGTGGTGGATGACTTTAAGATTGAAAGACCGCAGACCAAGGCCATGGTGCGCCTTCTGGAGAACCTGAAGGCCTCCGGGGGGGCGCTTATCGTCACTGCCCAAACCGATGAAAATGTGATTAAGTCAGCCCGCAACCTGCCCGGTGTCAATACGATCACTGCACCGCAGTTGAACGTGCTTGATATCTTAAACCATAATTACCTGGTGCTGTCGCAGGATGCTCTGGAGAAGGTAGAGGAGGTGTTCGGAGCATGAAAGATCCCCGCGATATTATCGTGCGTCCGGTAATTACCGAGAAATCAATGCAGTTGCTGGAAGACAACAAGTATACTTTTGTGGTAGCGCGAGAAGCAAACAAGATTGAGATCAAGCGCGCGCTTGAAGAAATTTTTAATGTTAAGGTTAAGGCGGTTAATACAGCCAATTTCAAGGGTAAGAAAAAGCGCCTCGGCCGTTATCCCTATGGCTATAAACCGCGCTGGAAAAAAGCAATTGTCACCCTGGCCGAGGGCAGTAAGCCAATCGAGTTATTCGAAGGCCGCTAGAAGGGAGAAAGCGGAAAATGACTCTACGAAAATATAAACCAACTTCGCCGGGGCGGCGTTTTTTTGCGGGAAGAACTTTTGAAGAGATTACCAAGAAAGAACCCGAGAAGACTCTTCTGGTACCCTTGAAGAAAAGTGCCGGGCGCAATGTTTACGGTAGGGTTACCGCGCGCCACCGCGGCGGTGGTCATAAACGGAAATACCGGCTCGTTGATTTTAAAAGAGACAAAGACCTGGTTCCGGCTCGCGTTGCTGGTATCGAATACGATCCCAATCGCTCGGCGAATATCGCCCTGTTGCATTATGCCGACGGTGAAAAGCGCTATATCTTGGCACCACTAGGCCTGCAGGAAGGCGATACGGTTATCTCCGGGCCACGGGTGGAGATCCGGCCTGGTAATGCTCTGCCGCTGGGCGCTATTCCGGTAGGTACCTTTGTGCACAATATCGAGCTTAAGGTTGGCGCCGGCGGGCAGATCGCCCGTTCCGCCGGGTCGGCGGCGCAACTGGCGGCTAAAGAAGGCAAGTATGCTCACCTGCGCCTTCCTTCCGGAGAGGTGCGCCTGGTTTCTCTTGATTGCCGGGCAACGATCGGGCAGCTGGGGAACCTGGAGCATGAAAACATTCGCGTAGGCAAAGCCGGCCGGAGCCGCTGGGTGGGGCGCCGACCCAAGGTCCGTGGTTCGGCGATGAACCCGGTGGACCATCCGCACGGTGGCGGTGAGGGGAAGGCGCCGATCGGGTTAAAGAGCCCGGTGACCCCCTGGGGGAAGCCAACTCTTGGCTACAAAACCCGGAGGAAGAAAAAGCCCTCCGATCAATATATCGTTCGGTCGCGCAAGGGATAGCTAAGCGTGCTGAAGGGAGGTTGAAAATATGGCTCGTTCGCTAAAAAAAGGACCGTATGTCGAAGAGCGTCTCATGAACCGGATTAAGAGTATGAATGAGAAAAGAGAGAAAAGGGTTATCAAAACATGGTCCCGGCGTTCGACCATTTTCCCGGAGATGGTTGGGCATACCATCGCCGTGCATGACGGGCGTAAGCATATTCCTATTTATATCAGTGAAGACATGGTTGGGCATAAATTGGGTGAGTTTGCACCGACCCGCACCTTCCGGGGACATGGTCATCGTACCGAGCGGTCTACCGCACTGAGGTAGGACAGAGGAGGTTGTTTGAACATGGAAGCAAGGGCACAGGCCCGTTTTGTTCGTATTTCGCCGCGTAAAGCGCGGGCGGTGGTTGACCTGGTGCGCCGTAAAGATCTTGACGAAGCGCTGAGTATCCTTCGTTATACACCTACCCGGGCGGCTCAGATCGTGGCTAAAGTGGTTGATTCGGCTGCGGCGAACGCAGAAAATAATTTTGATCTGCGTCGGAGCAAGCTCTACGTAGATCAGATCTATGTTGACGAGGGACCGATCTATAAACGGGTCCAGCCGCGTGCCAGGGGGCGTCGCTACCTGATTCGTAAGCCCACCAGCCATATCACGGTAGTAGTCAGGGAGAGAAGGGGGGTTTAAAGGTGGGACAAAAAGTTAGTCCAATCGGTTTTCGCATTGGCATTATCCGCGATTGGGATGCACGATGGTTTGCGGATAAAAATTATACCGAACTGCTTCATGAAGACCTGGAGATTCGCCGTTTTATTCGCGGCAAGCTGGCCAATGCCGGTGTTTCCCGGGTGGAGACGGAAAGGGCGGCCAACAAGCTGCGGATCCATATTCATACGGCCAAGCCGGGCATGGTTATTGGACGCGGCGGTTCAGAGGTCGAGGAGCTGCGGAAAGCCTTAGAGAAGAAGACCGGCAAGAAAGTTCACTTGAATATTGTTGAGATCAAAAACCCCGATCTCGATGCTTACCTGGTTGCAGAAAGCGTCGCCGGACAGCTGAAACGGCGGATCGCCTTTCGCCGGGCTATGAAGCAGGCGATTTTTCGGACAATGCGTGCCGGAGCCAAAGGGGTTAAAATTACCTGCCGGGGCCGTCTTGGCGGCTCCGAGATGGCGCGCAGCGAAAGTTACCGTGAAGGAACAGTGCCGCTGCAAACCATGCGGGCAGATATAGATTACGGTTTTACCGAAGCGCAAACCACTTACGGTCGAATCGGGATCAAGGTCTGGATCTACAAGGGCGAAATATTGCCGGAGAAGCCCGGCCGGCGCGACCGTGCCAGGGAGGGGAGCTAAGCCATGTTAATGCCTAAACGGGTGAAATACCGGCGCCAGCATCGCGGGCGGATGAAAGGAAAAGCCAAGGGCGGAACCGAGATTCAATTTGGCGAATATGGTCTTCAGGCGCTTGAACCGGCCTGGATTGACAGCCGGCAGATTGAAGCGGCCCGTATTGCCATGACCCGCTATATCAAGCGTGGCGGGAAGGTTTGGATTCGCATTTTTCCCGATAAACCGGTGACTAAAAAACCCGCAGAGACCCGGATGGGCAAAGGTAAGGGTTCGCCCGAATTCTGGGTTGCCGTGGTTAAGCCGGGAAGGATCATGTTCGAGCTGGCCGGCGTGCAAGAGGATGTTGCTAAAGAGGCCGTTCGGTTGGCGGCAAATAAGCTGCCTATAAAAACTAGGTTCGTCAAAAGGGCCGATGCAGGTGGTGTAGCGGAATGAAAGTGCAAGAGTTTCGCGAGTTGAATGACGGAGAGTTGGAGGAAAAATTAAAAGAGCTAAAAGAGGAGCTATTTAATCTCAGGTTCCAGGCAGCGACCGGTCAGCTTGAGAATGTCAGGCGCATTAAAGAGGTGCGCCGGAGTATTGCCCGGGTAAAAACTGTTCAGAAAGAACGGGCCTGGAGCTAAACCCATGGAGTGAAGGGAGGCGCATCGATTTGGGAAAAAGTAAGGGTAAAACATTTACCGGCAGAGTGGTCAGTGACAAGATGGATAAAACCAGGGTTGCGGCTGTGGTTCGAACAACCCGCCACCCCCTCTATGGGAAAACTATCCGGCGAACAAAAAAATATCTCTTTCACGACGAGCATAACGAAAGCCGGGTGGGCGACCTGGTAAAAATTATAGAAACCAGGCCGTTGAGCAAGAAAAAAAGGTGGCGCCTGGTCGGGATTGTCAAGCGATCGCAGCTATAGATTCTCATCTGTGTTTGAGGCACAGGGGAGGAAGGAGTGGCAAGAATGATTCAAAGCGAAACCATCTTAAATGTGGCCGATAATTCAGGTGCCAAAAAAATTCTTTGTATCCGGGTCATCGGCGGCTCCAAGCGCAGGGCGGGCCATGTCGGAGATGTCATTGTCGCTTCGGTAAAGGAGGCTGCTCCCGGTGGGGTGGTTAAAAAAGGTGAAATTGTGCGGGCGGTGATTGTTCGCACCAGAAGCCGCCTTAACCGTAAGGACGGTTCGCATATCTGTTTTGATGAAAATGCGGCCGTAATCATTAATGAACAAAATAATCCGCGGGGGACAAGAATCTTCGGCCCTGTCGCCCGGGAGCTGCGCGAGAAGGAATTTATGAAAATAATTTCACTTGCGCCTGAAGTAATCTAGCGGGTGTAAGGAGGTGGCGCTATGACACAGAAGAAAATGGAGATTCGCCGGGGCGACCGCGTCGTCGTTCTTTCCGGGAAAGATAAAGGTAAAAAAGGAAAAGTAATCCAGGCCTTGCCGCGCCTGGGGCGGGTTAAGGTAGAAGGGGTCAATATGATTACGAAGCATGCCAAGCCCACCCAAAAAATACCTCAGGGTGGGCTCAGGGAGATGGAGGCGCCGCTACCTGTCTCCAAGGTGATGCTTCTCTGTCCGGCCTGCCATAAGCCGACCCGTATTGCGAAAAAGCTATCCGCTGACGGCCGGCGGGTGCGCAGCTGTAAAAAATGCGGGGAAGTTGTGGATAGGGGGTAGATAGAAGATGCCGCGCTTAAAAGAAAAATATTTTACAGAGATCAGGCCCGCCCTTCAGGAGCGGTTCAAGTATAAAAATATTAACGAGGTTCCCCGGCTGGTCAAGGTAGTGGTTAACATGGGCGTCGGCGAGGGGAAAGAGAACCCCAAGCTCCTTGATGCCGCGGTCAATGATCTGATGCAGATCACCGGGCAACGTCCGGTAATTACCAGGGCCCGTAAATCGGTAGCCAGTTTTAAATTGCGTGAAGGGATGGCTATCGGCTGCAAGGTAACCCTGCGGGGTGTACGGATGTACGACTTTGTCGATAAGCTTTTTAATGTAGCCCTGCCGCGGGTTAGGGATTTCAGGGGAATTTCACCGCGCTCTTTTGATGGACGGGGTAACTTCACCATCGGTCTACGGGAACAGCTTATCTTTCCCGAGATTGAATACAGCAAAGTGGAGAAGATCTTTGGCATGGATATTGTGATTGTTACTACCGCCAAAACTGATGAAGAAGCAAAGGAGCTTTTGACGTTGATGGGACTGCCTTTTCGGGCGGCCTAACTGAGAAGCTTGTCTGTGAAGGAGGGTAAGGATGGCCAAAAAATCTTTAATTGCCAAGGCCAAACGTGAGCCAAAGTTTAAAGTACGCCGTTATAACCGGTGCCGTCTCTGTGGTCGTTCGCGGGCGTATATGCGCAAGTTTGGCATGTGCCGCCTTTGCTTTCGTCAACTTGCCAACCAGGGGAAAATTCCGGGCGTCAAAAAGGCCAGTTGGTAGATGATGAAAGGAAGAGAGGAGGTTATTTGCGATGATGACCGATCCGATTGCCGATATGTTGACCCGGGTGCGGAATGCAAATATGGTCCGGCATACGTCAGTAGATATCCCCGCCTCCAAACTGAAGCGCTCCATGGCGCAGATCATGAAGGAAGAGGGGTTTATTAAGGACTTTGAGTTTATTGAGAACAAAAAACAGGGCATTGTCCGTATTTATCTGAAATACGGTCCTGATTCGCGGCGGGCCATCACGGGGCTGAAGAGAATTAGTAAACCGGGCCTGCGGGTTTATGCGAACAAGGATGAATTGCCCAAGGTGTTGGGCGGGCTCGGTGTGGCTATTATCTCGACCTCTCGTGGTGTGATGAGCGATCGGGAAGCCCGCAAAATAGGCTGTGGCGGAGAAGTAATCTGTTACATCTGGTAACGCAGCGAGGAGGTTTACCATGTCTCGAATAGGTAAAAAACCGATCGCTGTACCTGATAAGGTGCAGGTCGAGGTCGTCAACAATTGGATTACCGTTAAGGGACCCAGGGGTCAACTTTCAAAAGAGATCCCCCGGCCCATTTTAGTGGAGCAGCAAGAGGGACAGCTTTTGGTGAAGCGACCGTCGGACAGCGAGGAGCACCGGGCGCTGCACGGCTTGACCAGAACGCTGATCCAGAATATGATTACCGGGGTGACCGAAGGTTTTACCCGGTCGCTGGAGCTGGTCGGTGTAGGATACCGGGCCAACTTGCAGGGCAAAAAGCTGGTTTTAAATGTCGGTCTCTCGTATCCGGTTATCTTCGAGCCTGAAGAGAATATGGAGATTGAGGTGCCCAGCCCTAACAAAATTATTGTCAAGGGAATTGACAAGCAGCAGGTGGGCAATTTTGCGGCTGTTGTTCGGAAGGTCCACCCTCCTGAACCATACAAGGGTAAGGGGATCCGGTATGTTGGCGAGCAGGTCCGTCGTAAAGTGGGCAAGGCTGGCACTTAGTAGCAGCCGGGAGGTGTAAAGTTATGATTAAAATTAAACCGCGCAACGAACAACGGAAACAGCGCCACCAGCGCGTTCGCGTTAAGCTTAACGGGACCGCGGAACGCCCCCGTTTAAACGTTTTTCGCAGCAACAAGCATATCTATGCGCAGATTATCGATGATCAATCCGGTCGGACCCTGGTGGCTGCTTCCAGCCTCGATTCCGAGCTGCAAGAGGGTTTACCCCGGGGCAGTGATGCTGCCGCGGCGGGGAAGGTGGGGGCTCTGCTGGCCCGGCGTGCTTTGAACAGCGGGATTAAAGAGGTTGTCTTCGACCGGAGCGGATATCGGTATCACGGTCGCGTCAAAGCTCTGGCCGAGGCTGCACGTGAAGAAGGGCTTAAATTCTAATGAAAGGGGGGATGTCAGGAGTGTCCAAAGTCGAACCAGCCCAGGAATTATCGGAAAAGGTAGTAAAGATTAACCGGGTGGCCAAGGTGGTTAAAGGAGGGCGCCGCTTCAGTTTTAGTGCCCTGGTTGTAGTCGGCGACCAGAACGGGCTCGTCGGGACCGGACTGGGCAAAGCCGGCGAGGTGCCGGAGGCTATCCGCAAAGGAATTGAAAATGCGAAGAAGAACCTGTTCCGGGTACCCATGGTCGGAACGACCATCCCTCATTCTGTGGAAGGCCGTTTTGGCGCAGGAAAAGTGCTGATGAAGCCGGCTTCCGAGGGGACCGGTGTCATTGCCGGTGGTCCGGTCAGGGCGGTATTGGAACTGGCCGGGGTTAGAGATATTCTCACCAAGTCGCTCGGTTCATCCAACGCCTTGAACATGGTTAATGCAACCGTGCAAGGATTAAAATCATTGAAAATGGCAGATGAGGTCAGCGCCCTGCGGGGTATTGATGAGGCCAAACTGCTCGGCTAAGGAAAGGGAGCGGCAATGACGAAAAAATTGCAAATCACACTTTTACGCAGCCTGGTGGCCTGCCAACCGAAGCAGCGCCGCACTTTACGTGCGCTGGGATTAACCAAAGTCGGCCAAACGGTCGAGCAGAAGGATACACCGGCATTGCGGGGAATGATTAGAGCGGTTGATTTTATGGTTAAAGTTGAAGAAGGTGCAGAAGGAGGTGCCCCGGATGCGTCTGCATGAATTAAATCCTCCGCCGGGGGCAAAACGCACGGCCAAAAGAAAGGGAAGAGGCCCTGCTTCGGGGTTGGGTAAAACCGCCGGACGGGGGCAGAAAGGGCAGAAATCACGTTCAGGGGCGAAGAGACGCCGCGGTTTTGAAGGCGGACAGACACCGCTGTTTCAACGGCTCCCCAAGCGAGGTTTTACGAACATCTTTAAGCAAAGATGGTCGGTCATTAACCTGGCGGCGTTGAACCGTTTCGACGATGATACGATAGTGACGCCGCAGTTGCTTAAAGAGGCCGGTCTGCTAAAGTCGCTTCAGGATCCCCTGAAAATCCTCGGCGACGGAGAGCTAAAGCGCAGACTGGTGGTGCAAGCCCACCAGTTTAGCAAACAGGCATTGACCAAGATCGAGGCGGCAGGCGGAAAAGCTGAGGTGATCTGATTTGTTTGAAACCATTAGCACGGCGTGGCGGATTAAGGAGCTTAGAGAGAGAATTCTTTTTACCTTGGCCATGTTTGTAGTTTTTCGTGCTGGTTCAGCAATTCCAGTTCCGGGGGTTGAGGCGGCCCGGTTGGCAAAATATTTTCAAGAAGATACCATATTTGGCTTTTTAAACGTTATCGGTGGCGAAAGCCTGAGCAGATTTACCATATTTGCGCTGGGAATCATGCCCTATATCAACGCTTCGATTATCATGCAGCTGCTGACGATTGTAATCCCGAAGCTGAAAGAGTGGAGCCAGGATTCTGACGGTCGGAAGAAGATCTCCCAGCTGACCCGTTATGGCACTGTGCTGATTGCCGTGACCCAGGGAATCGGCTACTCTTTTATTATCTCCGGGGCGGTACCTGACAAAAGCTTTCTCTCCTATTTTATTATTGTGCTTACCCTGACTGCCGGCACTGTTTTTCTGATGTGGCTGGGTGAGTTGATTACCGAAAAAGGGATCGGCAACGGCATCTCTCTGCTGATCTTTGCCGGAATTGTCGCTGGTTTTCCCGGCCAGGTAATTAGAATTGTCGAGCAGGTCCGTTTTGGGCAGGTATCGTTTTACCTGGTGCTCCTGACCGTGGCCATCCTGCTATTCCTGATCATCGGTATCGTGGGCATGGACCAGGGGCAGCGCCGTATCAGCGTCCAGTACAGTAAGCGCATTGTCGGGCGAAAGATGTACGGCGGGCAGGCTACCCATATTCCGCTGAAGGTGAATATGGCCGGGGTCATACCGGTGATATTTGCCTCGGTGCTGCTGGCTTTTCCCCAGAGCATCGCCCAGTTTATCAATCACCCCTGGGCTGAAGCCGTCGCCGACAGTTTACGCTGGGGCAAGCCTCTATTTACAGTGCTTTATGTTTTGCTGATCATTTTGTTCAGCTATTTTTACACTGCCGTCCAGTTTGACCCCTTCCAGATGGCTGGAAATATCCGTAAATACGGCGGTTTTATTCCCGGTTTGCGGCCCGGGCGTCCCACGGCCGAATATCTAGGTAAAGTGATCTCGCGATTAACGACAGTAGGGGCCTTTGCCCTGGCCTTTATCGCTGTTTTTCCAATTATCTTGCAGGGGGCTACCGGGGTGCAGCTTACTTTTACCGGGACCGGTTTGATTATCGTTGTCGGCGTTGTTCTCGAGACGGTGAAGCAGATTGAAAGTCATATGCTGATGCGCAGTTACCGCGGGTTTATGAAATAGGTGAATTGACTAAGATGATCAAGATAAAATCAGCGCGAGAGATTGCCCTGATGCGTGATGCCGGAAAAGTGGCCGCGTCAGTATTACAAGAACTGGAGAGCGCCATTCAACCCGGGATAACCACGGCGGAGCTGGATAAGCTGGCCGAGAAGTTAATCCGTAGGGCCGGTGGTGAGCCTGCGTTTCTCGGCTATCAAGGGTTTCCCGCTTCGATCTGTACTTCGATCAACAGCGAGGTGGTACACGGCATCCCGGGGTTGCACCGACTTAAAGAGGGGGATATAATCAGCATTGATCTAGGGGTATTGTTAAAAGGTTACTACAGTGATACCGCTGTTACTTTCGGAGTAGGCAAAATCAGCCCTCTGGCCGGCCGGTTGATCGATGTAACCCGGCAATCCCTAGAGGAAGGCATTTCGGCCATGCGTTCCGGAGGGTATCTCTCCGACATCTCTCATGCGATCCAGAAGTATGTTGAGGCTAATGGGTTTTCCATAGTCTACAGCTATACCGGACACGGGATTGGCACTTCGATGCATGAGGAGCCCTCGGTGCCTAATTTTGGGCCTCCGGGGCGTGGTCCGAAGCTTCAACCGGGAATGGTGCTGGCCATTGAACCGATGGTTAACGCGGGCAGTGCCGAGGTAGAGGTCCGTGATGACGGGTGGACCGTGCTGACGAAAGACCGGAGCCTTTCGGCCCACTTTGAGCACAGTGTCGCCCTTGCTAAAGACGGTCCTGTAATTTTGACCATCCTTTGACCGGAGAAAGGGGAGGCGAAGTGATGGAGGAGCTAAGGCCCGGACAGCTGGTTCGTTCCAGGGCAGGCCGGGACAAGGGGAGCCATTATCTGGTAATAAGGGTGATCAGCCCGCGGGAGGTGCTTCTTTCCGACGGGCGAAGACGCCCACTCTCCCGGCCGAAGAAGAAAAATGTAGCCCATCTGCAGCCCTATTCACGCCGGGTAGAGATTGAAGAGCTGGTCAATAGCCAAAAACTAACGGATAGCCAGGTGATAAAGTATCTTTGTGAGCTGGCGCCGCAGGAAGAGGAGGCTTGAGCAGCCGGTGACCAAGAAAAAAGATGTTATTGAGGTAGAGGGGACTGTCATTGAACCTCTTCCTAATGCTATGTTTCGGGTGGAGCTGAAAAATGGCCTTAAGGTGCTGGCTCATGTTTCAGGTAAGATCCGCATGAATTTCATCCGGATTCTCCCCGGAGATCGGGTCCTGGTAGAATTATCACCCTATGATCTGACCCGCGGGCGGATTACCTATCGCTACAAGTAAGGAGGCTAATTAAAATGAAGGTAAGGCCCTCGGTAAAGCCGATGTGTGAGAAATGCAAAGTGATCCGGCGTAAGGGCAAGGTAGTGGTGATCTGCCAGAATCCCAAGCATAAGCAAAGACAGGGATAAGAAAGTATAGAAGCACTAAATGAGGGGAAATCTAGCTTTGTTTAGCTTTTTTTGCCTTGAAGGAGGTGTCGTCAGATGGCGAGAATAGCAGGTGTCGACTTACCGCGGGATAAGCGGGTGGCCGTGGCCCTGAGTTATATCTATGGGATCGGCCGCAGCCGGTCGGAGATGATTCTTTCAGCTACCGGAGTTAACCCCGATACCCGGGTACGTGACCTGACTGAAGATGAAGTCAATCGCTTGCGGGACTGCATCGATAAAAATTATAAAGTAGAGGGCGATCTCCGCCGTGAAGTGGCCATGAATATCAAGCGGCTGGTCGAGATTGGCTGCTACCGGGGAATCCGGCACCGGCGAGGTCTGCCGGTGAGAGGCCAGGCGACTAAGAACAATGCCCGTACCCGGAAAGGTCCGCGGAAGACCGTCGGTGTGCGGCGGGGTAAATAGCATCGCGGAGACCTGAGGAAGGGAGGAGGAAAAACTTGACCAAGAAGAGAACAACCCGAACCAGGCGTCGTGAGCGTAAAAAAGTGGAGCACGGGATTGCGCATATTAAATCAACTTTTAACAATACCATTGTCTCCATCACTGACGTCAATGGAAACAACATTGCCTGGTCCAGCTCGGGTAACGTTGGCTTTAAAGGATCGCGCAAGTCGACTCCCTTTGCCGCACAGCTCGCCGCTGAAGCTGCGGCGAAAGCAGCGATCGAGCATGGGATGAGGCAGGTAGAGGTTTTTGTCAAGGGGCCCGGTGCCGGAAGGGAAGCAGCCATTCGCTCGCTGCAGGCTGCCGGGCTGGAGGTAAATACGATCAAAGATGTAACCCCGATACCGCATAATGGTTGCCGGCCGCCGAAGAGGCGGCGGGTTTAAGGGGAACAGGTTTGGTATCTTTATTTTTGAGTTAACAGAGGAGGTGCAGCTAAATTCCATGGCACGTTATAGGGATGCGGCCTGCCGTTTATGCCGCCGCGAAAGAAATAAGCTATACTTGAAAGGTGAACGCTGTTACACTGATAAGTGCAGCGTAGTTCGAAAAGGCTATCCTCCGGGTGAGCACGGGCAATCCCGCCAAAAATTTTCGGAGTATGGTCAGCAGTTACGGGAAAAACAGAAAGCAAAGCGGATCTATGGGATCCAGGAACGCCAGTTTCGCCGCTATTTTAGAGAGGCTGACCGGCGCAAGGGTGTCACTGGAGAGATCCTCTTGCAGCTGCTGGAATGTCGGATTGATAATGTAGTCTACCGGATGGGATTTGCGCGTTCCCGGGCGGAGGCGCGTCACCTGGTCAACCACGGCCATTTCCAGGTAAATGGCCGGAAGGTAGATATTCCCTCATATCTGACCCGCCCTGGCGAGAGCATTGCCGTTCGCGAGAAAAGCCGTAATTTGCCCGTTTTCAAAGAGATTCGAGAAGCCGCTGAAGGACATAGTATCGTTGACTGGCTGGAAGCCGATCTCGAATCTCTGCAAGGCCGGGTTATCCGGATGCCCCAGCGGGAGGAGATCGATGTTCCCGTAGAGGAACATCTGATTGTAGAGCTTTATTCTCGTTAAACAGTTCGCCCTCAATACTATCACTGAGGAGGGTTAACGGAGCATGACGTTTGAGATTGAAAAGCCGAAAATTGAGTATATCGAAAAAGATGACCGGTTTGCTTACGGTAAATTTATTGTGGAACCGTTAGAAAGAGGTTACGGGATTACCCTGGGTAATGCCTTGCGCCGGGTTCTCTTATCATCATTACCCGGTGCGGCAGTGACCAGTGTGAAGTTTGACGGGGTGCTGCATGAGTTCTCCACTTTACCCGGGGTGTTGGAGGACACCATCGAGATCATCCTCAATCTAAAGTCTCTTTCGATGAGAATTCAAGACACGGAACCCCAGGTTTTAGTTATTGATATGGATAAGCCCGGCGTGGTCAGGGCCAAAGATATCCAGGCGCCGGCAGGGGTGGAGATCTTAAACCCCCAGTTGGCGATCTGTACTCTCGAAGAGAATGCCCGGCTTTATATGGAGATGACGGCCATGAAAGGCCGCGGTTATCTTCCTGCAGAACGAAATAAGACTGCGCAACAGCCAATCGGAGTGATCCCCATCGACTCTATTTTTTCACCGATCCGTAAAGTTAATTACCAGGTTGAAAATACCCGGGTGGGGCAGGTTACTGATTTTGACAAGCTGACCCTGGAGGTATGGACCAACGGAAGCATCAAACCCGATGAGGCGGTTAGCCAGGCCGCGCGGATATTAAGTAAACGGATCGCTATCTTTATTGACCTCACCGAAGAGGACGACGAGGTTGATCCGGTGGAGGAACAGGAAGAGGAGGACCGCGAAAGGAAGCTCGAGATGACGATTGAAGATCTCGATCTCTCGGTGCGTTCGTATAACTGTCTCAAGCGGGCCGGGATCAACACGGTTGGTGAGCTGGTTCGTAAAACTGAAGAAGAGATGATGAAAGTGCGCAACCTCGGTAAAAAATCATTCGAAGAAGTAGAGCAAAAGCTAAGCGAACTGGGCTTCAGCTTAAGCAAAAGCGGGGAGTAAGCGCGGCAAGGAGGAACAAAGGATGGCCTATCAGAAGCTCAACCGGAAAAGCGGCCCCAGAAGGGCGCTGCTTCGCAGCCAGGTAACGGCTTTGCTAAAGAACGGGCGGATAAAAACTACCGCGGCGAAGGCAAGAGCGATTCAACCGATTGCCGAGCAGATGATTACCCTGTCCAAACAAGGCGGTCTGCATGCCCGTCGCCAGGCTCTGGCCTATTTATACGATGAAACTGTAGTCAAAGATCTATTTGAAAAAATTGGCCCCAAGTGTGAGGTGAGAAACGGCGGTTATACCCGCATTATCCCCTTAGGGCCGCGCCGTGGTGACAGCGCCCCCATGGTCATCATTGAATTGATCGATTAACAGTAAATCCGGGGCAATTTGTGCCCCACCCGTTTAGGGCATGGTGGTGAATTGAGAGGAGAGGTGAGCCGCGGCGCCGGGAGCTTGGCCTCACTTTAGCCCTCTCAATTTTGCATTTTAACGGCATGAAAAATCGAGAGGAGCGGAACCAGCTGTTTACCCTGTGAAAAGTCTCCCTCACCCTGTTCCCGGCCCACCAGTGGAGAGGGAAGACAGGCCGTTGGAGCGAACTCTCTTCGCCCGCGGTAACAGAGACCAACCCGGGGTGATTCTTTTAGATGCCTAAAGTTTTGCTGGAAACAAAAAAACTTACTTTTTTTTATCCGGGACAGGCCGAAAGCTCTGCCCCTGCTTTAAAGGAGATCAATCTACAAATAGAGGAGGGCGAATATATTGCTTTAATCGGAGCGAACGGCTCTGGCAAGACTACCTTACTAAAACAGCTTAACGCCCTTCTCCGTCCTACTTCGGGTGAAGTCTATGTGGATGGTATCTCCACTACGGATGAGAACAATCTCCCACAGATCCGCTCTCTCTGCGGAATGATTTTCCAGAATCCCGACAACCAGATTGTCGGGGCCACGGTAGAGGAAGATGTTGCTTTTGGCCTTGAGAACCGTGCCGTCCCGCCACCGGAGATCCGCCGCCGGGTGGCCGCGGCGCTGGAACTACTTGGTATCTCCCACCTGGCCGGGTTTCCGCCGCACCTGCTCTCAGGCGGTGAAAAACAGAAAGTAGCCCTTGCCGGCCTCCTGGCCCTTAGTCCTCGTTGCCTGCTTCTGGATGAACCTACCGCTATGCTCGACCCGGCCGGACAGGCGGTGCTAATCGAAGCAGTGCAGCGGTTAAACCGGGAGCGGGGGATTACCGTGATCCATGTAACCCATTTTCCAGAAGAGGTTGTCCTCGCCGGGCGGGTGCTTCTTTTGGAGAACGGATCCTTGCTAAAAGAGGGTCCGCCTTCTGAAATCTTAACCGACCTGCCGCTGCTGCACCGTCTCGGGTTAAGGACCACTGCTGCAGGAGAGCTAGCCTACCTGCTTCGCGAAGACGGTTTTCCGCTGCCGGCAGGGATATTACATAACCGGGAGCTGGTTAAGCATCTATGTTTATATGCACAGAAAAATTAAGCCATACCTACATGCCCGGGACTCCCTTTGCAGTGGAGGCGCTTCGCGGGGTAGATTTAAGCATTGCCCGGGGCAGCTTTACCGTGCTGCTCGGGCCTTCCGGCTCAGGCAAATCGACCCTATTGCAGCATTTCAACGGGCTGCTTCGACCGACTGCGGGGCGGGTCTTGCTGGACGGACAACCCCTGGGTTACGGCCGCCGGGAGCTGCAGCAGCTGCGCCGCCGGGTTGGCCTGGTCTTTCAAGAGCCTGAAGCACAGTTTTTTAGCGAAACACTTTTTGATGAGGTTGCTTTTGCCCCGCGCAATTTCGGCCTGGAGCCTGCACTTGTTGAAGAGCGGGTGGAGCAGGCGTTACAGCAGGTTGGTTTAGATGATCCTGTTTTGAAAGAAAGGTCGCCATTCCAGCTCAGCGCCGGCCAGCAGCGCCTTGCGGCCATAGCATCAGTCCTGGCCATGCAGCCCCAGGTGATGATCTTCGATGAACCTACATCCGGCCTGGACCAGGCCGGTCAACAGAAGCTGTTTGCCTTGTTGCAACGACTTAACCGCGTTTCCGGACTTACTGTGGTCGTGGTGACCCACCGGCTGGAGCGGGTGGTCCCCCTGGCTGATTATTTTTTAGTTTTGGACCGGGGACGGTTGCTCATGGAAGGTCCGCCTGAAGAGATCTTCCTGCGCGTGGAAGAGCTTCGCCGCTGCGGCCTGGCGCTGCCGCCGGTGACGGAGCTAATGAATGACCTGGTTGCCGCCGGCCTTCCCTTCTCCACAACGCTCTATTCACTTGAAGAGGCCCGGCGGGAGATTAACGCCTGGCGAAAGAAGGTGGCCTACCCTTGAGCCGCAGCATTACCCTGGGCCGCTATCTTCCCGGCAGCTCTTTTCTACACATGCTCAACCCTCGTTTTAAATTACTTATTTTGCTGCTTTTTCTGGCAGTTCTATTCCTGTTGAAAACTTTTGCCGGGTTGGGCCTGCTCCTGCTTTTTCTCCTGTTAATGATGCTGGCTGTGCGGATTCCGCTGCGTTACCTTGCCGGAGGGCTCCGGCCGCTAACCTATATCATTTTATTTACCATAATTATCTATTTCTTTTTTACTAAGGGGGGCGTGGTTTTACTGCGTCTGGGCCCGCTGACGGTAGAGCAGGCCGGGGTGACCGCGGGCTTATTCATGATCATGCGCCTGGTGGGATTGGTTTTAATGACCATGCTTCTCACGTTGACAACAACACCACTGGCCCTGGCCCACGGAATTGAATACTTTATGATGCCCCTTGGCCGGATCGGTTTTCCGGCAGAGGAGGTCGCCATGGTCATGACCATGGCCCTACGCTTTATTCCGACCATAGCAGAAGAAAGCCAGCGTCTTTTACGGGCGCAGATGGCGCGGGGGGCTGATTTTGAAGGGGGCTTCTTTAGCCGGGCGCGAAAATTTGCCCCGCTAATGGTTCCCCTGTTTATCGGTGCTTTTCGACGGGCCGATGAACTGGCCCTGGCCATGGAGGCACGGGGTTACCGTCTTGGCGCCGTGCGTACGCGGATGCACGAAGAAAAAATCACGACGACTGATTGGGCGGCTCTTTTGTTTGCTCTTGCTGCTCTGGCAGCGGTTCTTGTTTCCGGCATTTAGGCTTATATTGACACGGGTGAGTGAAAAGGATGCACCGTACTTCTCTTGAAGTTAGCTATGACGGAACCGGCTACGGCGGTTTTCAGATTCAGAAAAACGCGTCGACGATTCAAGGTGAATTGGAGAAGGCGTTGGCCGTAATTTATAAAAAGCCGCTGCGAATTACCGGTGCCGGACGCACTGATGCTGGGGTCCATGCGCGCGGCCAGGTGGTTCATTATGACGCTCCCTTTGAAATTTCGGCCGTGCGGTTGCCGGCAGCGCTTAATGTCCTGCTGCCTTCCGGTATCGTGGTGTTAAAAGCCAGGCCGGTGGCTCCTGATTTTCATGCTTGTCGCAGCGCCAAACGAAAGGTGTACAGTTATTCCCTGGACCGGGCTCCGTACCCACAGGTTATGCGGCGGCGATTTGCCTATCACCTTCCGGGTGCCTTTAACGGGCAGGCCGTCAAAAAGGCCGCTCAACTACTTGAGGGGACCCACGATTTTCAGGCTTTTCAGGCTGCCGGAAGCCCTTCCCGGAGCACAGTGCGCACCCTTTACCGGGTTGATATAAAGGAATATCCGGATGAGAAGCTGCTTCAATTTATTTTTGAAGGCGACGGCTTTCTTTACCGTATGGTCCGGCTGCTTGTGGGCAGTCTGCTGCGGGTAGGCCGGGAGAGACTTGAACCTGCGGCCATCGCCGCCGCGTTGGCTGGAGATTATCCGCAAGCAGCCGGGCCGACCGCTCCGCCGCAGGGGCTCTGCCTTGAAAAAGTGATTTATTGAAGGAGAAGCCCCCGGTCGGCAGATTAATTTTCATCTTTTGCTTGACAGCAACAGGAGGGTATATTAGAATTTACTTTGTGCTGAATGGAGTTTAAGGGGGAAAAGCAATGCAGACTACCTATATGGCCAAACCCCACGAGATCGAACGTCGCTGGTATATCATTGATGCCGCTGGCCGTCCGCTGGGAAGGGTGGCCACAGAAGCGGCCCGGCTGTTGAAGGGAAAACATAAAGCAATTTATACCCCTCATATTGATACCGGAGATCATGTTATTGTATTGAACGCGGCCAGGGTTGTTTTAACCGGAAAAAAACCGGAACAGAAAATCCATTACCGCTATTCCGGCTATCCCGGCGGTTTAAAGATGACCGACTATGCCACGTTGATGGCTAAAAATCCAGAGAGAGCAGTTTATCTCGCGGTCAAGGGGATGTTGCCCCATAATCGCCTGGGAAGAGTGATGCTGAAGAAACTGCGCGTCTATCGAGACGATCAGCATCCCCACGAGGCACAAAAACCTTTACTTTGGGAAGGGCCGGAAGTGAACAAGGAAGGAGGCCCTGCTCTTGAGTGAAATTCAATCCATTGCCACCGGACGGCGTAAAGAATCAGTGGCCCGGGTGCGATTAATACCCGGAAGTGGACAGATTACCGTTAACGGAAAAGATCTGGATAAGTATTTCGGCATGGATACGCTGAAGTTGATGGTCCGCCAGCCGCTGGAGGCTACTGAAACTCTGGATCGTTTTGATGTCATTGCCAGAGTCCACGGTGGCGGTTTTTCCGGGCAGGCCGGGGCCGTTCGGCATGGTATTGCCCGGGCGCTGGTGCAGGTCGAGCCAAGTTACCGTGCTGTTCTTAAAAGACACGGTTACCTAACCCGTGATTCCCGGATGAAAGAGCGAAAAAAATACGGCTTGAAAAAAGCCCGCCGGGCACCACAGTTCTCCAAGCGTTAAACAGGATAAAAACAACTAGCTCTAGGAGGGGCGGTGCAGTGCACCGCCCCTTTAAATTTTATCTCTGTAAGCGCGGGTAACAGCGGGCGGATAGGCTGATCGGGTAGAGAGAGGGGAGGGTGGAGGTGTGCCTCGCTTTTAAAATGCAGGATTAAAGCTGCTTTTGGTAGAAGTTGTGATTATGCGCAAAGTTTATCTGGGATACCCGCAGGAACTGGAAAAGAAGCTCTACGATGATATTGTTGCGGCCAAGCGTGACGACATCTTTTATCCTGTCGTCGTGGTGGTGCCCAGCAATCTTAGCGGGGTTTATCTACGCCGTTCTCTAGCCCGTTGCGGCGGCAGCCACTGCCGGGTGCGTTTCCTTACCCTGGCCGACCTGGCAGCCGAGTTGGCTGCAGAGAGCCCGGATTATGCTCTCCGCAAGGCGATGCCTCCGTTCGGCGAAGAATGGCTGGCTGCACTTACCGCCCGTGAAGCTGTAGGGGGCTATTTTGACCCGGTAGCCGGGCGGCCCGGTTTTTGCGAGGTGCTGCAGCAGACCTTTCAGGAACTTGAAGAAGCGGGCCTGGAGCAGGTTCCTCTGCCGCGAAACGGCGATCCGCGTCGCATCGCCGAACTGCAGCGCCTTTATGAGCACTACCGAAAGTTGCGTCGCCCTTTTACCAACCGGGGAGCGACGTTAACAGCTGCTGCCCGGGCGACGCCGCCGGGCTCCTTTAAAGTGGCTCTCTACGGTATTTATCAGCTATCCGCTCTCGAGAAAAAATTGCTGGCTTCACTTGCTGCGCATAACGGCATGGCGGTATACTGGCAGAAGTCCGCTTTCGCATTTGCCCCGGTTAAACAGGCGTGGCCCTGGTTTCAGCAGCAGGGGTTCACCTTGGAGCACCTTATGTCGTCCCGGGCCCGGGGTAGCAACCTGGAGCGCCTGCAAAAGAATCTATTTCAACCTTCTCCTGATAGCTCCGCTGCCCCGGTTGGAGATCAATCGCTTGAATTTATCTGTGCCCCGGATGAGGTCCGGGAGGTGGAGGAGATTACCCGGGAAATTATTAACCTGGCCCATACCGGGATGCGTTTTGGCGAAATGGCTGTGCTGCTGCCCCACATGACCTATGCGGGGCTGTTCCGGGAGAGGTTTGCCGCCGCCGGGATACCATGTTACCTGTCTGGAGGTCTCCCCCTGGCTCAAACCAGGAGCGGCCGTTCTTTTTTACTGTTATTGCAGTTGATCGGCAGCGACTATCCCCGCCTGAAGGTGATCGAGCTGCTGACCTATGCTCCATTTGACTACCAGCGGATCTTAGATTGCAGGACACCGGTCAACCCTGCTTTCTGGGATTACGTGACCATAGAGGCAGGGGTTATTAAAGGCCGGCGGCAGTGGCGGGAGGCGCTGGAGCTCTATTGCCAGCGGCTGCAGAGGCAAATTCGGGAGTATAAAGACGAAGGATCTGCGGCGGGGGAGAGGCGGGCGCGCCGGCAACTGGCCGAGGTAGAGCTGCTGCTTAGTTTTCTCCAGATCTTTTTTGATCTGCTGGAACGTTTTCACGCCAGCCGCTCCTGGGCTGATTTAACCGCGGTGGCTGGAGAATTAATCGGGCACTTTTTTCACCCTGGGGAGGAGCGGGAGACGCTGCTGCAACTATTGAAGAGGCTGCAGCGCCTCGACGAGTGTGGCGGCGAATTTGATCTCAAGCCGGCCCTGGAGCTGCTTCAATCAGCCCTGCAGACCACGGCCTTACCTCACGGGAAATTCCAGCAGGAGGGGGTCAACCTACTGCCGTTAGGCTCTGCCGCCGGTTTAAGGTTTTCGGCCCTTTTTATTCCCGGCCTGGCAGAGAAGATTATCCCTGCTCCGGTGAAGGCCGATCCGCTGTTACCTGAAGCGGAACGGCTCATGCTTTCGGGGGAGCTGCCGTTGCGGCGGCATAAACTTGAGCTGGAGGCCCTCTGGTTTACCCTGGCCCTCGGCGGAGCAGTCCGGAAGGCAGTCCTGACCTGGCCGCGGGCCTCCGCGGCCGGCGGCCGGGAGCAGTTACCCTCCTTCTTTCTCTCGCGTTGCGGCGAGGCCCTGTGCGGGACCCGTCCCGGGTATGAACAGCTTTCGCTGTTACCCGGTTACCGGTACATCAGTGCCGTCCCAGAAAAAGAAACTGTGGTCAATCCGGTGACCATGGCGGAATACGACTTAAACTGCTGTCACAGTTTCGCGCCATCGCTGCAGCCGCTCCAATATTATCGTCGTCTTTCCCCGGCACTGAATGAACTTCTGGAAGCAGATTTGGCCAGGCTCCAACAGCGGTTAAGCTCTTACGACGGTATCTTTACGCAAAGCGCTTCGCAGAACCTGCTGTCCGCCCGCCTGGCCGGGACCGGGGGCTTTGTTTCGGTCACCGCCCTTGAAGATTACGCCCGCTGTCCGTACAGTTATTTTTTGAAACGTCTGCTTGGTTTAACCTCTCTTGAAGAGCCGGAGGAGCTTCTCGATATGGCCCCGCTGGCACGCGGCCGGTTGCTTCACCGTATTCTTGAAGAGTTTTACCGGAGTGCCTCTGAGCAGGGGTTGCTTCCGGTAGAGCTTCATCCCGATGGATGCCGTACCTTGTTGAGCCAGGCTTGTTTTGAACAGTTTGAAAAGGTGCCTCCGGAGGAGCGGCCGCCCTATCCTTTTCTCTGGCAATTGCAGAGGCGCAATCTCGAGGAGACCTTGCAGGCCTTCTTGGAATGGGAAATTGAGACCGCTACAGGATTTATCCCGACAGGTTTTGAGGTAGCTTTCGGTTTTTCTAAAGCCGCCGGAGCCCCGGTTCCGTTAAGCCTGCCCTCGGGAGAGATACTTTATTTTCAGGGGCGTATTGATCGGATTGATCGCTACGGCAACCGGATCCGGGTGATCGATTACAAAACCGGCCGGAAGAGAATCAAGAATGAGAGCCTCGCCGGGGGAGAAGCTCTTCAGTTACCGGTTTACCTGCTTGCAGCCAGCCATCTTTATAATCTGGCGGAACCGGCCGCAGCCGAAGCCTATAACTATTACCTTTCTCCTACAGGGGTGAAAACGGTTCTTTTTTCGGGAGAGGCGTGGCCGCAAAAAGAGATGCTCTTGCAGGAGGCGGTGGAGATAATTTACAAGGGGATTGCCGCCGGCCACTTTTTCCCCTATCCTAATCCGGGCTGTCGCTACTGCGACTATAGCCCTGTTTGCGGCCCCGAGATCGAGAGAACTTATCGTCAAAAGGCGGCGGATCCGCTCTTGGCTCCCTTTTTAAAACTGAAGGAGGACTATGCTTGAAGATGAAGACAGGTGTAACCTGGTGAGCCGTCGACAGGGCTCTGCCAGCCCGCTGGTCGATGCCCGCGAGCGCCACCTGGCCGTGACCGATTTGAGCTGCAACTACTGGGTGGAGGCGGGAGCCGGCACGGGGAAGACTACTCTTCTGATCCAGCGGCTGCTCAATATCATTCTCCAGGGAGCGGCTCAGCTGAACGAGATTGTGGCGATCACTTTTACCGAAAAAGCTGCTGCCGAGCTGAAGGCCCGTCTGCGCGATGAGCTGGAAAAACGGATTGTTGAAGCGGCCGGTGAAGAGCTCGCGCTGATACGGCAGGCGCTCGAAGAGCTGGAAACAGCCCCAATCACCACGATCCATTCATTTGCCGGTTCCCTGTTGCGTGAACGCCCGGTGGAGGCGGCCGTGGATCCGCATTTTAAAATAATTGATGAAGGCGAGCTGGAAGATCTCCTGGAGCAGGTTTGGGAGAGCTGGTTTATCTCGGAGCTGGCAACAGGTTCAGAGGCGCTTACCCGGGCTTTAACCCTGGGAGTCTCTCCGCAGCGGCTCCAGGAACTCGGCAGGATTCTTTATCACCAGCGGGACCTGGTGGCCGAAGGAAGTACCCCCAAACCGCCCGACCTGCTGCCTCATTTTTCCGATCTTCTCTCCGCACGGCTACCCGAGCTGAAGGCTCTGCTCTCCTCCTGCCATCAAACCGGAGACCGGGGCTACCAGCATCTTGTGGAGATCATGGCTGCCGCCAAATCGTTCTTTAATCTGAGCGATGGCCTGGAGAAGAAGCGCTTCTTGCTCCAGGGCTTTCCCACGATTGCCGTCCGCGGCAACCAGAAAAACTGGCACTCGAAAGAACAGTGCCGCAGGCAAAAGGAGATCTGCGATGAGCTAAAGCAGGCCCAGGAAGCAGCACGCCTTTCAATCAGGGGACAGTTAACTGCGGACCTGGTCTGCTGGTGCCGCGGTTATCTGGACGCGGTGGAGCGGGCCAAGGAGGAAGCCGGGGCCCTGGACTTTCAAGACCTGTTGCTCAAAGCCCGCAATCTCGTCCGTGATTCAAGAGAGGTGCGCGCTTATTTCCAGCAGCGCTTTCGCTTTTTCCTGGTAGACGAATTTCAGGATACCGACCCTTTACAGGTAGATCTGCTCTTTCTACTGGCTGAAAAAGAGCCCTGTGCATCTTCATGGCAAGAGGTCGAGCCTGCTGCAGGGAAGCTTTTTCTGGTCGGTGATCCGAAGCAGTCGATCTATCGCTTCCGGCGGGCCGATATTGAAATCTACCAGGCTGCCCGGCAGAAGATGCTTCAGAGCGGCAAAGTTCTCGCCATCACGCAGAACTTTCGAACCCTGCCGGCCCTGATCGAGTGGGTTAACCGCACCTTTGGCTGTTTGATCGAACCTAAGGGCAACTTTCAACCCGATTACCAGCCTCTCAGCGCTTACCGCTCTCCCCGGCGCGAACCGGCCGTGGTTCTTCTAAATCCTTCCGGCTCTCTCGATGAGGCTAAAGCCGATGAAATTCGCGCAGCTGAAGCCGCTGCAGTGGCGGAGCTGATTGAGGTTGCGGCCGGTAAGTGGACCATCCCGACAGCGGACGGGGAGACCCGTGCATTGAGATACGGGGATATCGCCCTACTCTTTCCTACCACCACGGGGATTCACCATTTTGAAGAGGCGCTCCGCCGCAACGGAATCCCCTACCGGTTGGAAGGGGGACGGCAATTCTATTTTCGTGAAGAGATCGCCTTTCTTAAAAACTTGCTCGCAGCGGTAAGCAACCCTTACGACCAGGTAGCCCTGGTGGCCGTGCTGCGCTACTGGGCTGGTATTCCCGATGAGATGCTCTTTCACTATACGGCGAGCGGGGGGGAGCTGAGCTATTTTGTCGATCCCGGGACAGAATTTCCCCGGTTGCAAGAGGCTTTTGATCTTCTCCGCGAGGCACACCAAAAACGGCAGCAGCTCTCTATCGCCGCGCTGGTGGAAGAGCTGCTGGAAAAAACCTGGTTCTGGCAGAGGGCCGCTCTGAGGCCGCATGGCGACCAGGTGGCCGGCAACCTGCGCAAGGCGCTGCAGATGATTCGCGCCCTGGAGATGGAACGTCCCCTTACCCTGGGGGGCTATGTTGGTTGGCTGAACCGGATGGCGGAGCAGGGCCGCGAAGAGGCCGAGTCGCTGATTCACGATCCCAGCAGTGATGCAGTCCAGCTTCTCACCATTCACAAATCCAAGGGATTGGAATTTCCCGTAGTCTGTTTAGTAAACATGGGCGGACAGCGTAGAAGTGGCACCCCGTTTATGGCCGATCGGGTTCAGGGTTCTTTTTATCTTAAACTTGGCGAGCTGGTCAGCTCCGGGCTGGAGGAAGCGGAGGAGCAGGAGAAAGTGCGCCTTGAAGCAGAGCAAATCCGGCTCTTTTACGTAGCCACGACGCGGGCCCGGGATTACCTGGTGCTACCGCGCTTTTATAAAAGGGGCTCATCCGGATTCTGGTCGTACCTGGAGAAGGCGGAGGCCGAAGTAGACAACCTCTGGTCGGGGACTCTCTCCCTGCAGGCGAGCACAGCCGGCTCGTCCCGGGAAGTTGAAGAGGCGACCGCTGATACAGCACCGGAGAAAGACGTTCCTGTCGACCCCGATGAGCTGGTTGCGCGTCGTCACCGCTGGTTCGATGAACTGGAAAAGGTGATCCGCGGCGCCGCCTTGCCGGGGCCGTATATCAGCGCCGGCGACCTGGCCAGGCGGGGGGGCGAGAGCGCGGCAGGGTTGGAACAGGTTTTTACTTTCAGCGATCCGGCGACTGCTCCGCGTGGCGACGGAACCTCGTTTGGTTCAGCTTTTCATCAGGTCATGGAGCAGGTCGATCTGCGCCGTCCTTCGCCTGAGCAGCTGGCGGGGCTGGCCGCCCATGCGGCTGGCCGCTGGGGGATTGACAACCGAGATGAGCTGATTCAACTGGCTCAGAGCACCCTGGAGCACCCGCTTATCCGTAGGGCCCGCCAGGCAGAGCTGCTTCTCAGGGAGCTGCCCTTTGTCTACAAGTTTGAAGGGCTCCTGGTCGAGGGTATTCTAGATCTGCTTTTCCAGGAGGAAGAGGGGATGGTTATCGTCGACTATAAGACCGATCTGGCCGAACAGGCTGAACTGGAGCGGCGCTGGGTTGATTACAGCTGGCAGGGTTTGGTCTATGCTGCAGCCATGGCTGATATTTCAGGCCGGCCGGTGAAGGAGGTCTCCTTCCTTTTCGTACGAAAAGGCCTGGTGAAAAGTATATTTAACCCTGATCCGGTCATGCTGCGTCAAACCCTTCGTGAAAACATAAACCGCAAAGGTTGCGAATATACATGGAAGAAATAAGGCCGGGTGTTTCAATTATTTACGGCGAAAACAAGGGCCGTTTTCCTTATGCGCATTCGCTCTACCTGGAGGGAGAGCGCTGCGCGCTCATTGATACCGGGGCCGGAGAGGCGCTTCAACAACTATCGGGAAGGGTGGACGCTGTTTATTTAAGCCATTATCACCGTGATCATGTTGCGGGCAACAGTCTGTTTGCCGGGGCCTCCTTTTTCATTCATTCCCTTGATGCCCCTGGCGTTACTTCAGAGGAGGGTTTTTACCGGCTCAGCGGCTTGGGAGAAATCGGTAAACCGTACTGGTCGACCTTAAAGCAAAAGGGATTCACCGCCACGTCGCTTACCGGAGAGCTTGGTGATGGGGAAACAATTAACCTGGGCGGCCTAACCTTACAGGTTATCCATACGCCTGGCCATACTCCCGGGCATTGCGCCTTTTTAGTGGAAGAGTACGCCCTTGTATTTACCGCCGATATCGATCTCTCTTCATTTGGACCGTGGTACGGCAATTTAACTTCGAATCTGGAGCATTTTCAAGAGTCGGTGCAGAAGGTTCGTTCCTTAAATGCCCAGTTTTTGATTAGTAGCCATAGCCGGCCGGTAACAGAGCATATCGATCAGAAGCTGGAGAAGTATGGTGCAATCATCGAACAGCGCCATGAAATAGTTTACCGGCTGCTCCGGCAGAAGGCGATGACCCTGGAGCAGTTGATTGATTTAAAGCCGATTTACAGGCGCCATCCAGATCCGGCACCGGTCTACCGTTTTTTCGAAGGGAATATGCTGCGGCAACACCTGGCCGTGCTTCAGAGCAGGGGGCTGGTGCATTATTCTGAAGAAGAAAAGCTATACGAAGCACGGTAAAGATCTTCCTTCGGGTGGCTGCATCGCCCGCAATTGGTGGTAATACTTAGCGGTTGTCAAAAGGGTTAATCTGTTTTATAATAATTTTAACGTCGGAAAACTTCAGAGAAACAAGGTTTGAAATAGATGAAAGTTAAAGAATATTTAAAAAATAAATTAAAACAAGGGGCAGTCCATATTACTCTTATTGATCCCTCCCGCCAACTTCCGGAAGCGGCGGGTCGCCTGGCTCACACCGCGCAGGAGGTAGGGAGCGACCTGGTGTTGATCGGCAGCACCTCTTCTACCGGTCAACGTGCTCTTATGGAGACCGCCGAAGCAGTTAAGGAGAAAGTGACCATTCCGGTTATTTATTTACCTTCGGGGAGCGAGTCGATCAGTTTGAATCTTGATGCCCTGCTTTTTTTAAGCATGCTAAATTCGCGCAATGCCCGGTTTATTAGTACTACCCATGCCCGCATCGCCCTGGTTTTAAAACGGCTTTGCGTGGAAACTATTCCAGTGGGCTATATCCTCGTGGAACCGGGAATGAAAATCGGTGAGCTTGGCGAAGCCGATCTGATTACCCGTGATAACTTCTGGAAAGCGATCGGCTATGCCCTGACCGCCGAATTTATGGGCATGGATTACGTTTACCTCGAAGCAGGCAACGGGGCGGCCCAGCCTGTCCCGGCAGGGATGATCCGTGCGGTAAAGCGCGAGATCTCTATCCCCTTGATCGTCGGCGGCGGGATCCGCACGGCGATTGATGCCCGCCGGGTCCGCCAGGCCGGCGCCGATATCGTGGTCACCGGCACGGTGATTGAAAACGCCGGCTATCGCGAACGGCTCCGCTCTATTCTCAGCGCTCTAAAAGAATGACCGGGACGGGGGAACAGAGGCCTTTCTCCCATTAGTATGAACCCAAGCAGGGGGCTGTCCACCTGCTTGGGTAGATTGTCCCGAGAAAAGGATCGATCTCTGTAGATACTTTTACGAATTCTCCATAAAGCAACCGGGGCTACCCCAAGGGGGATGGCGCTGAGGCTGATTGGCAAAATGTTCATCGGCTAAGGCATCTGATATCCATACTCTTTCAGTATATACTTGGGGAATTCGAAACGCACAGTTTTTTCCGGATTTACCACCTGGCAGCATTTCAGTTGACCGGCCAGGCTCATCAACATACCGGTGTCATTGATCGGGATTTTAACAAAGTCTACCAGAAAGTCTGCCATGTTATGGATTGCACCGGAAGCAGCTTCGTCTATGGTTGGTGCCGAGCATATTGCAGCTACCAGCTCATCTGTTTCAACAAAGGGAGTAGGCAGCTTTTCCAGGTCAACCACCTGTGCCTTGAACAGGACAGTCCCCGGGGTCTCGGCACCACAGACCACAATTTCACCATCTCCCATCGCGGTATGGAGATCGCCACATCCAAATAATGCACCTTCCACGTTGGCAGTAAGGTACAGTTTTGTTCCTTCAGCGATGATTAGACAATCCATGTTGCCGCCATGTGTGCCGGGAGTGCCATTCGAGATTTCACCTTCGGCCGGAGCTACACCGATGACACCGATCATCGGTTTTTTTGGTATCCTGACTTTGTTTTTATAGACGAGAGCATCACCGTCTAGAGGCAAGATTACTGTTTCCATTTCCTTGATCTTGTTGCCGAGCGCTCCTTCGCCCGGCACCGTGATCATTGTCGATTGCGGTCCAACATCTACTTTCACCAGGTCTATCTGTAAAACATCTCCAGGGTTAACGCCTTCAATGAAAACCGGTCCGGTTGCCGGATTAACATAGTCCCAATTTAGCTTATCAATCAGCTCCTTTTCGCTTTTCAACTGGCCTTTAAAACAGTCGTGAGTTTCCAGTAATACTTCCACCCCCTGTTCAACCCGGACGACAGGTTGCATAGTGGGAGTAAATTTAAAAAACAGGTTGTCACGGGAAACCTTAATTACCATTAGAAATCCTCCTATTACTTTATTTCCATGAGATTCTTCGCGGCGCTCGGGATGACAGGGGGAATCCAGGACCGGTTACATACCTAGAAGTAGCCCTTATTATTCAGCGCCGCATTCGCCGCCGCGTCCGGTGAGCGTCTCCAGGGCATGATCGAGCACCGGCTCCAGCACGGCGAAGCATTCCCGCACCGCCCTGGGGCTGCCGGGGAGGTTGACAATCAGCGTCTGCCCGCTGATCCCGGCCACGGCGCGTGAAAGCATGGCCCTAGGGGTAGCGGAAAAGCTTTCCCGGCGCATCGCTTCAGCGAGCCCCGGCACGAGCCTCTCGACCACCTCGAGGGTGGCCTCGGGGGTGATGTCGTGCGGCGAGAGCCCCGTGCCACCAGAGGTAAAGACGGCGTCGGTCCCATCTACGACCATTCGCCGCAGCTCGGCGACGAGCGCGGCGCGTTCATCGGGGATAATTACACTGTGGGCGAGATCGCCCCAGGGCTGCAGCAGCTCGCTGAGCAGGGGGCCGCTTCTATCCTCGCGCTCCCCGGCGGCCCCTTTGTCGCTGACGGTGATGGTAGCGAAGCGGTAGTTGGGCCGCACCTGCAATCTGTCGCCCGAGCTGATCTTGCCGCCTTTTAGCACCTCGGCAAAAATACCTTCGCGCGGCATGACGCAGTCGCCGGCCTGGGCATAGATGGCGCAGCGATCGTGGCACTCCTTGCCGATCTGGGTCACCCTTAAGATCGCCTCTGGCCCGGCCTGCAGGCGGGTGCCGATGGGGAGATGGACCAGGTCGATACCGCGGGTGGTTAGATTTTCGGCAAAGTCACCGGGGCCGACATCCAGCCCTTTCGCACGCATCTTTTCGATACTCTCGATCGCTAGCAGGCTTACCTGGCGGTGAGCGAAGCCTGAGTGGCCATCCCTTTCCAGCCCGCTATCTTTAAGTAAAATTCCTTCCCCGATATCTTTTTTGCGCTCGCCTCTTTTGGCGCTGATACAGACAGCAATAATTTCTCCCATCTTACTCTTCCCGGCGGTAGTGGCCGGAACGTCCCCCCTTCTTCTCGATTAGCCTGATATTTTGAATGATCATCTTTTTATCGATCGCCTTGCACATATCGTAAATCGTCAGGGCGGCGGCGCTGACCCCGGTGAGCGCCTCCATCTCCACCCCGGTCCGGCCGGTCAGCTTCACCCGCACCCCGATCTCAATCTTACTCTCCAGCTCGTCCAGGTTAAAATCAACCTCCACCGCGGAGATATTCAGGGGGTGGGCCATGGGGATGAGCCGACCGGTCTCTTTTACCGCCATGATCGCAGCCACCTGGGCCACGGTGAGAACATCGCCTTTCTCCACCGTCCCCGCCTTGATCCGGGCCAGGGTGGCGGGGGCCATGAAAATCTCTCCTGCGGCATAAGCTTCCCGGTGGGTGCTCTCTTTATCCGAGATATCAATCATCCGGGGCCTCCCGGCCCGGTCGAAGTGGGTCAGCTCCGGCGCCGTCCCTTCGGGCTTAAAAAAGCGATCCTGGATAAAATAGGCCAGGCCGGCCGCGTCGTCGAGCTGGAAAAGCGGCAGCGGCTGCGGCAGCTCTGCCAGGTCGGAGACCACGGCGATGGTCCCTTCGGGGAGTAGCGGCTGCCGGTTAATTGCGCTGCGAACCACTTCGATCTTTGGGTGGGGGCTGTTTTTGTCCCCCTCGATAATAATCAAGTCCATTTCTTGCAGTTTCGCTACGGCGGTGCTGCCACCATCGGGGGCGTTGCCGATGAGGATATATTTTTCCGGAGTGATCATCCCGACTACTGTGGCGCCGGCCCGGGCAAAGCGCCAGGTATCCTTGCCCGGGATATCGAGGTTGTAATGATGCACCTCTCCCTTCAGCGCAGCCACCTGGAGCCCCTGTGCGGTTAGCTCCGGTAATAGCTTTTCTATGATGGTGGTTTTACCGGTTCCCGACTGAGCGGCGATCAGGTTAATAATTACCGGCGGCATGCCGGCCACCCCTTTCACGCAAATTAACCGCCAATTTTGGACATCTCCCGCATCGCCTGCAGCTTCAATGATCCGGCACCTTTTTGCGGGCTCATGCAGTGTTTTTCTGGTTTTATCCGGACTACCTCCTGGAGCAGCTCTTGCATCGCGGCCGGGTCTTCCAGGGCCGGGCGAACCGAGCGCTCCTCCTGCCAGTAGAGGCAGCTTTTCAGGTATCCTTCGGCGGTGAGCCGCAACCGGTTGCACGAGGCACAAAAATGGCGACTGATCGGGTGAATCAGCCCGATGGTGCCTTTGCCTCCGGGCAGGCTGAAGCTCTCTGCTGGCCCCGCACCCGGGGGAGATTCCACTGGCGTGAGCGGCAGCCCGATACGCGCTGCATTTTCCCTAACATAGCTGAGCGGGAGATAATATTTTTGATGCTCACGTCCCTGCGTGCCGATGGGCATATACTCGATAAAGCGCAGGTGAAGCTCTCTTTCCAGGGCTAGTTTTAAAAAAGCAGGCACCTCGGTATGGTTGATCCCCTTCATCAGGACAACGTTCAGCTTGACCGGGGTCAGCCCGGCGTCCAGGGCTGCCTCGATCCCGGACAGGGCCTGCTCCAGCTCGCCGCCCCGCGTTACTTTGCGGTAAACGGCGGGTTTAAGCGAATCGAGGCTGATATTGACCCGCTGTAGCCCCGCTTCCTTCAAGGAGCCGGCGAAATCCGGCAGCAGGATCCCATTGGTGGTCATCGCCAGATCGGAGATCTCGCGCACCCGGGCGATCTCTTCGACCAGGTAGAGCAGCCCTTTGCGGACCAGCGGCTCGCCACCGGTGAGCCGAATCCTGGATATACCCAAGGCTGCGCCTGCTTTAACCACTTCGAGGATCTCCTCATAAGTCAGGATAGAGTTGTGTGGAATTTGGGTAACCCCTTCCGGGTCCATGCAGTAGAGACAGCGTAGATTACAGCGATCGGTTACCGAGATCCGCAAATAATCATGCTTGCGCTCGTAAAGATCAGTAAGAGCCACACCTTCGCCTTCTCTCATCATAAATTTTCTATTCGTTCCAGGGATTCACCGTTTTAATATTTTCGACGCGGCGTGGTTGTTAATTTTAACAGGTTTCTATAATCTTAATCGGCCAAATAGATTATACCATACCATTTTTAACTGAAGAAAAATTATTTTAATGTCGGAAAAGTGAATGTTTGCTTTTAGATTAACTGCTGTGGCGAAAGCCGGTCTCCTTATTAGCAAATCATTAAATCTGCTTAGTAGGGATAAAAAAGCAAGCCCAGCAGGGCTCCCATGACGATCAGGTAAAGGGGATTAAGCCGGGGACAGAATATGCCGATGACGAAAAGCCCGGCGGCGATCAGGGCCGTGGTCAGGTCTACCAGCGCGGCCCGGCCCAAAGTAATCACCGCCACCGAAATCAGGGCAATCAGGGCTGGCCGTAAGCCCTTCAGAAAGCGCTCGGCGCAGGGGTCCAGAATCAATTGCATCAGGAAGTTGCCGAAAAGAAGCAGGATCACCAGGGAGGGGGTAATTACGCCGAGGCTGGCGAGCATCGCTCCGCCGAAACCGCCTAAACGGTAGCCAATAAAGGTGGCGGCGTTTATCGCTAAAGGCCCCGGGGTTACCTCGGCTACGGCGACGATATCGAGAAATTCCGCCGCCGTGAGCCATCCATGCCTGGTGATAATCTCCCGCTCCATCAGCGGGATCATCGCATAGCCGCCGCCGATGGTAAAGAGCCCGATTTTCAAAAAGATCCCATATAGTGAACAGAGGTAAGGTAACATTTAATTGGCCTTCTCTTTAAATATCATTAACCCGGCCAGCCCCCCGGTGAGCAGAACGATGATCGGGTGAACCTTCAGCAGCAGCGTTACCGCCAGCAGTACCGCCGCCAGGGCGATGCTGCTCCAATGATCAAAGATATTCCGCCCCAAATTGATCACCGCCATAGCGATTAGGGCAACTACGGCCGGGCGGAGCCCGTAAAAAACTGCCTTAACGAAGACATTTCCTTGGAATGCCGGCAAAAAGAATATTACCAGGGCGAGAATAATGCCAACCGAAGGTATTACCACCCCTAGCGCTGCCAAAATACCGCCGGGGATACCGCGCAAGCGCATCCCGACCTGGATGGCGCTGTTCAGGGCGATTGTGCCGGGGAGGCTCTGGGCGACAATGAGCAGATCAAAAAAGTGTTTTTCGCCGATCCATTGACGGCGGGTAACCACCTCGCGCTGAATGATCGGCAGCATGGCGTAGCCGCCTCCGAAGGTAAAGGCGCCTACTTTTAAAAATACGAGAAATATAGTCAATAAAGAGACCGCTTTCGGCGGCACTGCCTGTTGCTCCCGGCTCAATTGGAAACCTCGTTTCTACCCCACCATTTTTTACTGCTCAAGCTAAGGGAAGTATATTGCCCATGAATCATTCCTCATGATAATCATTACAGCTCATCCTGCTTTGGGGCGGCGCGGTGCAGTTTTTTACTAGGTTAGGTTATTATTGAAGCGAAGTCAAGACACCGCGGCTGACTAAGTTTAATCCCGGGGGTAAACATAAAGAAGGATCTCGAGAGGCGAGATCCTTCACCTGTAAAAGGGGGCAATTTCCCGGGGAATTAGGCACCGCTTGACTCATTGAACCGGGTGGAGGTTTACCTCGATAGATTGTTCGCTGGAAATTACGAGCGGCCAGCGGCCTTGCCCTAACTTAATTTTCCCGGTTACTTTTTGGGATGAATCGTTATCGGGGTCATCTGGAGAGGTATACTCCCAGTCTGCGTTACCGGTCAAGTTTTCCCGGGACCAAGTTGTTGTACCGAAAAGGGTTAAATCGAGATCCCGATCCAGATAAACCCGGACCGGCCCTTCGCTATCGACAGACCAGGGTGCTGCGTAAGAGTCAAGGCTGATAAGGGTACTACTTTCAAAGCCGGAACTGACCACTTCCAAGGTGGTCCCGGCAGGTATGAAAATTGCGTTTCCAGTCCGGTTGTGATCATGCCCAAAGATATTTTTCTGCTCGGGAACCCGGTTGATCCGGATAAAGAGAGTATCCTCAACTGTGTTAACTTCCGCCTGGGCTAGTTCAGCCAGCGTTTCGGCCATTTCAGCAGAAGCGGCTCGGATGGTTGCCTGTCCCAAAATGGTAAGCTTATCTCCAGGGGTATTACGCAGCTCCAGATCGCTTTCCTGGGACGAGAGGATCACCTTTTCAATCCCGGTGAGGTTGATCTCTTGATCCGGGATGGCACAGGAGTACTCAGAAAAAGAGAGCGCTTCATGAATTTGTGACATCACCCCGCTGCTAGAGAGAGAGTAACTTCCCAGGCAGAAGAAAAAGAGAACGATCATCAGCAAAATCGACCAGCCATCGTATTTAACCTGATACCGCTCATTGCGGGATAAAAAGTTTGCCGCCAGGATCTCGGCCCCGAGCATAATCAGCGCCAGCGGCCACCAG
>JAAZPQ010000201.1 GCA_012797175.1 Bacillota bacterium
ATTCCTTTAAGCGGCGGATTATTTTACCAGATCTTGCCGGGCCCGGCTGACCAGCCTTGAGATCTCTTCTTCCAGCTCTCTCCGGCAGGAGCATTCCCCGCGGCGCAGCTTCCAGTAAACAAAATACTCGAGATTGCCCTTAGGCCCGGGAAGATGCGAGTAACAGAAGTCCGCGGCGCAGTAGCCGGTCTCACAGGCAAAGGCGACCAGATCGCACAGCACGGAGCGATGCAGCCGGGGATCGCGGATAACCCCCCTCCCCCTGCTGGCCTCGCTGCGCCCAACTTCGAACTGGGGCTTGACCAGGGCTAGAATTGCAGGCAGCCGGTTTTCTTTCAGCACCGGCAGGACTAGCTTCAGCGAGATAAATGAGAGATCGACCACGGCGAGATCCGGAGCTACAGGAAGATCCTGCGGCCGGAGATGTCGGATATTGTAGCGCTCAAGCACGGTTACCTGTGGATGACGCCGCAACGCCCAGTCAAGTTGCCCGTAGCCTACATCGAGGGCAATTACCCGGCGGGCACCATGCTGTAGAAGGCAGTCGGTGAAGCCCCCCGTAGAGGCCCCTACATCGAGAACGGTGAAACCTTCAACCGTCAAGCCAAGATCGTCCAGGGCCCCGGCAAGTTTAAAGCCACCCCGGCTGACATAACGTCGCCGTGGTTCCAGAAGAAGGATCTCGGCGTCACGAGGATAAAGCAGCCCCGGTTTAGAGCAAACCTGCCCCTCGACGAGGACTCGCCCGGACATGATCTCCGCACGGGCCCGGCTGCGGCTAATCCCGGGAAAGTGCTCCATGAGCAAAAGGTCCAGCCGTTCACGCTTTTTTGCTTCTTTCAACTTGCACCTTCCGTCATCTTGGCCGCAATAAAAGAAAGGGCCGCCTGGAAGATCCCTTCCGGGTCCAGGCCGCAGAGAGAGAGCATCAGGGCCCGCGGCCCCTGTTCAACAAAGCGGTCTTTAATCCCCAGCAGCTTTACCGGAAGCGCCAGGTTCTTTCGGGCCAGGAGCTCCAGCACGGCGCTGCCGAAGCCGCCGGTGATGCTATTCTCCTCTACCGTGAGTACGCGGCCGCACCGACGGGCCCACTCCAGGAGCAGCTCTTCATCGAGCGGCTTGATAAAACGGGCGTTGATCACCGCCGCATCAACCCCTTCCCCGGATAGCTTCTCCGCTGCCTCCAGGGCGGCATTGGCGCAAGGCCCGGCAGCGGCGATGAGCAGATCGCCGCCTTCACGCAGCAGCTCGCCTTTACCCCAGGGCAACAGCCGCGGTTCGGAGAGCCCGACCCCTTCGCCCTTATCCCGGGGATAACGCAACGCCGCCGGGCCGGAAGCATGGTGGAGAGCGGTATAGAGCAGATGCTGCAGCTCATCTTCATGCCGCGGCGCCATCAGGGTCATCTGGGGGATTGAGCGCAGGTAAGAAAGATCAAGAATGCCCTGGTGAGTTTCCCCATCTTCGCCGACAATACCGGCCCGGTCCACGGCAAAGAGAACCGGTAGCTTCTGGAGACAGACATCGTGAACGATCTGATCATAGGCTCTCTGAAGAAAAGTGGAATAGATTGCCACAACCGGCTGCAACCCCCCGGCGGCGAGGGCAGCGGCCAGGCCCACAGCATGCTGCTCGGCAATGCCCACATCAAAAAAACGCTGCGGATAGGCCTCGGCAAACCGGCTCAGGCCGGTACCCCCAGTCATCGCGGCAGTTAAAGCGACGATCTTGGGATTCTCTGCGGCCAGCCTGACCATCGTCTGCCCAAAAACCTCGGTGTAAGTCGGACCTGTTTTTTTACTGCGCGGGAGACCATTTTCCAGGTCAAAGGGACCGATCCCGTGAAAGCGCTCCGGCGAAGCTTCAGCAAAGCTGTAGCCCTTCCCTTTTTCGGTCAGGATATGGATGAGTACCGGTCCTTTCATCCGCGACGCCTGCCGGAAAGTACCTTTTAAAGCAGCGATATTATGCCCGTCAATGGGGCCAAAATAAGTTAAGCCGAGCTCTTCGAAGATCATCCCGGGCACGACAAGATATTTCAAGCCGCCCTTGAGGCGCTCAGCGGAGTCCACTATCTTCTTGCCAACAAGAGGAATCCGGTTGGCCTTCTGTTCAAATTCAGTTTTCAGGCGGAAGTACTTCGGATCGGAGCGGATTCGGCCCAGGTAGGCCGACATCGCCCCGACATTGGAGCCGATCGACATCTCGTTATCGTTTAACACTACCATCAGGTCGGTCTGAAGATGGCCGGCATGGTTTAAAGCCTCCAGGGCCATCCCCCCGGTCAGCGCACCGTCACCGATCACAGCAATAACCTTGTAGGTGTCACCGCAATGATCGCGGGCCAGGGCCAAGCCGAGAGCTGCCGAAATAGAAGTAGAACTGTGCCCCGTCCCGAAGGGATCATGAACACTCTCGGCAGGCTTGGGAAATCCGCTTAACCCGCGGTAGCGGCGCAGGGTATGAAAACGCTCCCAACGGCCGGTAAGTAGCTTGTGCGGGTAACTCTGGTGACCGACATCCCAGATAATCCGGTCACGCGGACTCTGAAAAGTGCTGTGTAAAGCCAGGGCCAGCTCTACCACCCCCAGGTTTGGCGCCAGATGACCCCCATTATTGGCTACCGTCTGGATCATATATCTCCTGATTTTCGCGGCCAGCTCCTCCAGCTCAGTGATCTGTAAAGTCTGCAAATCCTCAGGCAGCTTCATCTGGCCGGAAAGTCCCACCATCCTTAGGTCACCTCATCTTATTTTCAGGGGAAAACCAATCCCGCAGCTTTTCCAACCGGGTGAGAATTTTACCCACAAAAAGGATTATTTCGGTAGAGCGGCTTATAGCCACATTTTTTCCCCAGGCTTTTCCGCCCACGGTTAAAGCCGCCACCAGGGCCGTCAATAAAATCCCTCCGTAAATCTCCACCGGTAGAAGGGGTTTCACCGCAGCCAGCCGCGAGATGATTATCGCGGCCAGGGTCCCGCTAACGATACCGCTGATATCACCGATAACATCGTTGCAAAAATTGGCCACCTGGTCGGCGTGCCGGAGTAGCTCTACCGCCCGTCGGGCTCCATCCGTCTTCCGGGCGGCCTTGGCATTTAGCGGCGCCTGATCTGCCGCCGCCGCAGCGGTACCGATTATATCAAAGATTATGCCCAGCATAATCACGGCCAGTAAAATTAGGAAGGAAAG
>JAAZPQ010000041.1 GCA_012797175.1 Bacillota bacterium
GACCCTATATTGCTGGGCAAAGGAGGTGATGCGGTAGAAGATAGTCCGGATAGACTAAACCAGGTTGTTACTTTTATCATCAGGAGGAGATCATATGGAACGAATCTGGTTAAAAAGTTACGAGCCGGGAGTTCCTCACAGTATCGAATACCCTGAAATCTCTCTTTACGAAATGTTTCAGGAAACCGTCAAGCAATACAGCGACCTGCCGGCTCTGTCCTTCATGGGCCATGAAATTACCTATGCCGGGCTGCAGAGCCAGGTAGAAGAGTTGGCCGCCGCCCTCGAAGGACTAGGGGTTAAAAAAGGTGACCGGGTGGCAATCCACCTGCCCAATTGTCCCCAGTTCCCGATTGCTTTTTACGCCGCTCTTTCGCTTGGTGCGATCGCCGTCCCCTGCAATCCCATGTATGTAGCCCGTGAGCTGACCCACCAGCTAAATGATTCAGAAACAGAAACAATTATTACCTTAACCTCTTTCTACAAGATGATCAAAGAGCTGCAACCAAAAACCACCCTGAAAAATATCATCGCGGTCAATCTTGAAGGAGACAGTGTTAAAATCGAGACGGATGATTACAGCTTCGCCAGCTTAATGAAAGAGTACGGGGGAAAACAGGCGCAACCGGTTGAGGTTCTTCCAGAAGATCGGGCTGCCTTCATGTATACCGGCGGCGCAACCGGTGTCTCCAAGGGCGCAATCTTGCAGCACCGCCACTTGCTGGCCAACGCCTTGCAGCTGAAAGCCTGGGCCCCCGATCTGAAAAATGGCGAAGAGATTTTTCTGTCCGTCTTGCCCTTATATCACAGCTACGGCTTAACCTTAGCGCTTAATCTACCGGTGCTAACCGGGAACAAGATGGTTTTGTTACCGCGTTTTGAGCTCCGCAGTGTTCTACAAACAATTGATCGGGAAAAGCCGACCCGCTTCCCCGGGGTGCCGACAATGTACGTAGCTATCAACAACGCGCCCGACCTGCATGAATATGATTTAAGCTCAATCAAGGTTTGCAACAGCGGTGCCGCACCGTTGCCTGTAAAGGTTCAGGAAGTATTTGAAAAGATTACGGGCGGTAAACTGACCGAAGGATACGGGCTTTCAGAAGCCTCCCCGGTGACCCATAGCAACCCGATCTACGGTAAGAACGTACCGGGCAGCATCGGTCTACCGATTCCCGATACCGAGATGAAAATTGTGGACATAGAAACAGGCGACACCGAGCTGCCAATTGGGGAAAGCGGTGAGCTCTGTGTACGGGGCCCCCAGGTCATGGAAGGATACCTGAATATGCCCGAAGAGACAGCGCAGAGCCTTCGTGACGGCTGGCTTTACACCGGCGATATCGCCAAAGTAGATGAAGAAGGCTACACCTATATTGTCGACCGGAAGAAAGATATGGTTATCGCCGGCGGCTACAATATATTCCCCCGGGATATCGAAGAGGTCCTCTACACGCATCCAAAAATTATGGAGGCTACCGCTATCGGTATCAGCGACCCCTACCGCGGAGAAACCCTAAAGGCATACGTCGTCCTTAAAGAAGGTGAAACACTAACCGAAGAAGAGGTTATCGAATTCTGCAAAGAGAACCTGGCCGCTTACAAAGTACCAAAGCTGGTCGAATTCCGTACGGAGCTGCCCAAAACAATGGTCGGCAAAATTCTACGCCGCGCGCTCAGAGAAGAGGAGGAGAAAAAAACCAAAGAGAGATAAGTGAGCAAAAAGTGAGACCAGAATAAAACAAGAGCCTCAAATGATCCGCTACAAAATGGTATAATAGCCGGTAGTAATATCACTTATAAAATTCAGAGGAGGCCCGGGATGTTCAACCTAACTTTACCCGAATTGCAGCACAGGTTACTTCTGCTAACCTACATTTACTCTTACCAGAGCGGTACTTTTACCCTCTCTTCAGGCCGGAGCAGCAACTACTATATTGATGGCAAACAGGTGACTATGGCTCCAGAAGGACTCTACACAACGGCGCAGTATATTCTTGCCTCATTGCAGCAGCGCCGGGTTCACGCCGAAGCAATCGGTGGCTTAACATTAGGGGCGGATCCTATCGCCGCGGCGGTGGCGATCCTCAGTGAAATATGGAGTAAAGATATGAAACCCGCGGCAACATCCGCCCCCCTGGTCTCTTTTATTGTCCGCAAGGAGACCAAAAACCACGGCACCAGATCGCGGATCGAAGGACCCTTTTACCACGGCATGAGGGCCGTAATTGTCGATGATGTTTTGACTACCGGCGCCTCGGTTTTAAATGCCGCCTCCGCGGTTGAAACAGCCGGGGGAAGTGTTAGTGCGATTCATGTGCTGGTGGACCGCATGGAAGGCGGTCGCGAAGCGATTGAAAAAGCTGGCTATTCTCTTAATGCAGCGATCAACCGTGATTCGCTGGAGAGGCTGCAGCAAGAGATGGAACAACGCTACCCGGCCCTGACCAGCTCTCTGCAAGCAGAAGAGGTGAGCTGGAATAAGCTGCCCTGGGATGAACTGCAACCCGATTACCCCACCCTTACCGCCGCCCTGGCAAAGCTCGCCAAAGCAGTCCAAGCTGATGGAGAAAGCAGCCTGCCGGACCGGTTTCAACTACGACAAACCGCGGGCAGATTTTTTAGCGCCGTGAAAGCGGCAGTATACCATCCCGACGGAGAGGCAGAGGCCCTGAAGCAGGTAAAATTGCTGCAAAACGCTCTCGCCCGCTAGGGAGCGGTCCCTCGTCCCTCTGCAGGGAGGGATGCTAAATTGTTACAGGTTGATCTGGACCAGTTCCATGGCCCGGCGGGCGGTACTTTCCAGAAGTTCTGCAGTCCGCGCCATCGACTGATCCAGGGAGAGAGGTCCGTCGGTGATTGAGAGCATCGTGGTAATCCCTTCGCGCTGAGCCGCATCCAGGTCGAGCTTAACCGCACCGGCCAGGACCAGGACAGGAACAGCGTGTCGCTTCGCCAGGCGGGAGACCCCCACGGGGACTTTCCCGTAAAGCGATTGGGCATTAATCTCCCCCTCGCCGGTAATGACCAGGCCGACCCGACCGGATTCAAGCAAAGCAGGCAGTCCCACGATCTCCATAACCTCTTCCACCCCCGGAACCAATTTCGCTCCAAGGACGCCGGCCAGCCCCGCGCCGATCCCGCCGGCGGCACCCCCGCCAGGCAGAACACCAATCTGAATCCCCAGGTCATTCTCCACCACAGCAGCAAAATGGCGCAGGTACCGATCCAGCAGAGGTAACTGCTCCGGCAAGGCCCCTTTTTGCGGTGCATAGATGTAAGCCGCCCCTGCAGAACCGTAGAGAGGGTTCTCCACATCGTAACCTAAAATGAGCTCCACCTCTTGTAAACGCGGTGAAATTTGCTCCAGGGAGATTTTCGATAAGTCCTTCAGAGAAGCGGCGCCCGGATCAAGCTGCCTGCCGTCCCGATCCAGCAGGTCTACCCCCAGCGCCTGGAGAATGCCCGCCCCGGCATCGCAAGAGGCGCTGCCGCCCAATCCTAGAAAAAGACGGCGGCAGCCGCTCTCCAAAGCAGCGTTAATCAATTCACCGGTCCCGTAACTGGTAGCCCGCATCGGGTTGAGCATTGGCCGGGGCACACGAGCCATCCCCGAAGCCGAAGCCACTTCGACTATAGCGGTAGAACCGTCACCGGTAATACCCCAGGCTCCTTCGACCGGATCGCCCAGGGGGCCGGTAACAATTTTTCGGAAAAGGCGGCCGCCCGTAGCCCTGACAATACAGTCCGTAGTCCCGTCGCCCCCGTCAGCCAGGGGCAGCTGGAGAAGCTCCCATCCGGGGCAAGCCGCTCTAACTCCCCTGGCAATAGCCGCCGTAACTTCAGGGGCGTCCAGTGAGCCCTTAAACGTATTCGGAGCAATAACTATTTTTCTTTTGCGGCGGCGCGTATTCATCTTTTCACCCGCTTTGACCTATTATCCGTGGATGGCAAAGCGAACAGCAAAAATGAAAGGCACTCCATCTCCATAGAGAAGCACCTGTTTCTTTCAGACGTTATTTTACTGGAAATCCTCATCCGGAAGAAATTTTCTCAGGATATCCCAGAGCTCCTGGGGCCGGAACGGCTTCGTCATATAAGCATCAGCCCCCAGCTCCGCCGCCCTCTGCCGATCTTCTTCTTCAGCTTTGGCGGTAAGAACGATAATAGGAATCTTGCTGGTCTCCGGATTGTTTTTCAGGCTTTCAAGTACCTCGAACCCGTTAAGTTTTGGTAACATCAAATCGAGAAGGATCAGGTCTGGATGGCTCCGCTGCACCGCTTCCATGCCCAGCTCCCCGTTCTCAGCGATCTCAACTTCGTAACCAACCGCATCCAAACAGGTCCGCACACCCAGAATGATATTTTTCTCATCTTCAACCAGTAAAATTCTTTTCCCCATATAGCTATGCCTCCTTCTTAATCAGCGCACCAACCTAACCGAGTACCCCCTCCCGGCGAAAGAGTGGAAAGGAAAAGGTAAAGGTCGAACCTTTGCCAACTTCACTCTCGACCCATATCTCACCGCCATGGGCGGTCACAATCTCCTTGGCAATGGCCAGTCCGAGGCCGGCTCCGCCCTTTTTCTTTGCCGGATCGCGCACCTGGATAAACTTTTCAAAGATTTGTTCCTGATACTCGTTGGGAATACCACAACCGGTATCCCGAACAGAGAAAAAGAGCCGCCTCCTTCCCACCTTCACTTGAACAGTGATCGTCCCGCCGGCTTCAGTATAGCGCAAGGCGTTACCAATCAAGTTGGTTAAAACCCAAACCGCCTTGTTGAAGTCGGCAGCAACCGGGGGCAACGCGTCAGGAAGATCGGTGACCAGGGATACTCCCTTTTTCTCTGCCTGTATCTTTAGCGGACGGACCGCTTCCCGAACCAGCTCTGCCGCATCAACCGGCTCAGCCTGGATATAGATCGTTCCCGACTCGATCCGGGAAATCTCCAGTAAACTATCTACCAGCTTGGTTAAACGGTGACAGTCATCGCCGATTGCTGCAAATATCTCCTTGCCGCGGGAATTCAAATCCCCAAGCATTCCTTCACGCAGCATCTCTATCCCTAAAACAATGGAGGTCAGAGGAGTACGAAACTCGTGTGAAATAACGGAGATATAATCATCCTTAAATTTCTCCATCTCGTAAAAGCGGGTTATGTCAGTCAGCTGAATCAGCGCTCCTGTAAATCCGGTGGCATCGTTAACCGGGGATACGGCAATCTTGAAAAAATAACGCATGCCGCTATGCCTGACGGTAATTTCGGCTTTTTCAAAGATTGGTTCAGAGGGAACTCCCCGTTCTAAAAGATCATCCAACAAGGAAGAGATCTGCTGAATACCGGTTACCTCGGCCAGGGGTTTGCCCCGGGCTTCTTCCGCAGTAATTCCGAAGACCTCTTCAGAATGCCGGTTTAACCAGGTTATTTTTTGCGACCGGTCTGTGATAAAAAGAGCATCGCTGAGATGATTAAGTGCCATCCCCGGCCAATCAGTCAATTTACAGAGCTCCTCTCCCATTTTTTCTATTATACTATTCCCATGTTTTTTTTGAAAGCTTGATTTTTTTAGAGCAGAGCTGACGCACAAATCTGTTTTTTAATCTCTTCGGAGTTTAATGTTACTATTTTACACAGTATGGCCTAGTGTATTACCGAATGCCCTCCCGGAGATACCATTTTCCCTCTTTTCGGATAACCCTGATGCGCTCTGTTTGCGTCCTCTGCTGCCCCATTAAGAGCAGCGTTACCGTAACTTCAACCAGGGCCTCATCGCCGGAGAGAAGCTCAACATTGTCAATCCTGTAACTTTCAAGTTCAATCATCTCGATAAATTTTTTTAGAAAAGCCAGCTCCTCTTCACTGGCTTCCAGATTGTCAGAAAGCTGAAGCATGGTTTCTAAGTCTTTTTGTTGAAACGCAGTCAAATATGCCTCCATCAACGTAGCGGGAGAAGACTGTACGCCCTGACCCCATGTAGAGCACCCGCCCAGAAAAACCACCAAGAAGAGGTTTGCTATCAAAAACAACCGCTGTTTCATGACCTGGCCCCCCAGTAGATTAATGTAACTCCTCGACCTGATTTAAACTTAACCGCAGTACTGGAAGATATGCTATGGCAAATAATAATTATTCGCTATTCTTAAAGATGAGGGTGCTCACGTAATCATTGTCGCTTTTATCATCGCCTTTTTCTTAAGGCAGGCCTTTTGGGTCTTTTTGCCATTCTGGGCGGTGCAATCCTGAGCCAGCCGGGTAAGTATCTCTTTTCGCTTCGGTCAGATGCACGCTGGCGGTATTGTAACAATTATTATTTTAAAATTTATCTTCGGAATATATACTCTTGCAGGAATTATTTAAATCGTGCAGAATATTATATATGCAATAGACACCGCCCTAAGCTATTATTTATTCAGTAGCTACTAACTATTGCCGAGGCCGAAGCTTTCATTCCGATTCAAGGAGGTGTGCATTTTTTTATTTATTATTAATTTATCTCGCTATCCCCTGTAAACTATATTTCTAAAAGGAGGATGAAGTATGGAAAAGATCTGGTTAAAAAATTATGAGCCCACTGTTCCACACAGTATTGATTACCCCAAGATATCCCTCTACGACATGTTTAAACAGACTGTGGAGCGCTTCCCGAATAACAAGGCTATCTCTTTTATGGGCCGCGAATTAACCTACCAGGAACTGCTTGAACTAATCGATACATTCGCCGCCGCCCTCGAAGGACTCGGGGTTAAGAAAGGTGACCGCGTAGCCATACACCTGCCCAATAGCACACAATTTATAATAACTTATTATGCCGCCCAGGCCATCGGCGCAGTCGTGGTTCCCTGTAATCCCATGTACGTGGCCCGCGAGCTAACCTACCAGCTAAATGACTCCGGGGCAAATACGGTTATTACCATGACCCGCTTTTACAACCTGATCAAAGAGATTCAACCACAAACCAAGCTAAAAAACATTGTAGTGACCAATATCAAGGATTACTTTCCCGGGATGCTCCGCTTTCTCTATACCATCGCCAGAGAGAAAAAAGAGGGCGACCGGATAAAGATCGCCGCAGAAGATTACAGTTTTCTTGATCTAATGAAGGCTAACAAGGGCAAGAAACCTCGCCCCGTAAAGGTGCTACCCGAAGACAGGGCGGTCTTTATGTACACCGGCGGCTCCACCGGTGTCTCTAAAGGAGCAGTCCTGCAGCACCGCAACGTTCTGGCCAATGCCCTGCAGGTAAAAAGCTGGTGCACAGACCTTAAAGAGGGCGAAGAGATCGTCCTATCGGTGCTGCCTTTCTTTCACAGCTACGGGATGACCACCGCACTGAACCTGCCGCTGTTTAGCGGATGCAAAGCGGTGCTGCTGCCTCAGTTCGTTCTCGATGATGTGCTTAAGACAATCGACAAAGAGAAGCCCACCCTCTTCCCCGGTGTGCCGACCATGTACGTAGCGATCAACAACGCCCCCAACCTAGACAAACACGATATCAAGTCGATTAGAATTTGCATCAGCGGTGCCGCACCACTACCGGTCGAAGTACAGCGTCAGTTTGAGAAGAATACGGGCGGTAAACTGGTTGAAGGATACGGGCTTTCAGAGGCCTCTCCAGTAACCCACTGTAACCCGGTCTACGGCAAAAATGTTATCGGCAGTATCGGGCTAGCTTTACCCGATACCGAGGTAAAAATTATGGATATTGAGACAGGAGAGGAAGAGCAGCCTCTCGGTGAGGTCGGCGAGATGTGCGTCCGGGGACCACAGGTCATGGAATGTTACCATAACATGCCCGAAGAAACCAAGCACTCTCTGCGCAACGGCTGGCTCTATACCGGGGATATCGCCAAGCTGGATGAAGAAGGCTACACCTATATCGTCGACCGGAAAAAAGATATGGTTATCGCCGGCGGTTATAATATCTATCCGCGAGATATTGAAGAGGTCCTCTTCACTCATCCAAAAATCCTGGAGGCCGCCGTCACCGGAATCAAGGACCCCTACCGCGGTGAAACCCTAAAAGCCTACGTTGTTCTCAAAGAGGGTGAACAGCTTACCGAAGAAGAGGTTATCCAATTCTGCAGAGATAACCTGGCTGCTTACAAGGTGCCGAAACTAGTCGAATTCCGTGCGGAGCTGCCGAAAACAATGGTCGGAAAAGTTTTACGCCGCGCACTTAGAGAAGAAGAGGAGAAAAAAGCAGCCAAGTAAGCGGTAGAAATCAAGATAAAACAGGCGTTAAAGGGCTGCCAACATAAAGGCGGCCCTTTTTTGTCAGTTAACCGCTTGCAATCCGGCCAGCACTTGCTCTAAAACCGTCAGGGCCCGGTTAAGTTCCGCTTCAGTGACAATTAAGGGAGGTAGAAAACGTAAGACCTTATCACCAATGGCATTGACCAGTAGTCCCTTTTCCTGGCATTCCTGCTGTGCCTGTCCGGCCAACGGCTCATGCAGCTCCAGGGCGACCATCATACCGAGACCGCGCACTTCCTTGACCAGTTTCGGAAACGATGCAGCCAGAAGTTGCAGGCCGCTCATGAAAAGTTGGCTTCTCTTCCATACCCCATCCAGAAAAGCCTTCTCTAAAAGAACTTTAAGTACCGCTAGCGCTGCCTGGCAGGCCACCGGGTTTCCCCCAAAAGTGGAGGCGTGATCTCCGGGCTTAAAAGCCTCTGCCACCCCGGAGCGGGCCAGCATTACCCCGATAGGCATCCCGCCCCCTAACCCCTTGGCGGCAGTTAAAAGATCGGGCGTCACGGCCCAGTGCTCATAAGCCCACAGCTTCCCGGTCCGCCCTAGTCCGCACTGCACTTCATCAAAAACCAGCAGCGCACCCGTACGGTCGCAAAGCTCCCGCAAACCACGGATAAAAGCAGGGGTAGCCACATGGATACCACCTTCTCCTTGCACCGGCTCGATCATAATTGCCGCTGTCTTCCGGTCCACTAGCTCTTCAAAAGAGGAGAGATCATTAAAAATAGCATAGGAGAAGCCCTCCGGCAGCGGCGCAAAGCCCTGCTGGTATTTTTCCTGCCCCGTAGCGGTAACCGTAGCCAGGGTACGGCCATGAAAAGAATGCCTGGCGGTAATGATCTTGTAACGCTCCGGATAATGATACTTGCGGACCAACTTGATTGCCGCTTCGTTGGCCTCGGCTCCGCTATTGGCAAAGAAGAGCTGGTCCCCCGCGGAATGCTCCACCAGGATCCGGGCCAACTCGGCCTGCGGGCGGGTATAATAAAGATTCGAAGTATGAATTAGCTCCCGGGCCTGGCTGGTGATGGCCTTTACCACCTCCGGATGGCAATGCCCTAATAGATTTACGGCCAGTCCGCCGACAAAATCGAGATAGCGGTTCCCCCGGTTGTCCCAAACGTAAACGCCTTCCCCTTTTACCAGAAAGAGGTTTTGCTCCTTCTTACGGCCGTACGTGTTAATAATATATCTCGCTTCTAACTTTTCTACTTCATTCATTATACCCTCTCCTAAGCTTGGTAAAGTAAAGTTGATCTTCACAAACTGCGTCATAAAGTAACCATGGTTCCAATCCCGGCATCTGTAAATATCTCCAGGATAAGAGCATGCTTGCGGCGGCCGTCGATAATATGGGTGCGGGCGACACCCTGTTCTAAAGCCCGCAAGCACGCTTCAACCTTGGGAATCATGCCCCCGTTGATCTGCCCATCCCGAATCAGGGTACGAATCTCTTTTTCCTTAATCGCTGAAATGAATCTCGTGCCTTTCTCCGTCCGCTGGTAGATCCCTTCCACATCAGTGAGGATGATCAGCTTCTCGGCCTGCAGCGCCCCGGCCAACTCGCCGGCGGCATGATCCGCATTAATGTTTAAACTCTCCCAGGAGGAGTCTGCCCCGATAGAAGAAACTACCGGGATATAGTCATTCTCGCTGAGGGTCTCAATCAGCGATATATCTACCCAGTTTATTTCCCCTACTCTACCCAAGTCCACATCCTTACCGGAAGAGCCGCCTGGCGAAAAGGGTTTAACCCTGGCCTGAAACAGGCCGGCATCCCCCCCGCTCAGGCCAACCGCCCGGGCGCCACAGCGATTGAGCAAAGCAACAATATGGCGGTTGACTTTGCCTAGCAGGACCATTTCGACAATCTCCATCGTCTCATCATCGGTAACGCGCAGACCGCCGACAAAACGAGGCTCTTTCCCCAATCTCCGCATCATCTCGTTAACTTCTTTGCCCCCGCCATGCACCAGGACCGGCTTGATCCCGATATGCTTGAGCAAGACAATATCAGCAACAACAGTAGCCATCATTTCGTCACTAACCATGGCCTGACCGCCGTATTTAACCACAAAATATTTTCCTGAAAAAAGCTGCATATATGGAAGCGCCTCGATCAGGGCCTCGGCCTTAAAGATCAGGTTTTCCATAAACTCGGCATCCATGAAACCGCCTTTCCCCCTTTGCTTTACTGTCCCGGCTCATTTAAGTCCGGTAATTGCTGTTGATTGAAACGTAGGCGGGGCTCAGATCCGAACCCCAGGTGGTGAGAGAACAGGGTCCGGCATTAAGGTTAACCCGTACTTCTATCTCATTTTGCCGTAGAATTGAGCCGGCTTCGCTTTCCCGAAAGGGCACCGCCTCACCTTTTGAAGCCACCTGCACCGGGCCGAAATAGATATCTACCCTGGCGGGGTCAAACTCGACCCCGGCGTAGCCGAGCGCAGCAAGAATCCGCCCCCAGTTGGCATCCTCACCATAAAAAGCGGTTTTCACCAGGGGCGAATTAAGCACCGAGCGGGCCAGTATCCGGGCGGAAGCTGGGTCGGGAGCCCCCTCCAGGGTCAAAGTGATAACCTTGGTAACGCCCTCACCATCGGAGACAATCTGATAAGCCAGGTCGCGACAGGCCTCTTCGAGCAACGCATAAAAATCGCTGCACAGATCGCTGCCGGCGGTAATTTCCGGCGTGCCCGCCGCGCCGTTTGCCAAAAGTAGCGCCGTATCGTTGGTCGAGGTATCGCCGTCAATGGTGATTAGATTAAAAGAATGCCCTACCGCTTCTTGTAAAAGATGCTGTAGCAGTGGACGCGAAATATTTAAATCGGTGTATAGAAAAGCAAGCATCGTCGCCATATTCGGGCAGATCATCCCCGAGCCTTTAGCCATTCCGGCCAGGTGAAAGGTCACCCCGCCAAGAGAACCGCGGTAGGCAATCTCTTTGGTAACCGTATCCGTAGTCAAGATCGCGCAGGCGGCCTCGCGGCCGGCTTTGGCCTTACTGGAAAGAGCCGCCGCTGCTTTACCAATGCCGGTTGCCACCTGCTCTATGGGTAGCTGCTGCCCAATCACGCCGGTCGAGCAGACTAGAACCTGTTCCGGAGAAAGACCCAAGGATGCAGCGGTCAACGCAACCATCTTTTGGGCATTCCGCATCCCCTCCTCGCCAGTGCAGGCGTTGGCGTTACCGCTGTTCACCACCAGAGCCCGGACCGGTGAACCGATCGCCGCACGACAGAGCTTTACCGGAGCCGCCTGAACCCGGTTACGGGTAAATACCCCGGCGGCCGCTGCTTCAGTCTCACTATAGACCAGGGCCAGGTCACGCTTTCCTTTTTTCAGGCCGCAGTTCACGGCGGCGGCCTTAATCCCCCGGACAACCGTGATACTTGGATCTTTCATTTTTTCAAAGGTCAGCTTATCGTTCATCAAAACCACCTCATCAAGGGTCCCTGCTGTTATTTTAACTGTTTAAAAGAGAGGCAACTGGGTTAAGCCGGTCTCTTCGGGAAGACCGAACAATAGATTCATATTTTGCACCGCCTGGCCGGCAGCCCCTTTCACCAGATTGTCGATAGCTGAAAGGATCACCAACCGCCCGGTACGCTGATCAAAACGCCATCCCAAATCACAAAAATTACTGCCCCGGACAAACCTGGTCTCAGGAAGTTGCGGCGGTGGCAACAACCTCACAAAGGGGTGCCCGTCGTAAAACTGTTCATAGAGTTGATCGATCTGCCCCGGGCTACAGTTTTGACGCAGGCGCAGGTAAATCGTACTTAAAATACCCCTGATCATGGGAACCAGGTGCGGAGTAAAGGTGATCGTCACCGCCTCGCTGCTTAAATGACTTAACAACTGCTCTATCTCGGGGATGTGTTGGTGGTCGCCCACCCGGTAAGCCTTCACGCTCTCGGTGCACTCGGGAAAATGAAAGGCCTGCCGGGGAGAGCGGCCAGCACCGGAGACCCCGGACTTGGCATCGATAACCACACTGTCCCAATCAATCCACCCGGCATTGGCTAAAGGGGCCAAGGCCAGCAGCACCGAGGTAGGATAGCAACCGGGGTTAGCGACCAGAGCCGCCCCGGGCAGCACCTCCCGATTTACTTCAGGCAACCCGTAAATTGCTTTACTAAGCAGATCCGGAGCCGGGTGAACCCGGCCGTACCAGGTTTCGTAAAGTGCGGGGTTACGCAGGCGAAAATCAGCACTCAAGTCAATTACCCGCTTCCCTGCAGCCAGCAGATCAGGGACCAGATCCGCTGAACGCCCATGCGGAAGAGCACAAAAAACCAGCTCCACCGGGTCGGGTATTAAGTTGAGGTCGGGAGGCTGGAGTTCTAACCCGAACGCACGGAAAAACTGGGGATGGACCAAGTGGTATGTTGTCCCGACATGGCTCCGCGAGCCGATATACTCTATCTCGGCCCGGGGATGCTGATGGAGCAGCCGCACCAGCTCGCACCCGGCATATCCTGTCGCTCCTAAAACAGCTACTTTCACTGAAAAATCCCCCTTTAAAACTTTAAAGCCTTCCGTCCTTTAAAGGACGGGAGGCCCGCGATACCACCTTTATTGGTTAACTTTTAGCAGTTAACCCCCTCACCCCGCTTTTTGTTCAAGCGGCCCCGATAACGGCGGGTGCCGGGACAGTTTACCCACCGGCGCTTACACCGGCTTCAACCGCCATCTCCAAGGTGCGCTTCACCGCCCGCTTCCGGTCCAGACTTTCACCAACTCTGGCTCGCTTTGCCTCTGCAGGGGGCTACTCTCCCTTTCACAGAATGTAAATATCGATATAAATACTACCATATAATCGAGACTTGTCAAGTGCCCGGCTCCAGATTTTTAACGGTCCCCTATTTCGGCCGACTAACCAGCTACAGGTAGCTTAAAAACTCTTAGAGCGGAATATTACCATGCTTACGCAGGGGCCGCTGAACCCTCTTATTACCAGCAACCTGCAGGGCACGCCGCAGGCAGTCACGGGTTTGCCGCGGGTCGATCACCTCATCGATCCAGCCGCGGGCAGCGGTAACATAAGGATTGGCAAAGCGGTCGCGATAGTGCTGGACCAGCTCCCGGCGCAAGCTTTCAGGATCCTCTGCATCCTCAAGCTCGTGTTGGTTGATGATCTCTACCGCCCCCTCGGGACCCATCACTACAATCTCCGCAGAGGGCCAAGCCAGGCACAGATCCGCTCCCAAGGAACGGGAGCCCATGGCAACATAAGCACCCCCGTAAGCTTTGCGTAAAACAAGTGAGATCTTGGGAACAGTCGCCTCCGAGTAAGCATAAACGATCTTTGCCCCGTGCCGGATGATCCCGCCCCACTCCTGCTCTACCCCGGGTAGGTAACCGGGAACATCAACAAAGGTGATCAAGGGCAGGTTAAAGGAGTCGCAGAAACGGATAAAGCTAGATATCTTATCCGAGGCATCGATATCCAGGCAGCCGGCCTTTACCTGCGGCTGGTTAGCAATGATCGCTACCGCCGCTCCGCCGAGACGGGCGAAACCAACAACGGCATTTTGGGCATAATGCTGATGTACTTCTAAAAATATACTTCCGTCAACAACCCGGCGGATTACCTCGCGAACATCGTAGGGTTTGCTACAATCATCAGGGATGAACCGGAGCAGCTCTTCCTGGTCCAGCGCAGGCTCCTGCGGCTCGGCCACCGGCGGATCATCCACGTTGTTCGACGGCAGGTAACTTAAAAGAGTGCGCACCTGGTTCAGGGCCTCCTCTTCATTTTCGATAAGAAAATGGGCTGCCCCGCTGGTCGAGTTGTGGACCTGGGCACCGCCGAGCTGTTGCCTGGTGACGCTCTCCCCGGTTACCGCCTTGATCACCTGCGGCCCGGTAACAAACATATTGCCGATTTCGTTGACCATGAAAACAAAGTCGGTCAGGGCAGGCGAATAGACCGCCCCGCCCACGCAGGGCCCCATGACCACGGAGATCTGAGGAACCACTCCGGAATAGAGCGTGTTGCGGTAAAAGATGGAACCGTAGCCGTCGAGAGCGCCGACCCCTTCTTCGATTCGAACTCCCCCGGAATCGTAAAGCCCGATCACCGGAGCCCCGTTCTGACCAGCCAGGTCGAGCACACGGCAGATCTTTTGGGCATGCCTCTCGCCCAGCGAGCCCCGGGCCACGGTGAAATCTTGGGCAAAAAGATAGACCCGTCGCCCGTCAATCTCCCCGCAACCGGTAACAACCCCTTCGCCCGGGTTTTTAATCTCCTGGCTGGCATCTGCCAGATCACCCTGCACGAATGTCCCTATCTCTACAAAACTGCCCTCGTCCAGAAGCAGATCGATCCGCTCTCGGGCGGTCCGTTTACCCTCTTGATGCTGCTGCTCAATTCTTTTTTCGCCGCCGCCCGACAGCGTCAGCCGGCGCCTTTCCTGTAACTGCTGCAATCTCTTCTCCAACAGCTCTCACCACTTTCCGAAAATATTCGCAATCCCCGGCCGGGTCATTAAATCACGGCATCTGTTCCAAAATAATTACACCGGCAGAACCCCCCTGTGCAATCTATTTTTACCAAACCCGGATCACAATTTGCAAACCCTGCCCTTAACCCTCTCGCCGGTTACCCCGCCGGGGGATCATTTTCGATAAAACCGGCAGGAAAAACTACGAACTTTACCCTGCAAGTTCGATTATAGATCTATTCGGAAAGCTGCAAATATAATCCTGCTTTACATTGACCGGGTTTCCAGCCAGGTTACAGTTGAAATTATCAAGAAAAACATTATAATAAATATTACAAAGAGATCAGGCTATCTCCAATGTCAAAAGAACGATTTTGCTGACATTAATGTGCGGGCGTGGCGGAACTGGCAGACGCGCTGGACTTAGGATCCAGTGGGAGC
>JAAZPQ010000220.1 GCA_012797175.1 Bacillota bacterium
TCACGCCGGAGGAGTATTATTACAACTATCGTGCAGCTTAGTGAAATACCAAGGAATTCTATGATTTATTAAGCTATCTATGTGTTTAGTCTGTCTATGGGGCAGGGGACACCGCAGTATCATTGGTGGTAATGCTCCCAGCATTTATCTAAAGTACCTTGAAGAGAATCATAACATCAGTACGGCTAACCTGGACGGTTGTATTGAGAGCCACATTATCGATATTGATGCTTTACGAGCAGATGATTTTCAAGCCTTCTTTGAACAGAGAAAAGATAGCCTGGTTGTAAAAATTGAGAAAGCGATGAAACAGTATCTGGCTTAGAAATATCATAAACAAGTTTGATTGAATGGAGCACAAGCAGGTGTCCCAATAAGCCACCCATTAAGAAATATATTTAATTAATCTTAATCAGGGAGTACAGGGTCATGGAAAATAAATTCTTTAAAGCGCCAATCCTCAACTCACCTTACGAATACCCGTCGCGTCACTGGGAGCTTGACGAGCACGGTCAGCCGACACAAAAAATAATCGAAAGTCGCCGCAGGGCTGAATTCATTACCCCTATCCCGAAGCCCAAAAAACAAAGAGGGGCGCCGGATCAACAGCAGTTTTTATTCGATGAAGGTAAAGGGCTTACCACAGAAGAGCAACAGTATGATCCTACTTCGGTTATTAACGCGCTTCGCCGTCACATTGATCAATGGCGAAGCATTCCAAATCCGGGTGATTGGAAAGTTACACCTGAAACCGCGCGCTTGCTCCAACATTGGCGGCATCATAGTTTTAATAACATCAGGCCGTTTTTCTGCCAGGTTGAGGCGGTAGAAACGGTTATCTGGTTGACAGAAGTTGCGCCGAAATCCGGAAAGATAGGCAAAGAATTTCTTGAACACATGGAAAATGCGAACGCCAATGCCAACCCGGAGTTGATGCGCCTCGCCCTGAAAATGGCCACCGGCGCCGGCAAGACCACGGTTATGGCCATGTTGATTGCATGGCAAACCATCAATGCTGTACGGCGGCCAAACAGTAAAAGATTTACCCGCGGCTTCCTGGTGGTCACGCCTGGACTGACCATCAAGGATCGGCTTCGCGTGCTTCAACCCAACGATCCGGACAGCTACTACCGGAGCCGTGAGCTCGTGCCCCATGATATGCTGGATGACCTTCACCGTGCCAAGATCGTCATTACCAACTACCATGCCTTTAAACTTCGCGAAATCGTAGAGTTATCCAGGGGTGGCCGGTCACTTTTGCAGGGGCGGGGTAGAGAACTCAATACGCTTGAAACAGAGGGGAAAATGCTCCAACGGGTAATGCCCGAGTTGTTGGGCATGCAAAACATCATGGTATTCAATGATGAGGCCCATCATTGCTACCGGGAAAAGTCTGACCATGGTGATGAAGGTGATCTAAGAGGAGATGACAGAAAGGAAGCCGAGAAGAACCGTGAAGCGGCGCGACTCTGGATCAACGGGCTGGAAGCCGTCAACCGGAAGCTGAAAATTGCCCGGGTTATCGACCTGTCGGCGACCCCGTTTTTTCTTCAGGGATCCGGCTACGCTGAGGGCACGCTTTTCCCCTGGACCGTGAGCGACTTTTCACTCATGGATGCCATTGAATGCGGCATTGTCAAGTTACCGCGCGTGCCCGTGGCCGATAACATCCCCGGCGGTGATATGCCTAAATTCCGAAATCTCTGGGAGCACATTCGCACGAGGATGCCTAAGAAAGGACGGGGTAAAGCCAAGACTCTTGACCCCTTAAGCTTACCTGTTGAACTGCTAACCGCACTGGAAGCCCTTTACGGGCATTATAAAAAAACATTTGAACTGTGGGCGAAAAGCGGCATTGGTGTGCCGCCCTGCTTCATTATTGTTTGCCAGAACACTTCTATCTCGAAACTTGTTTACGATTATATTTCCGGTTTCCTCCGGGAAAACGAAGATGGTTCGCTCACCCTGGAAAATGGGCGGTTGCCGCTCTTCCAAAATTATGACGAGCATGGCAATCCGTTTCCCCTCCCCCGTACTTTGCTCATTGACAGCGAACAACTTGAATCCGGCGAGCCTCTGGACAGGAACTTTCGTAAGATGGCCGCCGGTCCCATTGAACGTTTCCGCCGTGAAATTATTGAGCGCACAGGGGACCGCCTCCAGGCTGAGAATCTTACCGATCAGGATCTGCTGCGGGAAGTGATGAACACTGTAGGCAAAAGGGGCCGTCTCGGCGAGTTGATTCGCTGTGTTGTTTCGGTCTCCATGCTTACCGAGGGCTGGGATGCGCAAAACGTTACTCATGTGCTTGGGGTACGGGCTTTCGGTACACAGCTTCTATGCGAGCAGGTCATTGGCCGCGCACTGCGACGGCAGTATTACGATACCAATGAAGAGGGTTTGTTCAACGTTGAGTATGCCGATGTCCTGGGCATACCCTTCGACTTTACCGCCAAGCCTGTCATAGCTCCCCCGCAGCCGCCCCGTGAAACGATCCAGGTCAAGGCGATGCGTCCCGAACGGGATCACCTCGAGATCCGGTTTCCCCGGGTTGAGGGCTATCGTGTGGAGCTGCCCGAAGAGCGGCTTACCGCCTCGTTTAATGAAGATTCCATTTTGGAGCTGACCCCCGATCTGGTCGGCCCTTCGATTACCCGCAATGAAGGCATCATCGGTGAGGGAGTAGACCTCACCCTGGTCCATACCGGCAACCTGCGCCGTTCGACCCTTTTCTTTCATCTTACCCATCGCCTCCTCTATACCAGGTGGCGGGATCCCGGTGAATCGCCCAAGCTGTATCTGTTCGGTCAGCTGAAGCGGATTACCAAACAATGGCTTGACAACTGCCTGATCTGCACGGGTGGCACCTACCCGGCCCAGTTGATGTATCTATCCCTTGCCGATATGGCCTGTGAGCGGATTACCGCCGGTATTACCCGCTCTTTAATGGGTGAACGGCCGGTTAAGGCTGTGCTCGATCCCTATAACCCCACCGGCTCCACCGTATATGTAAACTTCCATACTTCCAAGAAAAGCCGCTGGGAGACCGACGCGCGCCGCTGTCACATTAACTGGGTTATCCTTGACAGCGACTGGGAGGCCGAGTTCTGCCGCGTGGCCGAGTCTCATCCGCGGGTAATCGCCTATGTTAAAAACCACAATCTCGGCCTGGAAGTGCCTTATCGCTATGGACCGGAGGTGCGGCGCTATCTCCCCGACTTTATCGTTCTGGTTGACGATGGGGGCAATGATCCACTGCACCTGATTGTTGAAATTAAGGGCTACCGGCGCGAGGATGCCAAGGAGAAGAAGGCCGCCATGGATACTTACTGGATCCCGGGAGTAAACAATCTCCGGCAGTATGGCCGCTGGGCTTTTGCCGAGTTTACCGAGGTTTATCGGATCGAGACTGACTTTGAGGCCAGGGTCGAGGCCGAATTCAACCGGATGATTGATTCAGCCATCGCAGAGCCGTCAATGAAGGGGGATTAATATGACCAGGAAGAACACAGGAAAAACTGTTGAGGCGATCACCCACGATGAAGCCTCGCGTAAAAACATACCCACAGCCGAGTATCAATCGGTCATGGAGAAGGAAGACCAGAGCCCTATCCGTATAGCCTACGAACGCCGCAATCGCGATCTTGATCCTCAGCTTGTGTGGCGCGGCAAGGATGAGCAGGACTGGTCTGACCTCGTTGTTCACGCTCCCCCGCTCTTTATCCAGGAGAAGGTTCACCCGAAAGTTCTGATTGACGACCTGATGCGTCGCACCAGGAACAATGAAATCGCGGGGGAAGAGCAGCTTAATCTTTTTGACGACTTTAACGGTCTCCCCGAAGCTGCAAAGACCGAGTTCTACCAGCATGACGCCAACTGGAGCAACCGGATGATCCTCGGTGACAGCCTGCAGGTGATGGCCTCTCTGGCTGAGCGGGAAGGCCTGCGCGGTCAGGTGCAATGCATCTATTTCGATCCGCCCTATGGGATCAAGTTTAACTCCAATTTTCAGTGGTCCACCACCAGCCGCGATGTGAGAGATGGTAAAGTCGATCACATTACCCGCGAACCGGAACAGGTGAAGGCATTTCGGGATACCTGGCGGGATGGGATACATTCATATCTAACTTATTTGCGAGATCGATTAACGGTGGCGCGAGATCTCTTGGCGGACAGCGGATCCATTTTTGTGCAAATCGGTGATGAGAACGTCCACCGGGTGCGGGTGCTGATGGATGAGGTGTTTGGGGAAGACAATTACCAAAGCACCATTTACTTCACCACTACCGGTGGATTACCCAGATTCGGGCTTTCCCGTATTGGTGATTATATTGTATGGTATTCAAAAAACAAGGATTTATTTAAGTATAGGCCCCTCTTTACAACTAAGAAGGGTTTTGAGGCTGAGGAAAGCGCTTACAAAAATATTGAGTTGGACGTTGGTATGCGTCGCCGACTAACTACGAAAGAAATAAACTTAGAAGAAATGTCTCATAAAGGCCGATTATTTCGAATTAGTGATTTGTGTGGCCAGGGTGCATCAAATGAACCAACCCCTTTTAACTATCAAGGCCGTAATTACTATCCAACAAAAAACAGTCACTGGAAACCAAATTACCCTGATGGCTTACAACGAATCGCCCGATCAGATCGTATCTATGCGACTGAAAGGACCTTAAACTATGTACGTTATTTCGATGATTATCCAGTTTCTCCCCTAAAAGATGTGTGGGGTGATACAGGACACTCAGGATTTTCTTATAATAAAATTTATGTGGTCCAGACTGCAACCATGGTCATCGAACGTTGCATACTCATGACTACAGATCCCGGAGATCTCATCCTCGATCCAACCTGTGGTTCCGGAACAACTGCTTACGTTGCCGAGCAATGGGGCCGCCGGTGGATCACCATCGACACTTCTCGTGTCGCCCTTACTTTGGCTCGTGCCCGGCTTATGGGTGCACGTTATCCTTATTATCTTCTTGCTGACAGCCGTGACGGGCAGCTTAAAGAGGCCGAGATCACACGAACTGAACCTTCTCAGTCTCCGACTCGGGGGGATATCCGCCAGGGTTTTGTCTATGAGCGGGTGCCCCACATCACCCTCAAGTCCATCGCCAACAACGCGGAGATAGATGTGATCTGGGAAAAGTATCAAGAAATTCTCGAACCGCTGCGCACTAAACTAAACAAAGCACTGAATAACAAGTGGGAAGAATGGGAGATTCCTTACGAAGCTGATGATAATTGGCCGGAGGAAGTAAAAACAATTCATTCCCGTTGGTGGGAACAGCGTATCGCCCGGCAAAAAGAGATCGATGCCTCTATTGCCGCCAAAGCCGACTATGAATATCTTTACGACAAACCTTATGAGGACAATAAAAAAGTTCGCGTGGCCGGGCCGTTTACAGTGGAGAGCATTTCGCCTCACCGCGTTTTGGGTGTAGACGAAAATGATGAGCTAATAGACAGCGTTGGCGATACAGATGCCGGCTACGGCCAGGAGCGGGATTTTGTCCGGATGATTCTGGAAAACTTGAAGACTGCTGGAGTGCAGCAGGCTCGTAAAAAAGACAAGATAAATTTTACATCAATTACTCCCTGGCCGGGTGATCTTATTTGCGCTGAAGGCTGCTATACTGAAGGCGATGAGGATTCAGCTGTAGAGAAACGGGCCGCCATTTTCGTTGGCCCCGAATTCGGTACCGTTTCCCGCCCCGACCTTGTCGCTGCAGCCCGTGAAGCCGGGGATGCGGACTTTGATGTACTTATTGCCTGTGCCTTCAACTACGACGCCCATTCAACGGAATTTAACAAGCTGGGTCGTATTCCGGTACTCAAGGCCCGGATGAACGCCGACCTGCACATGGCCGACGATCTTAAGAATACCGGAAAGGGTAACCTCTTCGTCATATTTGGCGAACCTGACATCGACATTCTTGATGCCGGCAACGATCAGATTCAGGTAAAAATAAACGGGGTAGATGTCTTCCACCCCAACACCGGTGAGGTTCGTAGCGATGGGCCCGATGGCATCGCCTGCTGGTTTATCGATACCGACTACAACGAAGAAAGCTTCTTTGTCCGCCACGCCTACTTCCTTGGCGCAAACGATCCCTACAAAGCCCTTAAAACCACCCTCAAAGCCGAAATCAACAAAGAAGCCTGGTCCACATTACACAGCGACACATCCCGCCCTTTCGACAAACCCAAAAGCGGCCGCATCGCCGTCAAAGTAATCAATCACCTGGGAGATGAGGTTATGAAGGTTTTTCGGGTGAAAGGAGAGGTTTGTAATGAGTTCGGAAAACAATAGTATCAACATCTTGAAAAGCCGGGATGATCCCCAACCTGTTGTTTTTAAGAAAATAGAAGAAGATAAATTTCAACTGCACTCAGAAATACCTTGTTCTTGGGTTAAACAAGAAGATAAGTTTGGGCCTGATATACTGCGTCCCCGTATAGAACCCTGGCTTACAGCATTGTTTCAATCAGAGCATTTATCATTACTTTGCGGATCCGGATTATCCCATGCAATTCATCAGATGACCAACAAGAGCAACTTTTCTTCTATGGATAAGGTAGATTTTAGCGTATTTAATGAAGAAATAAATAGAGCTGCTGATGAAACTGCAAAAAATACGTGTAGAGAGGTATCAAATATTGAAGATCAAATTCGCGTGGCAAACGAAATGTTTACAGGTCTTAGTCACTATTGCCCACCAGAAGCAACATTTCGTGGCTCTCGTAATATTAAATGGCAAATAAAGAAACTCAGCGAGGATATAGATAAAACCCTCAAAGATTTTGCAGCATCCATTCTTCTTGGAGAGAGAAATATTGCTCTTTCTTCTGCTAAGAAAAGAGAAGAGGCATTTGGGTGTTTGGTTAATTTCCTTATGAGTTTTGCCAGTCGTTCCGGCACTCGAGACAGATTACAGATATTCACAACTAATTATGATCGTATTATTGAAGCTGGTGCTGAATTAGCAGGCCTACATTTATTGGATCGCTTTGTTGGAAATCTAGTTCCAATATTTCGTTCATCACGACTTAGCATTGATATGCATTATAATCCGCCCGGCATTCGGGGAGAGCCTCGTTATTTAGAGGGTGTTGCCCGTTTTACTAAGCTACACGGTTCAGTGGACTGGATATATACCATGCGAAATATACGACGATTCGGACTACCATTTGGTGCTGACTCTATCGGCCCATATCTCCAAGCACCGGGTCTATCAGGTGCTATAGTGAGGGGCCTGATGATTTACCCTAATGCAGCTAAAGATCGCGAGACTGCGGAGTATCCTTATGTAGAATTGTTCCGTGATTTTTCTGCAGCTGTATGTCGTCCAAACAACACATTAATTACCTATGGTTACGGTTTTGGCGATGAGCATATTAACAGGGTTATTGAAGATATGTTAACCATTCCTTCTACTCATTTGGTTATAATCTCTTATAGCGATCCATTAGGTCGGATTATGAAAATTTATGAAAAGGTTGCCCGCCCGGCTCAAACTACTTTATTGATTGGAGAACATCTTGGCCAGTTGAAGACTCTGGTAGATCATTACTTGCCCAAGCCAGCCATTGACCGTACTACCATTAAAATGGCCGAATTACTAAAAGCTCGTTTCGGAACAGAGCAAGTGGAAAGTGATGGCAATAAAGCGAAATATGAGACCAAGGAGTTTGAAGGTGAAGAATAATGCATTTAAGTTCATTAGAATATTCTGAATCACTTTGTATTGGAACAGTAGAATACGTTTCGCCTGATCAAATTGAAGTATTATTAGATATTGAGGCTCCAGAATCAGTTTCATTAAATACAGGTACGCCTCGTCCGTTTCCCCGAGTGAACAATTATATTCTCATTCGCAGCGATGAAGGTTACATAGTCGGTCAAGTTGAATGGCTGACTATTAAGCGGTCCGCTTATCCTAAACGACGTGGAATGAAGGACTTTGGTTTGGTCGATTTACCTTATCCTTCACGGAAAATGAGCCTTAACCCACTGGGAACACTTTGTAGAACAATAGACTCAAACGGTAAAGAGTGTTATCGGTTCAGACGTGGTGCTGATGCATTACCATCCGTTGGCGACAATGTATTGCTCCCTACTCAGGAACAGCTGCGTTCTATTGTAGAATCGGGTGAAAATCGAAGAGTTAAGATCGGTACCAGTCCTTTGGCTGGAAATGCTAATGTAAGTGTTGATCCTGACCGCCTTTTTGGACGTCACCTTGCTGTATTGGGTAATACTGGAAGCGGTAAGTCATGTTCTGTTGCAGGTCTGATCAGATGGTCTATTGAGGCAGCCCAGAAAGATAGGGAAAGGCCTAACGCTCGATTCATTGTACTTGATCCAAACGGTGAGTATGCACGAGCTTTCAGTAAAGACACCGGTGTGCTTAAACCAAGACTTTTCAAGATTGAACCTAAAGTAAATGAAGAACCACTTAAGGTACCACTTTGGTTTTGGAATAGCGCTGAATGGTGTTCATTTACTCAGGCCAGTGGAAGGGCCCAACGCCCGACTCTTATTTATGCTCTTAGAGCAGTGCGAGACAAACGTATAGAGATACCGGTAAGTGCAAGCCATGATATAAGGCGTTTTCTAAGAACTGTTGTTAGAACACTACAGATGGAAAGGAATGCTGGAACACCGTGGGGACCATTCCCAAGACCTAAAGCCTTCTGTGAAAAGATTAATAAATGGAAATCTGGGCTAGAAACAAACATTTCGCTTACTCCAAGCGAGCAAATTGCTTTATCAAATTTTACGGACAAAATAAATAGTTTAGTCCAGGCTCGTAGTGGGCAATTTCCACACTATGATTTTACTCGACAAGAAGTTAATGACCTTATTGAATTGTCTAGAGCGGCACATCAAGCTTTTGGTGGCAGTGATGACGAATTACTTCCTATGGATGCGGACATTCCACGTGAATTTACAGGTGACTCATTTTTACGTTGTTTAGAAGCAAGCGCTGAGATGTTAAATGTTTCCGAATACGTTGAAACTATGTTAATGCGAATAAGAACTTTACTTACTGACACCCGTATGCAATCTGTAATTGATGATGATTTAGATATGACATTAGAACAGTGGCTAACTGAATATGTCGGTACTAATAATGCAGAAAGTGGATGTTTGACAATTATCGATCTGTCTTTAGTGCCCTCAGAAATAATTCATATCATTATTGCAGTCGTTGCCAGGATGATTTTTGAGGCCTTGCAAAGATATAGAAAACTTAATAACGAACATAAGGTTTTACCCACAGTGCTGGTTATGGAAGAAGCCCATACTTTTATAAAGAGGTATAAAGAAAACACAGAATTTCAAGACGCCGCTTCTGTATGCTGCCAGGTTTTTGAGCGAATTGCCAGAGAGGGTCGCAAATTCGGGCTAGGCTTACTTTTATCGTCCCAACGTCCATCAGAATTATCTACTACAGTTCTTTCTCAATGTAATACCTTTCTAGTCCATCGTATAAACAATGACAGAGATCAAGACTTGGTACATAGATTTGTCCCTGATAACCTAAAGGGGCTACTTAGAGAGTTGCCTTTGCTTCCGTCACAAAATGCGATTTTGTTGGGTTGGGCTTCCGAACTGCCTGTATTAGTTCGTATGAATGATCTTCCCGAAGAACAACGGCCGCAATCAGATGATCCTGATTTTTGGAAGGTCTGGACCGGAGAGGCAGAAAGAGATGTGGACTGGAAGCAGATCTCCGATGATTGGCAAAGGTTATCAGAAAGTGAAACAGAGAAAGACGTAAGCGATAATGATACTTCACCAAATGATATATCTTTTGATTAAATGGCCAAGTGGTTTGAGTGTAAACATTTTAAAGAAGAAAGGCATAACAGTATACTAAACAATAAACAGGTGCAATTATGCAATTTCGCATTGCTGACACATTTACTGATAGCCTTTCCAGGTTGACCGGTGAGGAGCAGAAGGCAGTAAAAACCACCGCCTTTGATCTGCTGATGAACCCTGCTCATCCGGGGATGCAATTTCACAGACTTAACCGGACCAGGGATAGGCGCTTCTGGTCTGTACGCGTGAGTGATGATATCCGGCTCATTGTCCATAGAACCGAGGCATCCCTGTTACTTTGCTACGTGGGCCACCATGATCAGGCTTACAGTTGGGCTGAGCGCCGCAAGCTGGAGACGCATCCCAGAACCGGCGCCGCGCAGCTGGTGGAGATCCGGGAAGTGACAAAAAGGGTTACTATACCCCAATATGTGCCGGATGCAACCGAACCTTCCCTTTTTGCGAATGTCTCCGATGATACCCTGCTGAGTTTCGGTGTGCCTGCTGATTGGCTGCAGGAGGTCAGGGAAGCTGATGAAGATAGGGTGTTGGAGTTAGCTGAGCATTTGCCTGCCGAAGCTGCTGAAGCACTACTTAACCTGGCCATTGGCGTTACACCCGAAGTTGCTCAGCCTGTTTCACCAGGAGTCAACCCCTTCGACCATCCTGACGCCAGGCGCCGTTTCCGGGTGATGGACAATATTGAAGAGCTTGAACGTGTATTGGAATATCCCTGGGATAAATGGACGATATTTCTCCACCCGGTGCAGAGAGAACTGGTTGAAGGCGATTACGGCGGCCCTGTAAGGATCTCCGGTTCCGCGGGCACAGGGAAAACCATTGTTGCGCTACACCGGGCTGTATATCTTGCCCGGGCCAACCCGGAAGCCAGGGTTTTGTTAACTACATTCTCTGATACACTTGCAAATGCACTGAAGCTAAAACTTAAAAGATTAGTCAACAATGAGCCGCGTATCACTGAACGTCTGGAGGTGTACTCCCTGGATTCCATCGGACGAAGGCTCTATGAAATAAATTATGGCCGGCCCAATATCGTTTCCCGCAAAGTTATTGAAGACATTCTCCAAGAATATTTACAAAAGGACAAAGATAACAAATTTAGCCTGCACTTTTTAATTGCTGAATGGGAAGAGGTTGTTGATGCCTGGCAGCTGGAAACGTGGGAGGCATACCGTGATGTTTTACGCCTGGGACGAAAGACGCGGTTACCGGAAAAACAACGTGTCAAGCTCTGGTTGATTTTTGAACACGTTCGTTCCCGGCTGAAAGCCCAAAACCAGATCACTTATGCCGGCTTGTTCAGTAAGCTGGCGTTTCGGTATGAACAGAGCAATAAATTACCCTTCGACTTTATCGTTGTTGATGAAGCACAGGATGTTAGCGTTGCCCAGTTACGTTTTTTAGCTTCGCTGGGGGCAGGTCGTCCAAACAGCCTCTTTTTTACCGGCGATCTGGGCCAGCGTATTTTCCAGCAACCCTTTTCGTGGAAAATGCTTGGTGTTGATATCCGTGGACGTTCGAGAACACTTCGCATCAATTACCGGACCTCCCATCAGATCAGGATGCAGGCGGACAGGTTGTTGGAACCGGAATTATCTGACGTGGATGGAAATACGGAATTGCGGGATAGAACCATCTCGGTTTTCAACGGGCGCGAACCGTCAATATTGATTCTGGACACAGAAGATGAAGAAATTAATGCAGTTAGCCTTTGGCTTTCAGCTCGGGTTAACGAAGGTGTAGAGCCGCATGAAATCGGCGTTATTGTACGTTCGTCGGATAAGATTGAACGGGCCAGTGCCGCGGTAGGAAAAGCTGGATTCCCATGCAGGGTGCTGGACGACAGCATTGAAATAGCCACCGGTTTTATCTCCATAAGCACCATGCATCTTGCGAAGGGTCTGGAATTCCGTGCGGTAGCCGTGATGGCCTGCGATGATGAAGTTGTTCCCTTGCAGAAACGTATAGAAGCTATAGCTGACGCCGCAGACCTTGAGGAAGTCTACAATACCGAGCGCCACCTGCTCTATGTTGCTTGCACCCGGGCGAGGGATGATCTACTGGTCACCGGCGTTGAACCGGCCTCTGAGTTTTTAGATGATCTGAGACATGCAGATCTGTAAGATAGTGGTCTGGAATGCCTTCACCGAATATTTGCTGAATCACAGAAAAGATACAGGAGGCGATGGTGTTGTTTACCGACGAACTGGCGGGCTTCTTGAAAGACAATTTCCCCTTACAGCTTGATGAGATTAGTACTGCAGTGGATTTGTTAATTGAATCTCTAGATGCAGCAGCGGAAGCTGTAACTTCAAGGGGGAACGAATTATTAGCTGACAAGGAATATGAAGACGCAATAGGCTTAATAAACAAAGCAAAGGAACTGGATGCTCTGTCAAAAAAAGTACAGAGATATACCGATATTTTTCAGCTAGAGGATGTTGCCCTTGTTTCCGAAGATGAGGTTTTGGAGGATATTGAAAAAACTTTGCCCAACTACAGTGATTTTGAGGTAGACAATACCGTTGTTCACACTTTGCATGAGAACTTTGTACACAAGCGTCCTTTCGCATTCGAATTAAAGGGCAAAAAGGTTTTTGTGACGGAATGGAAAAGGATGCTCATTGAAACATGCAACATTCTGGCGGATATTGACCCAAACCTTATCGGTAAATTTCCCGACAACCGCAAATTTAACGGAAAGAAAACGAAATACTTTACAACCGGAGACCCGGGTTCAATGAGATCGCCCCAAAAGCTAGACGGAATACAGATGTTCGTGGAAACTAATTTCAGCGCTAATTTCATACGAAATCTGATCATCAAAATGATCAACCATTATAAAATACCGCTGTCTGATTACAAGATCTATCTGCGAGCCGATTACACCGGACTGCATAAAAAAACGGGTTTGGACGACGCGACCACAGGTAGCGAACCAGCACAAAGGGATGAGGATGAACAAGAACAACAGGTACAAACTGCATCAGATATTACAAGCGGTTGCATGAAGCGGGTCAGTAATTATCTGAACACGCCCATGACCCGACGCTCACAAGCCAGGTACCAAAGCCATGACAAAAAAATAACGGTTATCTGTTTGGTCTCGAGCGGAAGGGATACCGGGAAACGTACAGAGTATTGGTTTGGCCTTCGTGTAAAACAAAAAGCAATGCTTGAGAACAGCGAGAAGTCCTATATAGCCCTTGGGTGTGGATCGGAAAATAAAACTTTGCTGGTACCATACTTCAGATTTAGCAAATGGCTAAAAGATATGAGTATTTCTTATAGCGCACAGCAAATCAGCCACTGGAACATTACTGTAATAAAGGATCAGGGCGACTTCACGTTGCGTCTAAAAACTGGCTGCCAAAATGTTAATTTATCAGAATATGTTTTGGCTACCCAGTAAGCATCAAATTGTTGTTATATCTTAGCAAGTTGTTGGTTGGATTGGTGGACATTTTCAGAGCAGGGCAGGCTTATCATGTTTTCCTGGGTTATTGTATTACATGTAAATCTGTGTCAAAAGGAGGATGCCTGTGGTCCACGATCTTTTAAGGCTATATTGGGCTGAGAATGGCTGGGAATTGGTCTATCACACGGTAAGATCTGGCAGGGAAAAGCAACTTTACGGCTACATGGATCTTAATCTCGCAGTTTTCACAAAAAGATATCTGGTGGAAAGTTTTCCCGATGGGTTGTTCAAACATCAAATTGAAGGTTTAAAAGCCTATCTTCATGGGAAAGACCTTGCGCTGACTACTGGAACAGCATCCGGAAAGAGCGCGGTGTTTTTTGCTGCTGCGATAGATCTGCTAGTCCGCAATACGGATGCAAAGGTTATTGCTATTTATCCGCTAAAGGCCCTGGCCCGGGAGCAAGAACAGCGTTGGATCAGCGCTCTGCAAGCAGCCGGCTTACCTGAAAGTTGTGTGGCTCGTCTTGACGGTGATGTTCATACTTCGCAACGCCAAAGGCTGTTGCGCAGTGCTTCAGTTTTGGTTGCTACGCCAGATATCCTTCATGCCTGGCTGGTGCCTAATGTGGGGGATAATGTTGTGAGTAAGTTTATTTCGCAACTTAACTTACTGATTGTTGATGAAGTACATGTTTATACTGGAGTATTCGGTTCTAATTCTGCATACCTTTTTAGACGTTTAGAACATGTAAATTCGCTGTCAGGGGGTAGCCTGCGCTATATTACTGCTTCTGCTACAGTAAGGGATCCGGCAACTCATTTGAAATCGCTTTTTGGGCGTGAATTTACCATTATCGACGAAACAAACGACACTTCGGAACAGCACGATCTGGACTTGTTCATGGTTAACCCCGATAAAAGCAAGGATTTGCTTTCAGTTATTTCTAAATTCTTGCAAAGGATTGCGTCCAGCAGTAAAGATAGATTCATCGTTTTTGTCGACAGCCGTAAACAGACGGAGCACCTTGCTACCATAATTTCAAGAACGCAGCAAATGTCCGAAGAGGCTGAACAATTATATGACCATTTACATAGGCTTGACGTTCTCCCCTACCGCGCAGGTTTTGAGGAATATGACCGGGCGATCATTCAAGAAAGGCTGACCAAGGGTACACTACACGGTGTAATCAGTACCAGCGCTTTGGAGTTGGGGATTGATATACCCCACCTGGATATCGGCGTACTGGTGGGTGTACCCCGTTCAAAAACTAGCCTTCAACAACGCATCGGAAGGGTTGGCAGGCAGAAACCAGGCGTAATCGTTATCATTAACAGCGGTGATATTTACAGTGAAGCGGTGTTTAGGAAGCCGGAAGAAGTTTTTAACCGACCTCTGGCTGAGAGTGCGCTATATCTAGAAAATCCGCGGATCCAATATATCCATGCAATGTGTTTGGCGCGTGCAGATGGGGAGCATGATCGGATTAGCGAAAGGTTGGGTTTTTCTGCGGAGGGCAGTTTTACAACCGAGGTGCCCTGGCCCGCTGGTTTTACAGAACTTTGCAGTCAAGAAAGAGCCGGTGCTGTTGATACCGAGTTTCAGAATATGAAAATGGAAGCTGGTGAAACCCCACATCACGTTTATCCACTCAGAGATGTAGAGAGCCAGTTTTCAATAGAGCTTGTAAGCGGGCCTGAAAGGCAGCGTTTGGGATCACTTTCATACGGGCAGTTGATGCGTGAGGCTTACCCGGGAGCGGTCTATTATTATACTACCGTTCCTTATCGAGTTTATAAGGTTCAGCCCAGGTCACGTAATGTAAAAGTAAGAAGGGAAAAGCGTTATACTACGAAGCCAACCATGCTGCCGGCACAGGTGTTTCCAAATCTTACTGAGGAAAATATATTTCAGGCCTTCTATTATGGTGACTTGGTTTTAGTAGAAGTGAACCTGCAAATTCGAGAGAATGTCGTCGGCTTTAAGGAGAAGCGTGGGCCAAATGAAATAAATGAAAGCTATCCCCTTAGCGCTGCGGGTATATATTATAATCAGCCCTTTTTTACCAGAAACTATTTTACAACGGGCATTATTATTTACCACCCTAGTCTGACCAATCACGGCGTTAATTGTGAGATGCTGTCACAGCTCATTTACGAATGTTTTTTAATTGATATTCCTTTTGAGCGGCAGGATATTAACTATGCTGCGGGTAAGCTTAAAATCAGCTGGGAATCCTTAACCGAGGGCAAGCGCTTTCTGGCGCTATACGACCAGACATATGGTAGCCTTAGGCTATCGAGTCGGTTGTTGGAAGCGGGAGTTGTAGCAAAAGTATTCAATAAAGCAAAGGACCTGGCTGGTGATGGTGAACTGTTTGATCTAAACAATGAAACGTTGGCGTTACTGGATGCCATAGTGCAATCTGCATCTCTGTCACCAAGCAAATTGAATATACGTCAAAAGGACCCCCCACCGGCTGATGGTAGGGTTGCTGTGATCATGCCCAACAGCAAAGGTCTAGATCGTTTTAATAGTAATGAAGAGTTCTTTGTTGAGGGGATATTTTTTAGCCCCAGGGATAATGAAATTAGGTACAGAGGGAGACGGCCTTCACAAGATCCTACGCTTACAATAACAGTTCCTGTAAGTAATATTGTACCAATTCCGGGTGAAAGTGAAACGGGATGGTATGATCCTGAGACTGGTGAGATTGTCTCTTAGTTCAAAAACTGATGGGTGGGTTTTAAATTTATGGGCGGCGCACCATTTCGCCCTGCTTAGCCCGCTGGCTTTAAAATCGGCTATACGTTGTTCCCAGAGGATACGTTTAGCGGCACGCTCTTCTTTGGTCATGGAAAAGACCTCCTTGGTTACTCTGCTTGAAGAAGAGCTATTGGTTAGGTGGGAACAGTTTGACGCTTACGTTGTCTCCATAGTCAAGAACACACTCCAAAGAAGAAAAGCTCTCGCAGAAGAATTAGACAGCCTGGCCGGCTTTAAGGTGTCACAATCGTACCTGGATGATAGCGGCAACACGGCTATCGCCATTGACCGCATCAACAAA
>JAAZPQ010000202.1 GCA_012797175.1 Bacillota bacterium
AACATCCTCCCAGGTCAGCGGCATCGAGACCGGCGCTCCAGGAAGAGGGCGCGGGCTGTACGGTGCTGCCAGCGTCTTGCCCCGACCGTTCTGCAGGTAATCAAGATAAAGTTTACCCTTACGCTGCTCTACTTTCCTCGCTATCGTGGTTATCTCCGGATAAGCCAGGTGCACACGGCGACAGATTGCCTCGGCGAACTCCCGCGCCTGGCGGTAGGTATAACGCGGCTCTACCGGCAGGTAGATCTGTATCCCGGTAGCCCCTGAAAGCTTGGGATAGCACTGCAGATGCATCCTCGCCAGGAGCTCCTTAACGGCAACGGCGATAGTGCAAACATCGGAGAAGGTGCTCTGCTCCATCGGGTCAAGATCAAAGACAACAAAATCGGGGTTTTCCAGGCTTCCTACCGAGGAAAGCCAGGGGTGCAGCTCCAGGCAAGACTGGTTGCCGAGCCAGGCCAGGGTTTCGATAGAATCGGCAACGATATAAAGGATCTCTTTACCTTCACCATGCCTCACCGGACAGCTCCGCAACCAACCGGGAGCGCCTTCAGGGAGATTCTTTTGATAAAACCCGGCCCGGTCAATCCCTTCCGGGAAACGCTGCACCACCAGGGGGCGGTTGCGCAGGTGAGGCAGCAAGTAAGGGGCTGCTTCAATATAGTAACGGATCAGGTCATACTTGAGCAACCCTTCGGCAGGCCAGAGCTCCCGGTCGAGATTAGTCAGGGAGAGCTCTTTATGGTTTATCACCAGTGTGGTCATCAGCACTTCCCCTACTTCTAGGTCAAAATAAACTTTTTCGTGTTTACTATCCCTTGACATTAAAGAAGGGCTTCCACTGGAGGGCGATTGCTGAATCCGATGACAACCGGGGCACGCAGACGCAGATTAGCAGTCCATTCAGCAAACTCAATCAGGACCGTAAGGTACGGTTTTAACCAGAGATAATCCCGCTCCCGGGGCGGGTTGCTGAAATATGGTTTGGCCGCGGCGTTCTCCAGCGCATAGTCGCGCAGCAGCAGCAGATCGCTCTCCGTTAGGCCGGAGCTGGCCTTGCCGATATAGAGCAGCTCCCCATCGCGGTAGGCGCCCAGCAGTAACGCCCCCACGGATCCGCCCGGCATGGTTAGCCCCCCGACAACGCAGAGCTGCCGGCGGCGAGGCTTGATCTTCAGCCAGTCACCGGATTTCTTACCGCTGCGATAGGGACTCTTTTTCTTCTTGGCCACGATCCCTTCCAGCCCGGCTTGTTCTATCTCCCGGTAAAGAGCCCTTCCTTCCTGAAAATTTTCATTCAGGTAGAGCGGGGGTTTCACTTCGATTATCTTTGACAGCAGATGTAGCCTCTCTTCAAGAGGTTTCCCGGTGAGATCAGCGCCCTCTAGATAGAGCAGGTCAAACAGGCAATAGGTGCAAGGGATCTGTCGCTGTAGAGCCGTAATCATCTTCTCTCGGCGGCAAAAATCACGCCTGAGCACCCGGGCAAAACTGGGCTTCCCTCCGCCCATGGCGATTACTTCGCCATCAAGAATAGCGCTTTTAACCCTGACCAGAGCCGCTAGCTTCTGCAACTCCGGGTACTGTTTGGTTCGGGGCTTACTTGTGCGGTTTTTTAATATCACCTGCCCCTGATCAACCAGGGCCAGGATGCGCACCCCATCCCATTTGATCTGAAAGATATGGGCAGAACTGTCGAAGGGCTCTTTTTTACTAACCGGCTCCATCGGCTGAAGGTTAGTAAAAAAATCACCGGCAGGTGGCAATTCAGGGAACACCGGTGCCTGCTTTTTTACGCCTGCCCTGAGTGGCGGGCTCCTTCCGGGCACCTTTACGGGTCGCCTCTACACTTGCTTTGAGCGCTTCTACCAAATCAATAACCTCTCCTTTATCCGGTGAGGGAGCGATAGAGACCTCTTCACCCTTGATTTTCCCTTCGATAATTTCCAAAAGTGCCTTGCGGTATTCATCGGTGTATTTAGCAGGAGAAAAAGGAGCAGTCAAGTTCTCAATTAACTGCCGGGCCATCTTTAGCTCGTTCTCCTGGATCCTAAAATCACGGTTCCAGGCCGGCAGCCCGGTGATCGGACGGACCTCATCCGGGTAAAACATGGTTTCAAGTGCCAGAGAATCTCGATATACCCGCAGTACTCCCAGGGCCTGCCGGGAACGCAGGACAATGCGAACGATGGCGACCATGCCGGCTTCGGCCATGGATTGTAGCAACAGCTGAAAGGCCTTCTCTCCGGTCTCGCCCGGGGCAAGGTAATAAGAGCGATCGTAGTAGATTGGGTCAACCTCTGCAGCGCGGACAAAATCAACAATGGCCATGTTTTTGGTTGTCTCCGCGGGGATGCGAGCAAAGTCGCTTTCGCCAATGACAACAAAACGGCCCTTTTCATACTCGTAGCCTTTAACAATCTCATCCATGGCTACTTCCTGGTTACAGGTGGGACAAACTTTACGGTATTCTACAGGGGTCCGGCAGGGTTCATGCAGATAGCGGAAGCGCACGTTCTTCTGCTCGGTGGCAGCAAAAAGCCGCACCGGGATATTGACCAGACCGAAACTAACCGAGCCTTTCCAGAGAGGACGCATAGATCATCACCCCGGATAACTCCTTGTTCCTTTATTATCCCAATTGAAAAGACAATTATCCG
>JAAZPQ010000203.1 GCA_012797175.1 Bacillota bacterium
AAGGCATGGACCATGAAAACTCCGGTCCATGCCTTCGCCCCGGCTTCACTACCGGGTAGAAGTAGTTTATTACGTATTTCGCAGAACAAACGGAATCCTATATAAACAATGTAGATATCACCCCGAGAGGTTGCAGAGGAGGTCTGTTTTACGCAACCCTGCTTTGCCACCAGATTTATTTTTGTTTTCTTTAATATGGAGGAACTATGATTAATTACTTGTGTAGACGGTTTTTACAGATAGTCCCAGTTCTTTTTTTGATTACGCTAATTGTTTTCTGCCTTGTGTATGTTGCCGGTGACCCTGTTTCTTTAATGTTACCGCTCGATGCCCCACCGGAACAGTTTGAAGCGCTTAGGTCTTCTTTGGGACTGGACCGTCCATTGCCAGTGCAGTATCTAAGTTTCTTAAGCCGGTTGGCAAGAGGTGATTTCGGGGAATCTTTCCGTTATAAGCAACCGGCACTTGATATTGTACTTGAACGTATACCGGCGACACTTGAGCTTGCGCTCGTCTCTATGATTTTTGCCACTATCATCTCTATTCCGATGGGTATATGGTCTGCAACCCGTAAAGATACGGTGATTGATATATTTATTACAGGATTATCGGTACTTGGGAAAGCGATGCCGGGGTTTTGGCTTGGCATTATGCTGATTTTATTATTTGCAGTTAATACACAGATCTTTCCAGTATCAGGCAGAGGGACACTGATGCATCTCGTGCTGCCTGCTTTAACCCTTAGCGTCTCCCTCGCCGCCGAAATGACGCGCCTCACTCGCTCAAGTATTATTGAGATTCTTTCCCAGGATTATATCAGGACAGCGCGAAGCAAAGGTGTTAATAACTTCTCGGTAATCTGTAAACATGCATTTAAAAATTGTCTGATCCCCCTTATCACTATTATGGCTGTACAAACCTCCCAGCTTGTTGGTGGCGCACTGGTGATTGAAGCGGTGTTTGCATGGCCGGGACTAGGGCAGCTGATTGTCCAGGCTGCTAATGCACGCGATATGGCGATTTTACAGGCGGCCGTTTTTATCGTCGCCCTGATGGTCATCTGCATCAATTTTTTGGCAGATATCCTCTATACTCTGGTGGACCCGCGTGTCACTTTAAAGTAGAAAGGAGAGGACAATGATGCCAAAAAATGAATCAAGCAACAAGGCTCATTCTGCCGTTTTAGGAACAACATACGAGCAGCGATTAATAGATACGTTCGGGCGCCATGCAAAAAAGCTCTTTAAGAGCAAAACAGGCATTGTCGGCCTGGTGATAATGGTAGTGGTAATTACTACGGCCATTTTTGCACCTTATTTAGCGCCGCATGATCCTACCCACCAGGACTACTCGGCCATGTCTCAGCCTCCGGCCTGGCATGAAGAAGGAACGGCGGAATACCTGCTTGGCACCGACCACCTTGGGCGTGATCTTTTAAGCAGGATCATATATGGAACGCGCATATCGCTAATCGTTGGCTTAGTGGCAGTTATACTGGCTGGCACAGTCGGGATGATTATTGGATTGCTCTCCGGATTTTTTGGAGGGATTTGTGATGCGGTTTTTATGCGTATAACTGATGCATTTTTAGCAATCCCTTCAATTTTATTTGCTTTGGTCATGCTAGCTTCCATTGGGCCCGGAGTTTTTACCCTTATATTGGCTCTTGGACTGACAAATTGGATGGCCTACGCCCGCCTGGTGCGCGGCGAAGTGTTGAGTATCCGTGAGCGTGACTTTGTTAAAGCCGCACGGTCGATCGGGGTAAGTAACGGAAAGATCATTGTCCGTCATATTTTACCAAATGTCTTATCCTCTTTTATTGTTGTTTCGGCACTAACAGTAGCTACGACTATTATTGTGGAAGCTTCTTTAAGTTTTCTGGGCCTGGGCATCCAACCACCGACCATCTCATGGGGCGTTATGCTGAGTGACGGGCGTGATTATCTTGCCACTAACTGGTGGATCGCTACGTTCCCGGGCCTGGCGATAACAATAACGGTACTTGGCATTATCTTTATCGGAGATTGGCTTAGAGATCTGCTTGACCCGCGCTCTCAGGGTGAACATTAGGAGGGCACCATGACAGAGAAGAATCTTCTTGAAGTTATTGACCTGAAAGTAGAATTTAATACGGATGAAGGTAGGGTTCTGCCTGTTGACGGCGTTTCATTTAGCTTAAACGATGGTGAAACAACGGCTATTGTCGGTGAATCGGGATGCGGCAAAAGCCTCACCGCCTTGTCGATTATGGGTTTGATCGATAAGCCGGGACGCATAGTAGGAGGCAAAATACTGTTCGAAGGTAAAGACCTGTTATGCCTGAGTAAGCGTGAACGCCATGCAATGCGGGGCAAAGAGCTGGCCATGATATTTCAGGAGCCGATGAGCTCACTTAATCCTGTTTTTACAGTGGGTTACCAGATTGCCGAATCGATACTGCTGCATCAAAATGTTGACCAGAAAGAAGCTAAAAAGCGTAGTATTGAACTGCTTAAACGTACCGGTATACCGCGTGCAGAAAAAGTATTTGACTCGTATCCGCATTCCTTAAGCGGTGGCATGTGCCAGCGCGCCATGATTGCCATAGCGCTGTCATGCAACCCGAAACTTTTGATAGCCGATGAGCCGACCACGGCGCTTGACGTGTCGATTCAGTCCCAAATTTTAGACATTCTACATTCGCTGGCAAAGGAAGATAAAAAATCTATCCTGCTCATTACGCACGACTTCGGAGTTGTAGCTGAAATGGCCGATCAAGTGGTGATTATGTATGCCGGGCAGGTTGTTGAGAAAAGCGACGTGTTTTCTTTATTTGATGAACCGAAACACCCTTATACACAAGGACTTTTAAGAAGTACACCCAAATTAAGTGAGGATGTGGAAGTGCTTGAAGCGATCGAAGGCATCGTTCCAAACCTGCATAATTTACCCAAAGGTTGCTATTTTTATCCCCGCTGCAAAAAGGCGCTACCAGTATGCGCAAATGAAAGGCCCGACATGCAAACGGTTGCCGATGGGCATGAAGTGAAATGTTGGCTATATTACATGGAATCAAGCGGTGAACGTAATGAATAGTAAAAATGATGTGCTCTTAGAAGTGCGTGGCCTGAAAAAATACTTTGATGTTTCAGAAGGATGGTTCAAAAAAGAACATAAATATCTTCATGCCGTTGATAACGTTAATCTAAAGGTCCGGCAAGGTGAAACGTTTAGCATTGTCGGGGAGTCAGGTTGCGGCAAAAGCACGCTAGCCAACATCATCATGAACTTGATCGAGCCGACCGAGGGACAGATTATCTTTGATTCAATCGATCTGCTTACTTTGTCCAAGGATGATCTGCGCAAGAAACGTGCAGATATGCAGATGGTTTTTCAGAACCCGTTTTCATCATTGAACCCCCGTATGCGCTTGTTTGATATCATTGCAGAGCCGCTTCGCACGCACCGGAATTTAACGAAAGCTGAACTTAGTGACCGGGTGTTCGAACTGATGAATATCGTTGGACTGGATCGTGCCTATGCCAGGCGTTACCCGCACGAATTTTCAGGTGGCCAGCGGCAGCGCATCGGCATAGCACGTGCACTTGCTTTAAATCCAAAGTTAATTATTTGCGACGAGCCTGTCTCGGCGCTGGATGTGTCAATCCAGGCACAGATTCTCAATTTGCTGATGAATCTGCAAAAGCAGTATAATCTAACCTATATCTTTATAGCCCATGGCCTGGCGGTCGTAAAGCATATCAGCGATACTGTCGCCGTGATGTACATGGGAAAAATAGTAGAAAAAGCATCCAAGAACAGCTTGTTTTCTCACCAGTATCACCCTTATACGAAAGGCTTAATCTCGTCGGTGCCGATTTCTAACCCGAGAATGCGTAATAAACCCCAGTGTGTTCAGCTTGAGGGCGAGCTACCAAACCCGGTAAACCCGCCACCAGGTTGCCGGTTTCATACACGCTGCTCGTTTGCCACCGATAAATGTAAAAGTGAAGAGCCGGCTCTTCGTAATATTACTGCAGAGCATTGTGTAGCTTGCCACTTTCCGATATAAATATAAAACTAAGGTAGCGCTGGAGGGATAATGATGCAGAAAGAAGCTGCGAATTCAATTATTATCGTCGATTTGAAACAGATTAAGAAAAATATTGAGAGCATAAAAAACTATTTGGCACCAGGTACCGAGTTAATGATCACGGTGAAATCAAATGGATATGGACACGGACTGGTAAAACCCGCCTGCTATATACGAAATAATTGTGGTATTGACAAATTTGCTACCTCTATGGTATCAGAAGCGGTTGAACTAAGGGAAGCGGGCATTAATTGCTTTATGATGGTCCTAGGTGGTATCCCCTATGAGGCTGTTCCGATAGTTGCTGAATATGATCTTGTTGTGCCGGCTTATGATCCTGTATTTTTAAGCCTTCTTTCTGATGAAGCTGTAAAACAACGAAAAACTGTTAAAGCGCACATAAAAATCGATACAGGGTTACGGCGGCTCGGTGTACGTCTAGGTGCTCAACTTGACGAGCTGGTCGAACATGTAAAAACACTTCCCGGCATAAAGATTGAAGGTGCTTATACCCACCTTGCCAACCCGAACGAAGAAGATCAGACCATTACTAATAAGCAACTTAAAGAGTTTAATGCAGCCCTCAGCCAAATCGAAGCGAAGGGTATTACACTGAAATATAAACACGTGGCTAATTCAGATGCCCTGGTAAGAAACCGAGCTACACATTATAACCTAGTCCGCCCGGCGGCACTTTGGCTCGGCTACGACCCGACAGCCACCCTTGATGTTCAGCCCGCGATTACCTGGAAAACTTTCGTTTCCAATGTGCTGATGGCCGAAAAGGGTGAAAGCATTAGCTATTTTGGTTCTTGTATTATGAAAAAGCGAACAAAGGTAGCCGTACTGGGCTTTGGCGCGGGAGATGGCTATGTACGTCACCTGGTCACTCCCGAACCAGAGAAAAACGGTGTGGTTTTAATCCACGGACAGAAGGTCCCCCTGCTATCGATGAACATGGATCAAGCGTTTGCTGACGTGACGGATATTGACGATGTTAAGATAAATGATGAAGTCTACTTGCTTGGCCGGATGGGAGACGAGCAGATTACAATGGATGAGCTCGGTAGAATTGCCGGAACATCCACCGGTCATATCCAGTGTAGTCTTGGTTCAAGACCGATGCGCATTTATCTGGAGTAATGTAAAATGGGTTTTAAAATATAAAATCGAAAGGGGTTTTACCATGAAACTGAAAACAGTTAGCACAGAAAATGCCCCCGTAGCAATCGGCCCTTACTCGCAAGGCATAATTCATGGAAAGGTGTTGTATATCTCTGGCCAGCTGCCGATTGACCCGCAGTCAGGCGCCATTGTTTCGCCAGATGTAGCAAAACAGACAGAGCAATGCCTGGAAAACGCGAAAGCGATAGCTCTTCAAGCGGGGGCGTCACTTACTGACGTCATTAAAACAACGGTTTTTGTCTCCGATTTATCACAGTTTGATACAATCAACAAGGTTTATGGGCAATACTTTGCGTCACATAAACCGGCGCGTGCTTGTATAGAAGTTGCCCGCCTGCCTAAAGATGCGAAAGTAGAAATTGAAATGATTGTGGCTCTTGCTTGATAAAGCCCGGCGT
>JAAZPQ010000204.1 GCA_012797175.1 Bacillota bacterium
ACGCCAGACAAAAGGCGCATCCGCACGCACCGCATTTACCGCTGCGGTAATCCCACCGGCGGCACGGATATGGTTATCCTTAATGAGAATACCACTGTCCAGGGAAAACCGATGGTTTACCCCTCCGCCGATGCGAACCGCATACTTTTCTAAAACCCTCTGCCCGGGAGTGGTTTTCCGGGTATCGGTCAGCTTTGCCGGAAAACCTTCCAGCTCGCCGGTCCAGGCTGCTGTCTTCGTGGCGATACCCGAAAGGCGCTGTAAAAAATTGAGGGCGGTTCTTTCAGCAGAAAGCAAAGGGCGCAGCCGACCGCTGATCCGCATCACCGCCTGTCCTTCACTAACCCTCTCCCCCTCGCCAACCAGGCATGAACAGTCAAGAGATTCGTCAAGAGTATAAAAAGTATACTCAGCCAGCGGTAAGCCGGCGATAACCCCTTCTTCCCGGGCATAAATGCAGCCTACTCCTTCTGCCTGTGGAGAGACGATCGCTTCAGTGGTCATATCCCCATATTCAAGATCTTCCCTGAGAGCCTGGTAGACCGTTTCTTTAACAAATTGCTTCGAGAACATAAGCCTAACCTCCTAAAGATCACAACAAGGTTTCCCCATAAGCTAAAGTGATACATACCCGGTTCAGAAAGGCTCCTCCCGTGTTAACCGCACAAGGACTAAAAAAACGCCATCAGACCCGTTCTTTAAGATGAGGGAATCTTAAGCATTCGCTGGAGGGCCCCTGCCGCCTGTTTTCGGATCTCTGGGGGAACAGTAATCCGGTGCTGCATATTTTCTAATGAAGAGACGACTTTATCCGGAGTAGTATATTTCATATCCGGACAGAGCAAGCCCGGTGATAACAGATAGAATTTTATATCGGAACGCTCCTGTCGTAAACGATAGATCATTCCCTCCTCGGTTCCAACAATGACCTCTTGAGCTTCTGTCTCTTTAACGAAGCGGATCATGCCGCCGGTCCCGAGAACCGCATCAGCCCGCTCTACCACCCCGGGACGACATTCGGGATGCACGATCACCGGTGCATTAGGGTAAATCCGGCGGGCCCTGTCAACATCATCCGGAGATATGCGGTGATGGGTGATACAATAACCCGGCCAGGGGATAATCTCTTTTTTGGTCTGCCTGGAAACAAAATGGGCCAGGTTGCAATCCGGAACAAAGATGATCCGCTCAGCCTCAAGCGAATCCACCACGAGTGCAGCATTAGCCGAGGTCACACAGATATCGCTCTCCGCTTTAACCGCTGCAGACGAATTGATATAGGTAACCACTGCTGCATCGGGGTATTTCTCTTTATAAAGACGCAGTCCTTCCGGAGTAACCGTATCCGCCAGGGGACAGCCGGCATCCTTTTCGGGGAGCAGAACTACCTTCTCAGGAGCTAAAACGGCCGCGCTTTCAGCCATAAAATGAACGCCGCAGAGCACTATTACTTCCGCCTCCACCGCTGCGGCAATACGGCTAAGCTCAAGTGAATCCCCGGTATAATCGGCCAGTTCCTGGACCTCTTCTATCTGGTAATTATGGGCTAGAATAATTGCTTTCCGCTCTGCTTTTAAAGCAGCGATCTTCTCCTTAATTTCCGACAGGACCATCGGCCATACTTCCTTCCCGTGTATTTTTTAGAACGATATAGGGATATTATGACGGGAAAGCTTTCCTTTTGTCAACCTTTCACTTTTCTTTAACCCAATCGTAGACTTAATTTTCCCCCAAATCCTGCTCGTCATTTTAGAGCAACCTAGCCCTGGCCCGGCCTGCCTTAACCCGGTTCTATTTCGCCCTGCCCAAATGTGGTATAATCCAGGTGATAAGAAAGGGCATAATGATAACCAAAAGGAGGAACGCCCATGAGAGAACAAGTTGAGCAGGTTTTATTGAAAATCCGACCGGCCCTGCAGCGTGATGGTGGCGATGTAGAGATAGTTGATGTCACTGAAGACGGTATTGTCAAGGTGCGGCTGACCGGAGCCTGTCACGGCTGCCCCATGGCCACGCAGACCTTAAAGCAGGGTATTGAGCGGATCTTGAAGCAGGAGATCCCGGCCATCAAATCAGTGATACCGGTATCCTGATCCCGGTCCATGGCCTGAAGACCAGCTTAAACATTTAACGTACCCCGGCTGATAACAAAAGTCTCCGAGGTGTATCTTCGTGACTGAAATCTACCTGGATAACAGCGCTACCACCCGGCCTTTTGACGAAGTGATCGCGCTTTGCAGCCACATTCAAAGAGACAATTACGGCAATCCTTCTTCACTCCATGCCCGAGGAATTGCCGCTGAGAAGCTGCTGAATGAAGCTCGCCGCAACATTGCTTCGCTTTTACAATGCCGTGAAGATGAGCTTTACTTTACTTCAGGCGGTACCGAAGCCAATAACCTGGCCCTTAAAGGGATCGCTTACCGGCGGCAGCGCCGGGACGGGCATATTATCACCACGCAGATCGAGCACCCTTCGGTGCTGAACTGCTGCCGACGGCTTGAAGAAGAAGGTTTTGCGGTGAGCTTCCTGCCGGTGGACCGCCAGGGCTACCTGGACCTGGATGAACTCTCCAGAGCGATCCGTGATGAAACCATCCTGGTCAGTACTAGCCATGTGAACAATGAGATCGGCACCATCCAGCCGGTAGAAAAAATCGGGGCGATCATAAAAGAGCTTAATCCGCGCACGCTCTACCATATTGACGGGGTCCAGTCTTTTGCCAAAATCCCGGCATCTCTGCAGCACTGGCAGGCCGATCTTTACAGCTGCAGCGCTCATAAAATCCACGGCCCCAAGGGAGCTGGCGCTCTTTGGGTAAGAAAAGGAGTTTCCCTGCAGCCGCTGTTCCAGGGGGGGGAACAAGAAAAAACACTCCGCCCGGGAACCGAAAACACTGCTGCTATTGCCGGTTTTGGCCTGGCCGCGCGGATCAATGAAACACTTTTAGAAGATAATGCCGCCCAGCTTTATCGATTGAAAGAGAAACTGTACCGGGGACTACAGCAAGCGGGTGTAGAAGTTTATCTTAACGGGCCGCCGCTTGAACAGGCGGCCCCGCATATACTGAACCTCTCCTTCCCCGGGATAAAGTCCGAGGTTTTACTGCACTTCCTGGAGGAAAATGAGATCTACGTCTCTGCAGGATCGGCCTGTCATTCACGCCGCCCGGAACCCAGCCATGTGCTTGCCGCAATCGGCCTCGATGAAAGCAGGCTCTTCAGCGCCCTGCGTTTCAGTTTTTCGTCATTTAATAATCTAACCGAAATCAATCGGGTTATCGAGCGAATTGTTCCGGCTATACGCGAACTAAAAACTTATCAGGGCCGGTAGCAGAGATAAGAAACGGGGGATGGAGAAATGTCGGCAGTAATCCTGGTTCGTTACGGTGAGATCGCTTTAAAAGGTAAAAACAGGAGCTATTTTGAAAAAGCCTTATTTAACAACTTAAAAAGTGCTCTCCGGGGGCTTGAGGCCAAGGCTACCCGTAAGCACGGCCGTTTCCTCGTCTCGGGACCGGCAGCAGAAAAAGAGAAAATCGTCGAACGGGTGAGCAAGGTTTTCGGAGTAGTCTCTGTTAGTAGCGTCCAGGTAACGCCGCTTGAGCTTGAAACCATCAAGGAGGGCGCACTGGAACTGGTCGAGAAACAGTATCGGCACGGTAACAGCTTCAAGGTGGAAACCCGCCGTTCGAATAAAAAGTTTCCCCTGACCTCTCCAGAGATAAACCGGATTATCGGCGCGGCCATACTTAAAAAGTACCCCTATCTAAAGGTCGATCTCCATGACCCCACGTTCCGGGTTTTTATTGAGATCGGTTACCAGGAGGCCTATCTCTACCACGAGCATGTGCCCGGCCCGGGAGGGCTGCCGGTAGGAGTGACCGGCCGGGCCTTGTTACTGTTATCCGGCGGCATTGACAGCCCCGTGGCCGGCTGGATGGCCATGAAGCGTGGGCTAACCTTAGAAGCGGTCCACTATCACAGCTATCCATTTACCAGCCAGCGCTCCCGTGAAAAGGTAATCGACCTGTGCCACCGCCTCGCTATCTCCGGAGGAAAGCTCTACCTTCACCTGGTCAGCGTTACCGAAATACAGAAGGAAATCCATAACCGCTGCCCATCCGAACTGGCAATTATCCTGCTGCGAAGAATGATGCTCCGCATTGCCGAGACCCTCTCGCACCGCCGCGGGCTGCAGGCCCTGGTCACCGGGGATAGCCTGGGGCAGGTCGCCAGTCAGACCCTCGAAAGCATGGCTGTGATCAGCAGCGTTACCCCGATGCTTATCCTGAGGCCTCTTCTGGGTATGGATAAGCATGAAATCGTCGCCCGGGCCGAGGAGATTGACACGTACGAGATCTCTATTCGACCATATGAGGACTGCTGCACCCTTTTCGTACCACAGCGTCCGGCCACAAGGCCAAAGATGAACAAGGTAGCTGAAGCAGAAGCGGCCCTCGATATTAACAACTTAACCGAGGCCGCCTTAAACACTATGGAAACCATACAGATTGAAAGATAAGTAGCTGATGAACCCGATAGCAGATCCGGGTTAACCCTACGGTCAAGAACGGATGCTGGAGAAATACAACCATCGTTTCGGCAACAAGCTTTCGCCAGCCAACGCTAAAACATTCCAATTACTTCTTCTCTTCGAAGTCATCCCTACAGAAGGGGTATTCCCAACGTATATTACCGTCACTCCAGACCTGGCCTTCCCGGGTAACCAGAAGGGCATCTATTTCAGGTAACTCGGTAAACGTATAGACCAATGCTTTAGCAAAAACGCGGGCGCTCTGCGAGCTGTCGGGAGAAGAGCCGACCAGATTAATCGTCAGCAGATGATCATGCAGGGTGTAATCAAGAACGTGAACCCCGTCGGACAGCGGAGCCCGGTGCGCTTCGTCATAGTCCTTCGAGAGAAGCTCAATAATTTTATTAAACGAGCATTCCGTGGTCCCCGTTACGCCGGAGGAAATAAGTCTAATCTGAACAGGCTTCAAATTCCCGGCCTTCAGCGAGGGGCTGTAATCATCGGCTATCTCTTCATAAAAGTAAAGAGTGTAATTAATCCCTCCACCCGGAGGGGCCAGGGGACAGAGCCAGTCGACGGTGTTCCCCTGCCAGGGATCCCCATTCTGAAACAACCAGACCGCTTCAACCTGGACTGTTTCCGCCAGTGAACGGACCAGAGACTGGGTAAAAACAGTTTCCGCCTGGGCCACCGTTTGATTTTTGTAATCGTAAAGCGGCAGGTGATGAGGAGAAGAAAGGTGAATTACGCAGATTTTATTCTTTATATAGATATCATCAATTTGCAAACCTTTATTGTTAATCACCGGCCCGGCAGCAGATTCGTTTCTTTCTCTCTGCTCCGGGCCGGTGATAAGAGCCTGCAGTGTGGCCCTAGCGGTAAGTTTTTCCTGGGGAACGGTCCTGGTAACAGGGATCACGGGCTTTGAATCCGGATTATCAGGAATGTAGTTATCGTTACGAAAATAGAGCGTTAACGTCGTCCTTCCACCAATACTACTAATACGATTTGAACTCGGTAAGCTAGCCGTCTCATTCGATCCGGCTTGCATCGGCTTTTGCTCTAAAGAAGCACAGGCAACTACAGTCAATGCAAGGACCAAACAGTTTACTAACACAAAGATCCGCCGTATCAATATATACACGCTTCCTTTTGGCCTTCTACTTGACTTCTATGCTCCAGTAGTCTTCGACAGATTTTAGAAAAAACCTTTGTCGGATGGAGAATGCTATACATATTTCAATTTTTATCCCCCGCTTTATTTTCTCATGCAACCGTATCGGGTTGTTGAATTTTATTGACTCCGTAAATATTGTCTATTTCCCGGGAAAAGTTGCTTAAGACAACATGGCGCTTTAACTTCAGCGTTGGAGTGACCTCACCGGTTTCTTCAGTCAGAAGGCGCGGTAGGATAACATACTTTTTGATCTGTTCATGCTCTTCCAGTTCGCGATTGGCCCGGTTGACCTCTTCATCCACCAACTGACGCAACCTGGCATGATTAATCAACTCTTCACCGACGGCAACACAAAGGCGTGTCGCCCCCTCGCCGACAAATTTCAAGCTCGCCTTGTCGTAGGGGATCCCTTCTTTCTCAAATAATTCAATAACTGCTTCGAAATTCGGGACAATAAGAGCGGAGACAAAGGGCCTTTCATCGGCAATGGGGACAACCTGATCAATATAATCGGCTACCGCAAACAGCGATTCAATTTTCGTTGCCGGCACGTTTTTCCCTGTATCCAGAACCATAATCCCCTTAATCCGATCGATAATTTTTAGGTAACCATCAGGAAGCATCTCGACAATGTCGCCAGTTTTGAAGAAACCGTCTTCCGTGAAAGCCTCCCGAGTCGCCTCCGGGTTATTCCAGTAGCCGAGGAAGTTATTATCCCCACGGACCTCCCACTCCCCAATCTCGCTGATCCTTCCTTCAACACCGTTACACAGAGGACCAATAGAACCTGGAAGAACCTTATGGGGCAAATTAAGGTTTACCGTGTTACAGGTTTCAGTGGAACCATACCCCTCGTAGATTCGCAGACCCATAGCCATAAAGACCTTGCAAAGATCCGCCGACAGAGTACCGGCCGCAGAGAAGGCAAAACGAAAACGTCCACCCAGCTTGGCGCGCACCTTCTTAAAAATAAGGGCATCGGCCAGCTTATACTTCAATTTTAACCACAGGCCTACCCCTTTGGTAAAGTTAACCCCTTCGGACATATCAACAAAACCGTGGGCATCAGCCCGCGCCTCTGTCAAGAGAAGCCCTGTCTTCATAGCAAAGTCAAAGATTTTCTTCGTTAACGGTGAGTGGGAAGTCTGCTCGCGTAAGGCCACATAGATACGCTCATATATCCGAGGCACCGACATGAATACCGTCGGTTTAAATAACTCCAGATCTTCCATTAAGGTTTGCGGCGAAGAGTAGGCAATGGTCACAGCAGCCATGGTTGCGGTGCCGTGGCCGCACTCTCTTTCATAAGTATGCGCCAGGGGAAGAAAGGACAGCAAAACATCATCGGGTCGGTACGGTGGGACTATCCGCAAATCACGGCAGCAGGCGGCGTTAAAACTAAGATGGGTATGAATAACCCCTTTTTGCTGACCAGTTGTTCCGGAGGTATAAACAATGCTCATCATATCGGTCAACTCAATCGAGCGCCACCGTTTTTCAAAGGCAAGGCGGTCGCGGGTCAACAATTTGACTCCCAGTTGTCGCAGCTGCTCAAAAGTAAGCACATCCGGATGATTATTCGTATTGCTCCCATTTAAAAGAATAATTTTTTGAAGTGAAGTCATCTCCGGGCGGGCTTCAATGATCCGGTTCAAGATCGTCTCGTCGTGAACAAAAAGAAATTTCGCCCCTGAATCGTTGATCATATAAAGAACCTCTTTAACCGAGAGCGTCGGGTAGATACTTACTGAAATTCCGGCGGCGCAGATCACAGCGTAATCGGCCCAAACCCACTGCGGGCTGGTATAAGCCATTACCGCCCCCCGTTCGCCTTTCTCAAACCCCATTTCCATTAGGCCTGCCGCCGCCTCCTTGACCAGGCGCCATAATTCGGCGTAGGTTAGTGATGCACTACTCTGCGGCCCGTCCTTCCACCACTGCGCCCGGCGTAACCCGAATCGAAGGGCATTGCGGTTTAACAGCTCAGGTAAAGTCTGCTGGGTAATGTACCATTTTTCCGTCAAAGGAACCACCTCCTGATTAAATGATGGAAAGCTCCGGCAGATCGCTTTTCAGGCGGTGTAACCACTAACTTTATTTTCCTTTCCAAACAGGCTCTCTTTTTTCCATGAAGGCCGCAATCCCTTCCTGAAAATCCTCGGTCCCGGTAAGAAAGCTTAGCGCCTCCTGTTCATATTGCAGCCCGGTCTTTAAATCGGTATCGCTTCCCCGGTCAATCACCTCTTTGATCTTACGCAGGCCCAGGGGTGCCTTGGAGGCGAGTTTTTCAGCAAAAGCCATCACCGTATCTTCAAGTTGGTCCATCGGCACAGAGAGATCGGCCAGGCCAATTGCAGCGGCCTCTTGCCCATTGACCATTTCACCCGTTAAAATCATTTTCTTTGCCCTGGAGATACCAATCCGCCGCGGCAGACGTTGGGTTCCTCCCCAGCCGGGCAAAAGTCCGCGGTTAATTTCAGGAAGCCCCAGTTCGGAGTTATCCGACACATAAATAAAGTCGCAAGCCAGGGCGATTTCACACCCCCCGCCTAAAGCAAAACCGTTAACCATAGCGATGACCGGTTTTTCTAAAGCAGCAAACAGCTCGGGGACCGACTCTACGGCACCCGCTTCGGAAAGATCCCAACCGGCGGAAAAACAGTACTTAGTTTCAGTGCGACCCTCTTTTTCCCTTATCCGCGGGTTTCCGGTAACCACCAGCGTCCTAATATCGTCATCTGTGGAGAGTTCTTCAAGTAACTGTTTTAATTCAGAACCCATCATGGCATTAATTGCATTCAAGCGTTCGGGACGATTCAACGTGATCTTGCCGACGTGCCCTAATTTTTGAAAAATAACTGTTTGATACCCCATGATTATCTCCTTTCTGGATTATCATACTTATCTGAAATGTTATTCTATTTTGCCATTGCTTATTCCTGCTTGAGACTGCCTGTTAATTATAAAAAAACCGGCTGCACCAAAATTGATCAGCCGGTTTAAGGTGACAAGAAAGGTGACAGGAGAAACGTCCCCCTGTCACCTTGAAGGTTCTCCGGCGGTGACCTACTCTCCCGGGGGCTTTCGCCCCGAGTACCATCGGCGCTGGAGGGCTTAACGTCCGTGTTCGGGATGGGAACGGGTGTGGCCCCTCCGCCATTACCACCGGAAATTTTAGATGTCGGTTG
>JAAZPQ010000001.1 GCA_012797175.1 Bacillota bacterium
CACCAGGGCGATAAACGATACCCTCTTTGATGAAAAAATTGCCGGCTCCTTTCACTTTACCCCGGGCAGCTGCTATGAAGACTGCGATAACGGCAATAAATCCGCGGTCCACTGGGATCTGGTCTGCATCCAGACCGCTGCTTACGGCGGCGGTGAGATCTATTTCGACGAGGTTTTGGTTAGAAAAGATGGCCTCTTTGTTTTGCCGGAGCTGGAGGCCCTGAATCCCGAAAACCTGAAATAGGCAGGGAGCATTTGTTACAACTTTCCTTACCTTAGTAAAAGCCGCCTTTTTTACAGACCTCTAGCAGGCTAATCAGCTTATGGAGGTTGTGTTAGCTGATTAAATCGTTACGGAATACTTTCCGCGGCGAAGCCTAGAAAAATAGCTGATTTGTCGTCACCTAATCCTTTCACCAGGGTGTTTTTTACGATTCCCCTATGAGTTTGATAACTATGGGGATAGTAAAACTGGAGTACCCACAGAAGGCATAGGGGGGATTTGCGGATAGAAGGTCGCCTTTTCGGAAGTAATACGGTTGCAGTATTTTTCTAAAGTTATCAGTTCCCCTTCTAATCTCCGTACCCTCTTTGGCTAATTGTAGTAGTGTCCGGTAACCCTGATCATGCCGGTCATTTATCAAATTAGGCTTGCCCCGATAAAATAGACACCTTAAATGGTGGGATACCTTTTGGTTTCATAGTTTTATGACCTATTATGCTGCTCTTTGAAAACCGAGTTCGTATTCCACCGGTGACATGTAACCAAGATCCGAATGCAGCCGGATCCTGTTCTAGAAAACCTCAATGTACTCAAAGATAACCTGGCGTGCCTCAGACCTGGTTCTAAACCTACGCCCGTAAATCAGTTCACGTTTCAGCGTGCTGAAGAATGACTTTGTGCAGGCATTGTCGTAACAGTTTCCCTTGTAGCTCATGCTGCAGACAATCATGTGCTCTTTAAGCGCTTGCTGGTCTCCGGCGCAAGTCCTTCGAACTTGGCCTGCAATGGGTTAGTGGCAGTTGTACGCAGCCGGGCACGTTCGTGCGTGCCCAGGGTATCGTTTCGGATGATGCGCTTGCCACGTCCGTACTCAAGCCGGATGGTATCTACTATGACCTGGCCTTCTAAAAGTTCCAGATGGCTTTCATAACGCTGGAAGCGCACCCGTTTCCGTGCCCACCGGGACGGCACTAAGTGGTTTCCTTTTACCGAGATTAAGCTGGTGCGTGTAGCATGGCGAATAACTCAGGAATTCCGTAAATGCTCCTTAACAATAGCTCTAAATATTGGCATGAAGTGCATTTTGGAGCATTTTTGGTGGCAATGAATATTTGAAGAAACGTATCCCAAACCCAATATTGGTTAATTAGGTCTGCCATAAAGCTATTGTTTGAGGGCTTGGGTCGATCACCGTGAGATGTTTACCGTTATCCAGGCTCCCATATAGATTGCTCTAATAAAATAAAACTGATAGTCAGCTCGATTTTTAGTCCTTCCTTGGTAAGCGTCAAATAATACCCACTAACTTAAGAGGTAGGTTTTTCTTGCTCCTTGTTGTCTTCGCTGTATTTCCGGCATTTTGGTAGTAGGCTTTCAGACCAGGGTAGCAATTCGTCTAAA
>JAAZPQ010000205.1 GCA_012797175.1 Bacillota bacterium
AGACAGGTCAAGCGGATCTGCGCTGCCTGCGGCCATCCCGTAGAGAGATTGCGGCGCACCGGGTTTGCCTTTTTAACCGCGGAGGGTTTAGAAAGCGGGACCTTTCGCCCGCTTAGCGGCGCCGAGGTACGCCGCCTTTACCGCCTTGTGGGGCTGTCGTTAGCCTGCTTATCCTGACAGAAGGAGATAAACAACAATTTCGTGCGTTAGCTTTACATTACGCGCTATCTCTTGACATATTTTTTAGGATGAGCTTATACTATCCTGGAGATCTGTGGAATCTATTTATCGGGTTGCCGTTTACCTCGATAAGGAGGAAGAAATAATGTGATGTTAGGGAAGCTCCTGGTTAGTGCCAATTACTATCTGAACCCGTATTCTTTTTCTATGTTTATTACTGCCCTCCTGGTGACGTTGCTTGGGATCTTTGTCTACATTAGCGATAGGAATCTGGTCAGCAAATCATTTCTCATCATGACAGTAAGCGGCGGTATTTGGCTAGTCGGTATCGGCGTAATCTATTTAATGAGAGATGCGATGCTGATTCTCTCTTTTTACAAGGTCTTTGTCTTTTTGGGGATTGTCATGATCGCGCCCAGCATTTATTTTTTCACCACAGCATCCCTGGGATTATTGGAGGAAAAGAAAAAATATGTGGTGGTGAACTATGCCCTAGCTTTTGCCTTTTATCTCACAAGTCTTTTGACAGACTGGCTCGCAAGAGATGTTCAAGAACACTTCTGGGGACCATATGTCTTATATGGTCCGCTGTCCATCCCCTTCCTGGTTTTCTTTTTTGCCCTGATTATCCGTTCACTGCTGTTGTATTTAGGCTCCGTTAGAAAAATGGAGCCCGGGATCAAGCGAGATCAGGTTAAGCTGTTCACGGTATCCTTATCCATAGCCGTTCTAGGGTCGGTCGATTTTTTATCCTGCTTTCCGCCTTTCGAAGTCTACCCCTTTGGCTACCTGGCGGTCCTTGCTTTTGTCTCTCTTCAGACCTATGCCATCCTGCGCTATCGGAAAGCATCATTGACTGAAATTTTTAGTGCGCTAGGAGAAGGGATTATCGTGACAGATAGAAACGATAGGATCGTGGAAGTGAATCATTCCGTGGGAAAAACAACCGGGATAAGGCGGCAGGATTTTCTAGGGAAGAATATTTTGAGTATCCCTTCCTTAATTGCAGATAAGCTCGAGAACCCTGAAAAGGTGGCGGCTCTTCTAAAAATGATCACGGCCGATCCCGGAAAAGTTTCACATGAAGATGTTACTTTTCGAGAACCGGCCCTACAGATCAGCATCACAGCTTCACCTTTAACGGACCGCTTTGGTACAAAGTCTGGCAGTGTTATCGAATTTAGAGATATCACGGTACACAAAAAAATGGAAGAAGAATTAAGGCAATATAAAGAAGAGCTTGAAGAGCTAGTTAAAGCCAGGACAGAAGAATTGGCAATATCGGAAGCAAAATACAAGGCGCTCGTAGATCATGTTCAGGTCGGCATCGGTGTACATCAGAATGGCAGGATGGTTTTTGCCAACAGACAGTTAACATCAATGCTGGGGTTCGCCGAAGAAGAATTTGTCGGACTGCCCCTTTCCGCCCTCTTTTATCCCGACGAAGTGCAAGAGGTTATCTCCAGGGCTTGGGGCAGGTATGAAGGGAAAAACCTTGTTGAAACCTATGAATCGCGGCTCCTTAGAAAAGACGGTAGCGTTTTGCCGGCCATCATAAGCACGATGCCTATTGAGCACGAAGAAAGGGCGGCAATACTGGTCACCATCGTCGATATAACGGAAAGCAAGCTGCGCAAGGAGCTGGAACAGGTGAACCAAGAGCTGGAGATGTTTGCTTATTCTATTTCACATGACCTGAGGGCGCCGCTCAGGAGCATAGATGGTTTTAGCCTGGCCCTGCTGGAAGACCATGCGGAGCAACTAGATCATGAGGGGGAGGACTATCTCCGGCGCATAAGAGCTGCCAGCAAGCGCATGGCTTCCATGATCGACGCTATCCTCCACCTTTCGCGTATCGGAAGATATGAGGTGCGACGCAAACAGGTGAACTTAAGTGCTTTGGCGCAGGATATAGCGGCGGATCTTAAAGTGACCGATCCCGATCGCCAGGTAGAATTTGTTATCGCCGAAGGCGTCGTTGCAAGCGGAGACCCGGCTCTTCTTCGGATAGTTTTGGAAAACTTGATTGGGAATGCCTGGAAATTCACGCAGAGACTCGAAAGCGCCAGAATTGAATTCGGCGTGATGAGGCGAGGTAAAAAAACTGTCTACTATGTGCGTGATGACGGGGTGGGCTTTGACATGAAGTATGTTGACAAGCTTTTCGTCCCATTTCAGCGTCTTCACAGCACGATGGAATATACCGGTACGGGAATTGGCCTGGCCTCAGTTCAACGGGTCGTCCGTCGCCATGGCGGGGATATCTGGGCTGAAAGTGTTCTCAATAAGGGAACAACTTTTTATTTTACATTAGAATAACAAGCGGGAAGGAGTTAATCCCGTGCCTCAAAAGACGATTATGTTAGTTGAAGACAATCTCGATGACCTTGATTTGCTTCAACGTGCCTTTAAAAAATGCTGTCTAAGCAGCAAAAACGGTCGTGGCAGGCGATGGCCGGGAGACTTGAGCACCTCTTCGGAAAGTGCGAAGATATGGCCAGGTACCGAACAACTGGAGGAAAAATAAATGGACGAAAAAATACGGGTGCTGGTTATTGAGGATTCAGAAGATGACACCTTGTTAATCTTGCGTGAACTGCGCCGGGGCGGATACAAGCCGGTCTACGAGCGGGTTGAAACGGAATCCGCCATGAGAGCCGCACTTGCCTCAGAGGAGTGGGAGCTCATCCTTTCAGACTATAATATGCCCTATTTCAGCACCTCCGAAGCTCT
>JAAZPQ010000206.1 GCA_012797175.1 Bacillota bacterium
CTCTACCGCGAGCTGCAGCAGCGGCGTTTTCCGCATGCTTCTGAAGAGAGGCTGCCGGCCGGCCAGGGGGTCCATCCCCAGGCGGTAGCACCTTTCTTGGGGCAGGGAGTGCTGATTGACAGTGAGCGCCCTCTGGATCTGGCGATCAGCGGAGAGGGATATTTCAGGCTCTTCGATCCCGGTAACGGGCAGGCAGTCTACAGCCGCAACGGCAGTTTTAGCCTTGATGCTAACGGGAGAGTGGTAAACGCCGCCGGTGATTACCTCGATGTGCCGTTTACTTTAGATAGAAGATCTGGTGATCTGCTGATCAGCCCGGAAGGGATGGTAGTGCTAATCGGCTCTGCTGGAGAGGTCGAGGAGCTGGGGCAGATTAGGTTGTATCGTTTTGTTAGCCCGGCTGGGTTAACCAATGATGGAGCAGGCCGTTACCTGGAGTCTGCATCATCGGGCCAGCCGGAAGAGGGTTTGCCAGGCGCGGACGGGTTTGGGCGGATCTGTCAGTATTACCTGGAGCAGTCGAATGCCCATCCGGTTGTGGAAATGGTGCAGCTAATGCTGGCTCAGCGGGCTTTGCAGGCCAATGTTCGCAGCTTAATGACCGCTGATGAACTGCAGGCTTTAGTATTGCAGGTCAAGCTATAAACAGGGGGAAATTGATTTGGCCAGGGATACCTTAACTCAATCTGAAATCGATTCATTAATTTCAGCTTTATCTTCGGGCGAGATTGAGGATAAAGCACCGCCAGACAAAGAGAAATATCAACCCTATGATTTTCGGCGCCCTACCAAGTTCTCCAAGGAGCAGTTAAAAACAATGCACATTATGCATGAGAACTATTCGCGGATCACGGGTAACTTTTTAACAGCTTTTTTAAGGGTGCCTGTTAAGTTGGAGGTGGTCTCGGTGGGCCAGGTTACTTACGAGGAGTTTATCTACTCTTTACCTATTCCCACGTTAATGACCATCTTTAATATGTCTTCAGAACTGGGTATGGCCATGCTTGAGACAAACTCCAATTTTGTTTTTACAATGATCGATCTGCTCTTTGGGGGAGAAGGGAACCCGCCTGGGAAAATCAGGGAGCTTACGGAGATCGAGATCTCGGTGATGAGAGGGGTTATTGAGCGCCTGTTAGATAACTTAAGTTATGTTTGGAAAGGTATTGCTACTCTTCAACCGCAAATTGAGAGCATCGATACCAACCCCCAGTTTAACCAGGTTGTCTCCTCTAGCGAAACGATTGCACTAATCACGATATCGGCACAAGTAAAAGAGGTTCAGGGTTTGCTTAACCTCTGTTTTCCTTACATGACTCTGGAACGGGTATTGCCAAATCTTACTGCTCAGCACTGGTTTAACCAGTTTCAACAGGCTCCGGATAGGGCTAAAGAGAGCGATATTGAAAAAAGCCTCTCAGCCGCCAGTGTAGAGGTAGCGGCGATTCTAGGCCGGGCGACGATAACGCTGGATGACTTTTTTCATCTCCAGGAAGGAGATGTC
>JAAZPQ010000042.1 GCA_012797175.1 Bacillota bacterium
GGGGGCTGCCGGAGCTGCTTCCGTATGCCCAAAAGCACGATATCGGGACGATTATCATGAAACCGCTGGCTGGCGGCGCCCTGCAACATCCCGCGGCGGCCCTGAAATATATTCTAAAGCACGATATCTCCGTGGCTATCCCGGGGATGAGAAGCGCTGCCGAGGTGCGTGAGAATGCAGCCGCTGCCGGGGCCGCCCTCAGCGAGGCCGAAGAAAAACGGCTGCGCGAAGAGACAGAGCGTCTTGGCGCCCGTTTTTGCCGGCGCTGCGACTACTGCCAGCCCTGCCCGCAGGGGATCGATATCCCCTCGCTGATGACCCTACAGCGTTATTCCGAAGGCTACGGTTTGCACCAGTGGGCCCTGGAGCGCTACCGTGAACAGAAGGCGAAGCCGGGAGACTGTCTCCAGTGCGGCGAGTGTGAAGAAAAATGCCCTTACGACCTGCCTATTCGCGACCTGCTGCAGGTCTGTCTCCGCCGTTTTGAAGGCTAGTGAACAAACATAGTACGCCCACGTCCTAAACCCCTTTTCCAGCAACTACCCCAGCGTCTTCTTCAGCGCCCCTTTCTTCAGTTTGGGTGACAGGAGAAACGTCCCCCTGTCACCTCGGGCATAACTATTCCGCTAATTGAAAAAGATAAAAGAGAACTTTTCATTAACGCGTAAAAAGGGGGAAATGGCCATTAAAGAGACCATCGTTAAAGAGAAGAGTAGAAGGCAGGATGTTGAGAGCGCTACAAGATTCCGGCACCTGATCTCACCCGGGCGGATTGGAAAGATGACCGTCCGCAACCGCATGGTGATGCCCCCGATGGGCACGAACTATGCCGCAGACAACGGTTTTGTTACCGAACGGTTGGTCCGCTATTACGAGGCCCGCGCTGAAGGCGGCACCGGCCTGATTATTGTTGAGGTGGCGGCGGTGGCCCCGGAGGGGAAGGCTGTCTCGCACCAGGTCGGCCTCTGGGCCGACAAGTTTATCCCCGGGCTGCGTTACCTGGCCGAATCAATTAAAAAGCACGGGGCCCGGGCGGCCATCCAGCTGCACCATGCCGGGCGGCAGACTACGGTTCGGACGACCGGTCACCAGCCGGTGGCCCCTTCGGAGATCCCCTGCCCGGTCTGCCGGGATATGCCCCGCGCCTTAAATCTTGATGAGATCAAGGGCTTAGTAGAGGCGTTCGGCCATGCCGCCCGCCGCGCCCGCGAAGCTGGCTTTGATGCCGTCGAGATCCATGGAACCCACGGTTATCTGATCAACCAGTTTCTCTCGCCTTACAGCAACCGGCGTACCGATGACTACGGCGGCTCTCCCGAAGGGCGCCGCCGTTTCGCCCTAGAGGTTTACGACGCCGTCCGCCGGGCCGTGGGAGCGGACTACCCGGTGCTCTTCCGGATGAATGCCGATGAGCATGTCGAGGGCGGGATCACTCCTGAAGAAGGCCGCGATTTTGCCAAGCGCCTGGAGCAGGCCGGCGTCGATGCTCTTCATGTCTCTGGGGGGGTCTACGGGTCACCGCTGGCCATTATCCCGACCATGTATGACCCGCCCCTGCCCCTGGCCGGTTACGCTGCCGATATCAAGGCCGAGGTAGCCGTGCCGGTAATTGCGGTCGGCAAGATTCATGATCCCGAGATCGGAGAGCGGCTCATCGCCGAAGGGGAGACCGATTTTGTCTCCCTGGGGCGAGCCCTGATCACCGATTCGCACTTTGCCAAAAAGATAGAGCTGAACCAGGTTAGAAATATCCGCAAGTGTATCGAATGCAACCAGCTCTGCGTGGACTCCCTTTTGGTTTACGATCAACCGGTCAGCTGCATCTACAATGTCCGGGCCGGCAAGGAGCTCGATTTCCCCTTTGTTAAGGCCCGCCGCAGCCGCAAAGTGGTCGTTGTCGGCGGCGGGCCGGGAGGGTTGGAGGCTGCCCGCGTGGCCCGGGAGCGGGGCCATCGCGTCATTCTCTTTGAGCGTCGCGAAGAGCTGGGTGGGCAGGGCCGCCTGGCCCAAAAGACACCGCACAAGGAGCGCTTTGGTGAGCTCCTGCGCTACCTGGCCCACCGTGTCGAAGTGCTGGAGGTCGATATCCGAAAGAATGTTACTGCCACCGAAGAGACGATCCTGCGCGAGAAACCGGACGCGGTTATCCTGGCCACGGGGGCGGTGCCGGCCATCCCCGCTCTCTCCGGCCTCGACTCAAAGCAGGCTGTTACCGCCTGGGATATACTCGAGGAGAAGGCCCAGCCCGGACAGCAGGTAGCCATTATCGGCGGCGGCCTGGTCGGCTGCGAGACTGCCTCTTACCTGGCCGCACGCGACCACCGCGTCATCATCCTGGAGATGCAGGAAGAGCTGGCCTGCGGGCAGAGTCCTTCGCTGCGCGAAAAGCTGCTCCGGGAGCTCTATCAAAACCCGGCCGTCGAGATCAAGACCGGGACAACGGTAACCTCTGTCGGGGAGCGTTCGTTGAGAGCCAGCAGCAACGGCCACGAGACGGCGATCGAAGATCTTGATACCATCATTATCGCAGCCGGCGCACAGCCCTACAACCCGCTCGAAGGGATTCTCAAGCCTTTGCTGAGCGAGATCTACGCTGTCGGCGACTGCGATCGCCCCCGCAGAGCCGAAGAGGCGATCCACGAGGCCTTCCACGTAGCCTACCGCCTCTAGTCGACAAAACCCGGTGCCGGTTTTCGCAGTTCACCGGCCGTTCTTCAGAATCGGCTGCCGCCCTCATGCCTCTGGTGTGAGGGCTTTTTTTGACGTAGAAGCCCTCCCCGATCTATAATGATAACAGCCCCGGTGCGGGGCTATCCTTGTTCTATTTTACCCGATTCATGCGAAAGAGGTGTCTACCTATGTACCTGTTTGTCCTGGTCTTGAACAGGGTCGAACTGCTGGAGGAGATTTTGGAAAGGCTACTCCGAGCCGGTATCCCCGGGGCGACGATTATCGATTCAACGGGCATGGGGCGGACGCTGGTCCAGGCGGACCATGATGCCCCGGTCCTGGCGGGCCTGCGCTCGGTTTTTCAATACAGTCGTCCCGAAAACAAGACCATATTTTCGGTGGTTAAGACGAAAGAGAAGCTGGA
>JAAZPQ010000207.1 GCA_012797175.1 Bacillota bacterium
AGGGCTGGCGAAATCCTGCAAAGATTTAAAAATTTTTTTATTGATATAAAAGTTTAATAATTCTGTCCACCCGCTTTTAATAGTTGCTTTAGAAGAAAAATCTCGGATTAAAAGTAATAAAATTAACTTTATCGGGCATAATGTACATTGAAAACAGAGGTCTGTCATGGCCGAGCCCAGGCTGTAGCAAGGTCAAAAAGGCTTTGCTACAGCCGGCCAAAGGTTGATCATAGGTCAATCGGGCTTATGATCAGCCGGCGGGAAGATCGTAATAGGTTCTGTAAGGTCCTGTCATAGTCTAGACGATTATGGCAGGGTCCGCAAGGATCTGTTACGGTCGAGCGAAGATCGATCCAGGTTCTTTCATACTTACTGCTGAGGCGACTACTTTGGGATCGGTAACGGTCTTCCGGCGGTTACCGGTTCCGAAAGGCTCTGGATCGGTCGGGCAAAGGCTGATTTCGGTTCAGACTGCGGTCTGAGACAGCCTTACAGCTGTCTCAGGCTGTAAAAGGGATCGATCTCAGCCGGAGCGAAGGTCGTGACAGGCTTCTGTTTTATAATGATCAGTTCATCCCCCCTGATCTCCTTTAGCCGAAAAGGAGCAAACTCAGGAGCAGTTTCACACCTTTACTATACTCGATGATAATTTTTACTTGCACTTTTAAGCCCGACAGATAATAATTAAATAAAGAACAATCAATCGATTATCGGGAGGAGTTAAATTATGGATAGCCGTGAAGTGGCCCGGGCAGCCCTGGAAATTGCCATGACCCCTACCCGCCAGGATGAATCGAACTTAAAAAAACAGTTTTTGAGCAAAGGGATAAAATCATCGGCCGTTGATTACGGCGGAGAGTTCTCTACCTCTCTGCAAAAAGTCGTTGAAAGAGCGGTTATCGCCGCCAGGCGCGAACAGGTCATTGACGGCTCACACCAGGAAGAAGGGGCCGTGGCCGGAGCAGCCCGGGAGGCCCTGGTCCAGGTGATGCCTAAGGCTTTAGGATTAAATGTGGGAGGAAAGGTCGGGATAGCCCATGGTGGAGACCATATCGCTGTGGCCGTCTTTTTCGGCATCGGCCTGCTTCATCTTAACGAAGTAGCCGTCGGACTGGGTCACAGGGCCACCTGAATGAAAGATCGGGGAACTTTATCCTGGGAGATCTCCTTATCTAAAAAGGATTCTCAACCAATATTTGCCGCAATTTTCAGCCATGCATCTTTATGATAAACTATGGTCATAAGGAAAAGAGGTGAACCGGTGAGGCTCCGGCGAGGAACCAAAAAAGGGTCGCCGCTGTTTTACCTACCGCCCCTGCTGTCGGGGCTGGCCCTAATCCCGGCCTTTCCCCCTTTAGAGCAGGGCTGGCTGGCCTGGTTCGCCTTAGTGCCGTTAATCTGGTTTTGCCTGCATGCCGAGCCGGGCCAGGCGCTCTGCGGCGGCTTTCTCTTCGGATTGCCGTTACAGCTCTACCTAAATCTCTACTTGAGCGACGTTCTTTTGGCCTACCTTTCAAAAGGGCTGGCTGTCACAACGCTGATCCTTCTGGTTACTCTCTTAAGCTTCTTTCACGGTCTTTTTGCTCTCATGGTCAGCTATGCCCGGCACCTGAAAAACCCGCTCCTGCTCGCGACGGCGATACCTGCACTGTGGGTGCTCATTGAATATATCCGCTCTCTAGGCTTTATCGGATACAATGTTGGCTACCTGGGCTATACCCAGTGGCATTATCCAGCCGCCCTGAACCTAACATCTACCTTCGGCTACTGGGGGCTCTCATTTATCATGGTCTTCTTCCAGAGCATTCTGCTGTTAGGCCTGGACCGAACCCTGCGCAGGAAGAATCTGATCGCGGCCTCGGCAATATTTTTGGCTCTTTTTTGCGGCGGGGCTTTTTTACCCGAGCTGGCGCCGGTTGAAAAAGAAAAAGCTCCTCTTTGGACGGCCTTAATCCAGGGCTGCAGTACCCCGGAGGAGATCCTTACCAGGGCCAGTAAAAAGAAAATTCTGCAGCGTTACCTTGATCTAACCCGGGCGGCAGTGGAAGAAGAACCCCGTGTTGAGCTGGTTTTATGGCCAGAAACGGTGGTCACCTTGAATATGAAAGAGGATCTCTTACCGCACCACCAAGAAATGGTACAGCTGGTCGAAGAGCTGGGAGTAAGCATCCTTTACGGAGCACAGCTTTATTCCGAAGAGGCACTTTACAACTCCATGATTCTGCTTTCTCCAGGGCAAAGTGATTTTCAGGTTTACCACAAGCAGCGCCTGGTCCCCTTTGTCGAGTATTTTCCCCTGGAGACCCTGTTAAACAGGCTGCTAAAGCTCGACTTCACTCTCGGCAGCTACCAGGCGGGAGAACAAATTAATCTGTTTAATTATAAGGGAACTCCGCTTGCCGGAGTAATCTGTTTTGAGTCGTACTTCGGCGATTATACCCGCCATTTCGCCCGCCGGGGAGGACAGCATCTTTTCATCGCCACTAACGATGCCTGGTTTGGGGAGACTATCGGCCTGGAGCAGCATGCCCAGGTCGCTGCCCTGCGAGCGGCGGAGATGGGGATTGGGGTAACCCAGATCGCCAACAGCGGTATCTCGATCTCTTTCGACTACCGGGGCCGGGAGCTTCTCCGTACGGGCAAAGCCGAACGTGGCTTCTATATCCTGCCGCTTGACCTGGCCAGGCGAACCACCCTCTACCGGCAGGCCGGTGATTTCTTCCCGCTTCTCTGCCTGCTTTTAGTGGTAGGCCTGGCCGTCCCGGTAGCCCGAAACGTTAAAAACCTTTCACCACCACCAACGGGGTCCCGGCGTCGGAAGAGCCGCTGACCAGGTCAGCCAGGCTGGCGACAACATCCTCCATCCGCCGCGGGGTGGTTCCTTCACGGGCCTCCTTGCTGCCGTCGTCCAGGGGGTTCTGCTTTTGTTCCTGCAGCAATTTTTCAATCTCGGCAACAGTTTTACCCTTTTCAAGATAGTAGTAATCGGCAAGATACTTATATTTTATCCCTTCACGATAACGGTTTAGTCCCGCCGTAGCGGCAATCGTCGGCTGGGGATCGGCCAATTCGTAGATCCCGGTGGTCGGATCACGGTAGGCCCCGTCCCCGTAGATCATAACCTCAACCTGTACTCCCAGCTTTTCCTGAACCAACCGCTGTAGATCACCGACTATTTTGGGACCATCCCGCGGAGCCAGCTTGATCTTTTCACCGGCAGAGATGTTGCTGCCAAGCAACCCCCACTCCGAGTACGCCGCGCCGGAGTTACAGATTTCATCGAGAGTGATACAACGCGGATGAAGGGCGCTGATTATGGCCCTGGTCCGGGCGCGTGAATGAATATCGGCGGCGATGACCGCGTCGGGCCGGTAATCTAGAATCCGCAGGGGATCATTGCACAGGACGATCCGGGGTACAGCACCGGCTTCGCTAATGATCTCATGGTAAAGACGAATATAGTCGATGCCGGTGACCGGATGTGGGAATTCCCTCCCGGCCAGGTCCTCCATTGTAAGCAGATCCCGGCCCAGCGACCTGGCAAAGTCGGGATCGATCACCTGGTTGCCGACCTCATCGTAGGGAAAGGAGAGCTGCACGATAACCTCGCCGCGGGGCACAGCCAGGGCCAGGCCTCTTAAAACCAGGGCAAAGCGGTTACGGCTGGCAATGGGAAAAACAAGACCAAGCTTGCCTCCGGGCGAAAGGTGTAACTTTTCGCGAATCTCCTTGGCCACATCAGCCGTGGTGACATAGTTGTTCTGAGCACGGGCGACCACCGACTCGGTGATACAGATGATATCCCCATTTTCCAGAAGTCCGTCCCGGTGGCAATAGACGAGCTGGTCAAAAATCGTCTGGACAATATCCATCCCCGGGACTATAAGTCCCATCTTCACCCCAAAAGCAAGCGGTCCCATGTATTCGGGTAATTTAATCAATAATCATCAACGCTCCTTTCCCCGGTAACGGACAGAATTAAGCTGCAACTCTTTTCTCCCCAGCAACAGGCTCTGCGCTGTTTGGTAATCAGCCCAGGTATTAACGTTGAAAAATGAGAGCTGGTCGGGATCAAAGCGTGCAATTTCGGAATAACCGACCGGCCTCTTCTTAATACTATCATAAAGTTCGATAACCTTGCACTCGCCCTGTTCGATGAACTTCCTCATCGTCCCCAGGCAAGAGCGGCGATAGAAAGCATGCAGCGGCTGGTAATGTTTGCCGATACGGGGGACAACCACATCATATTGCGATGCAAACCCGGCCATATAGCGAATTAAATTAAGGTTGATAAAAGGCATGTCACAAGCGACAACAAACTGGTAAGGCAGCTCGGAAACACTTAAGCCGGCATGGATCCCCCGCAGGGGGCTCTTCTCATAGCCGGTGAGCAGATCTCCGGTCAACTTCACCGGAAGACTGGTAAAAAGATCCTGGCGGTCGGTAACTACCGTGACCTGTTCAAAAAGATAACTGAGACGGCGGACAATAATCTCGATTAGCGGCATACCGTCCAGTTCGAGCAGAGGCTTCGGAAAGCCGAAGCGACTGCTGTCACCTCCGGCCAGGATAATCGCCCCTCCGAGCCGGGAGCAGCTGTTCAAGGTTAACACCACCATTTTTTAGGC
>JAAZPQ010000208.1 GCA_012797175.1 Bacillota bacterium
CGGGCGTGCGGCGAGCATCCCCAGGCTGCCGATTCGGTGGGGGTTAACGTTTACCGGGTACGCTATGCCGGTGTTTTATTGTCTGGCTTTTTAAGCGGGATGGGGGGACTTGTCTTTGTCATCCTTACCTCGACAAGCTTTAACGCCTCGGTCTCAGGATACGGTTTTCTGGCGCTGGCCGTGCTGATTTTCGGCCAGTGGCGGCCGGGTAGGATCTTTTTTGCGGCGCTCTTTTTCGGTGTGGCCAAGATGCTGGCCTCTGCATATTCAAGTATCCCGGCGCTCTGTGCATTACCGATTTCGAACAATGTCTACAAGATGATCCCGTATATCGTCACCCTGTTTGCGCTGTCGTTTGCTTCCAAGAACACCCGGGCCCCCAAGGCTTCGGGACAGCCCTATATCGCGGGACGATAATCGGTAGAACTTTAAACTACTTTAAACTGATGAGAGAAGTGAGATATAATGGATAAAAAGAGAATTTTAGCAGCCGTGGATCACACGCTGCTTAATGTCGATGCCACCTGGGAGCAGGTCAAAACTCTGTGCGACGAGGCGGTGCGCTACCAGGTGGCTACTGTCTGCCTCCCGCCCGCTTACGCGGCGGAGGCGGTAGACTACCTGGAGGGTAAGCTCCCCGTCTGCGTGGTTGTCGGCTTCCCCAACGGCTATTCCACCAGGGCTGCCAAGGTGTTTGAGGCTAGGGAGGCCATTGACAACGGCGCCGCCGAGATCGATATGGTCATCAATGTAGGTTTTTTAAAGTCCGGTCGCTACGACGCGGTATTAGGGGAGATCCGGGCGGTGAAGGAACTCTGCAACGAACATATTCTCAAGGTAATTGTAGAGTGCTGCCTGCTGACAGAGCAGGAGAAGATTAAAATGTGCGAATTGGTAACCGAATCAGGCGCGGATTATATTAAAACGTCTACCGGCTTTTCTAAGGGAGGGGCGACCCGCGATGATGTGGCCCTGCTGGCCCGGCATGTGGGTACAGGGGTGAAAATCAAGGCGGCCGGTGGAATCCGTACCCTGCAAGACGCCCGTGAATACCTAAAGCTGGGCGCAAGCAGGCTGGGAGCAAGCTCTCTCGTTGAACTGGTAAAAAAAGAGGAAGCAGCATCCTCTTAAGCGGTACAGGATGTCGTAATATTGCGGTTGCCAAAACGCCATTAATTTGCTTGGAAAAGGATGAAATGGTATGAATAAGCAGCAGAGGATAAACCGGATTGTCGCCATCCTCAGAGATAAAAATGGCGAATCGATAAAAGAGCTGGCCAATCAGCTGGGGGTCACCGAGATGACTATCCGGCGCGATATCAAGCACCTGCAGGAGAGCAGGATTGTCAGGGTGGTATCGGGGGCTGTGATCTACAACGGAGAGCCAATGGATGAAAGCGATGGGGATAGATACAACCTTTCGGTTCAAAAAAGCAGGCGCGTCTCAGAAAAATATCGCATCGGTAAGATGGCTGCTTCGCTGGTACAGCCCAAAGACGTAATCTATATCGATATCGGCACAACCACCCCCAATATTATCCAGCATCTTCCTGAAAACATGCCGGTTGTCATAGTCTGCTGCACCATGAACGCACTGATGGAAACCCAAAAGAAGGGTATTGAGGAGATCATCTTTACCGGCGGGCAGTTTCGCTCTGATGTGCAGATGTTTGAAAGCCGCGAGGGGGTGGAGCTGCTTAGCCGCACTCGCATTAGCAAGGCGTTTATTTCAGCGGCGGGTGTCAACGACAAGTTAGGGGTAACCTGTATTAACAGCTGTGAAGTTGAAACAAAAAGCGCGGCAATGCAGTGCGCCCTGGACAAGATACTGGTAGTTGATTCATCGAAATTTGATGCCGTGAAGCCTGCCTTCTTTGCCAAACTTGATGAATTTAATGCCGTTGTTACCGACAGCGGTATATCCCGGAAGTGGAGGAAGCGAATCGAGGGAGCGGGGATCGTGCTGCACCTGGCATAGGTTTAGAGAAAGGAAGCTGTCTATGAATATAAATCGGGTCTTTTTAATTGTATTGGACAGCGTCGGGATCGGCGAGCTGCCCGACGCGGATGAATACGGCGACAGGGGTAGTAATACTCTAAAGGCCTGCGCAGACAGCGGCAAGCTACATACGCCCAACCTTGCCTCATTGGGGCTTTACAATATTGACGGGGTGGATTGGGCCCCGCCAGTTGCTTCGCCCCGGGGATGCTTCGCCCGGATGGCTGAACGCTCCAAGGGTAAAGACACTACGATCGGACATTGGGAAATTGCCGGTCTCTATTCTCCAAAACCTTTTCCGACCTACCCGGAGGGATTTCCGGCGGAGATTATCGATCGTTTCACGGAGCTTACCGGGAAGGGTGTCCTCTGCAACAAGCCCTATTCCGGCACGCAGGTGCTGGTAGATTACGGGGTTGAGCATCTGCGCACCGGAAAACTGATTGTCTACACCTCTGCCGACAGTGTCTTTCAAGTTGCAGCTCATGAAGAGCTGGTCTCCGTGGAAGAGCTATACCGCTATTGCAAAATCGCCCGCGGTATCCTGCAAGGAGAGCATGGGGTTGCCCGGGTAATTGCGCGGCCTTTTACCGGTCAGTATCCCCATTTTATCCGGACGGGCAACCGCCACGATTTTTCCCTTCCTCCCCCGGAAGAGACCATGTGCGACCTGCTGCAGGGGGCCGGTTATGATACCATCGGGGTGGGGAAGATCTACGATATTTTTGCCGGCCGGGGCATCTCCAGAAATATACGCACCGCCGGCAATGCCGACGGTATGGAGAAGATCATTGAACTGGCAAAGGAGAGATTTCATGGGCTTCTCTTTGTCAACCTGGTAGATTTTGATATGCTTTACGGGCACCGCAACGACGTAGCGGGATATACTGCCGCCCTCAATGCCTTCGATTTTCAGCTGGGCGAACTGATGCCGGTATTAAAGGATGATGACATTGTCATCCTCACCGCCGATCATGGGTGCGATCCTTCTACCCCTAGCACCGACCATAGCCGGGAATATGTGCCCATGATTGCATTCGGCAGGCTGCTCAGGCAGGGTTGCAATCTGAAAACCCGGAGCTCATTCGCGGATATCGCGGCTACAATATTAGAGATCTTTGAGCTGCCCGAAAGGCTTGACGGAGAGAGTTTCCTGGATGAAATAGTACCCTGAGCCCCGACGGCGAAGCACGTCATCATTACCACCGAGCGACTAATCCCTGAAGATCAGATGCGCCGCAAGCTGCATCGCACCGCGATTCCTTACTACCTGGTCGATGCACTCATCGAGGTGCCCTACGGTTTATATCCGGCCAACATGCTTTACGAGTATTACAGCGACGAGGTGCAGATATTGCGTGATAAGGTGGCTCTATACGCTAGATTACCGGGCGGGCCTAGCATAATTATCCAATCAGCTTTACACTTTTGAGCAGGAATCGGCCGGTCCTGGCAAGAATATTCTCTTAACGAGGTGAAAGATGGCTCAAACTGTAATTGTCGGCTTTGCCCGCACTCCATTTGGCCGTTTTCAGGGGGCGCTGCGGCTGATTCCCGCGGTAGAGCTGGGCGCGATCGCGGTTCGCGAAGCGCTGGACCGTGCCGGGGTGCCCGGTGAAGAGTTGGATAACGTGATCCTGGGGATGGTTGTTCAGGCGGGAGCAGGGCAGATCCCTTCGCGCCAGGCTACGATCAAGGCTGGTTTACCCCCGGAGATACCATCGGAGACGATCAACAAGGTCTGTGCCTCCGGTTTAAGGGCGGTTAACTTGGGCGATCTTCTTATCCGCAGCGGCGAGGCGGAGCTGGTTGTCTGCGGGGGGATGGAGAATATGAGCGCGGTTCCTTACCTGCTGCCGCGGGTGCGGGATGGGCTGCGCATGGGGGATGGCCCGGTCATCGATGGGCTGATCAAAGATGGGCTCTGGTGCCCCTTTCACCAGGTCCATATGGGCGTGCACGGCGGCAGCGTCCCCGCTTCCGAGTACGGAATTACCCGTGAAGAGATGGATAGCTGGGCGCTGCGCAGCCAGCAGCGGGCCGTGGCGGCCATAGATAAAGGCCTCTTTGATACGGAGATCGTCCCGGTAACCGTGCCCCAGCACCGGGGAGAGCCGGTAATTTTTGATTGCGATGAGCTGCCCCGGCGCGACAGCAGCCTGGAGAAGCTGGCCGCGCTGCCGCCAGCCTTCGAGCCGGACGGCCTGGTCACCGCGGGGAACGCGCCTCCGATCAGCGACGGGGCAGCGGCGCTGGTATTGGCCTCCTCTTGCCGGGCAGAGCAGCTGGGGCTGGAGCCGCTGGCCGAGATTGTCTCCTTCGGCTGCGTCTCCCAGGAGCCGCGCTATATCGCCACGGTGCCTCATGCCGCCGCTGTCCGGGCGCTTGACAAGGCCGGGCTGAGCGTGGCACAGATGGAGCTAATCGAGGTCAACGAGGCTTTTGCCGCGGTGCCGCTGACCTGCATGCGGTTGGGGGGCTGGGACGCAGAGAAGGTTAATGTCAACGGCGGAGCCGTGGCCCTGGGGCACCCCATCGGGGCCAGCGGGGCCCGCATCTTGATGACCCTGGTAGCGGAGCTGCGCCGCCGGGGCGGCGGTTATGGCCTGGCCACGATCTGTAGCGGGGCGGCCCAGGGCGAGGCCACGATCGTGCGCGTAAATGCCTGAAGGAGATCTAAAGTGAACTTTTTATTATCGGACAAGCAGCGCCGCCGCCGGGATGAATATCGCTCTTTTGCCCAGGAGGAACTTGTCCCGTGCGGGGATGGTTTTGCCCGTGACAATGTCCGAAAAGCGGCCCGTCACGGTTACTTAGGCCTCCCCATTCCCCGGGAGTGGGGAGGCCTGGGGGAGGACTTCGTAACTTATATCCTGTTGATCGAAGAGATCTCGCGGGTCTGCGCCTCTACCGGGGTTATTCTGGCGGTCCATACCTCGGTGGGTAGCTTCCCGCTGCTCTATTACGGCACGGTCGGCCAGAAGAAGCGCTACCTGGCCGGGCTGGCTCGCGGCTCGCTGCTGGGCGCCTTTGCCTTAACCGAAGCCGGGGCCGGCTCCGATGCCGCTGCCTTGCAGATGACCGCCGTGCGCACTGCTGATGGCGGCTACCGCCTGAACGGCTCTAAGCTATTTATCACCAGCGGCGGCGAAGCCAATCTCTATACCGTCTTTGCCCGGACCGATCCAGAAAAAGAGACCAGGGGTATTACCGCTTTTCTGGTTGAAAAAGAAACCCC
>JAAZPQ010000209.1 GCA_012797175.1 Bacillota bacterium
GGGGTGCAGCTGCTCACGACAACCCATCTCCTGGCTGGCGTGGACCGCGCCCTGCGGTTTAAATTTCAGGGAGTCTACCCCTCGGAAATCGTAGCCTCATCTTTACGGATGTTCGGACAGGGAGTTAAAGTATGCGTCGAGATCAGCGTAATGGCCCTTGACGCCGGATTAATCCCCCATGGAGAAGAGATCATTGCCATTGCCGGTAGTGGCAGGGGAGCAGATACATCATGTGTCATCATGCCGGCACATTCGAACAACTTTTTTGATACAATCATCAAAGAGATCATCTGTATGCCCCGGGAAAAATAAATTCGCCGACCTTTAAATTATGTATACCTCTAAAACCTCGTTTTGATGGTCACTCCACAAATCGGGGTCTTTATTACAGACCGGATCCTGGCCGCCCGTCTCAGCACCAACAGCATAGGCGAAAGAGCCTTAACCATTGCCCTAGGTGGAGCCAATTTTAAGCCGACGACAATAGCCCGGTTGCAATTCGTTACCGTGCTGATGGGTTTTATGTTTATTCTTCTCAGTAGAATAACCGGAAAAATACCGGCTTCAGCCGGGTTTTAAAACCGTTATTGCATTTATTATCCAGGCCTTTTTGAGTAAAAGAAGGTAAAATAGAATCAAAAAAGGATCTTCTCAACAAGGTGCAGAACTATAGTGCTTTCAGGAAAATACCAGTGAAGAGGTGACGGAATGGATAAAATCGCGTTGGTAACCGATTCTACAGCCTACCTTTCGGAGGAAGAGATAGCCCAACATGCTATTACCGTAATCCCGCTGACGGTGAACTTTGCGGACGGCTTTATCTACGATGGACTTGTCGATACCGATGAATTTTTTGCCCGCGTGGACAGGTCGAATAAGCTGCCTTTTACCTCGCAGCCGGCCGTAGGACAATTCGTGGAAATTTATAGAGCGCTGATTGAAGCAGGCAAAGAGGTTATCTCTATTCATCTTTCCTCCGAGTTAAGCGGTACCTTTGAAAGCGCCAGGGGGGCGGCCTCCATGGTTGATCCCAACAAAATTACGGTTATTGATTCAACAACCACTTCTGCCCCTATGGCCTTCCTGGTTCTGGCCGCCTCACAGTGGGCCCGGGAAGGGTTCAGCCGCTCAGAGATAGCGGTTAAACTGGAAAAAGCAATACCAGAGCTCCGCTCCTTCTTTATTCCCGATACCCTCGAGTATCTGAAAAAGGGCGGCCGGATTGGCGGAGCGCAGGCCCTGCTTGGCTCAATGCTTCAAATAAAACCGATCCTTTACTTTTTTGAAGGTAAAGTCGAAGTTTTTGAAAAGGTCAGGACCAGGCGTAAGGCGATCAACAGGATGCTACAGGAGCTTCCCCTGGAAAGCAAGCATCTGAAAGTAGCCGTGGTCCATTGCGCAGCATTGGAAGATGCTGTGGGCATTAAAGAGCTGATCATAGGAATGGCCCCCCATGCCCAGGTGGAAATCAGGGAGTTCGGGCCGGTGCTCAGTACCCATGGAGGCCCGGGGTTAGTCGGCATGGGCGTCTGGGCCCATGATTAAAATTGGCTCCTAAAGGAGGCCCGCAGTTGACGAAAACAGAAGAACATAACCTTGAACTGGCCATTAATGCAGCCGATTTTCAGAAGATGATCGTCGGTGCGAGCTATTATTTTGACCGGGAGAAAGAAGCAATCAATGCGCTGAACGTTTTCCCGGTACCTGACGGCGATACCGGAACAAACATGAGCCTGACCCTGGCCGCTGCTGCCGAGGCGGCGCTAATTTATCAAGGTGATGCCATTGGCGAGATCGCTGTTCAGACCGCCTCAAGCGCGCTGATGGGCGCCCGGGGTAATTCCGGAGTAATTCTATCCCAACTGCTGCGAGGGATTGCCCGGGGACTGCAAGGGAAAACAGTGGCCTACCCTGATGATCTAAGCAAGGCCTTTCAATATGGGGTAGTCTATGCTTACAAGGCTGTCTCGAAACCGGTGGAAGGCACCATCCTGACAGTGGCCCGCGAAACTGCCCGCGGGGCCAGGAGCGCAGCCCGCAGCGAGGCCGACCTCTGTGGAATTATTGAGACAGCTATTGAAAGCGGCAGAAAGGCGCTGGCCCGGACCACCGAGATGCTGCCTGCCCTGAAGGAGGCAGGGGTAGTTGATGCCGGCGGAATGGGGTTAGTCGTCTTTTTGGAGGGCTGCCTCTTCGCGGTCCAGCATGCGCTGGGGGAGATTCTTACCCGTAAAGAAACCGGAGAAGTGAAAGACAAACTAAGCCCTTCTGCAGGAATGACAAAAGCAGCGCCTGCGGAACCGCTTAACCTGGCCTACCCCTACTGCACCGAATTTATCATCAAGGGAACACCAGCAGCGACAGAGCTAAAAACCCGGCTTGAACCGCTGGGAGATTCACTACTCGTAGTTGATCAGGATGAGATCAGCAAGGTACACCTTCATACCGCGGATCCGGGAGCGGTCCTCTCCATTTGCCTGGCGTATGGCTCTTTACATGAAATAAAGATAGACAACATGGCCGATCAGCATCATCACGCCTTTAATTTGCAATCCCCGGTTGAAACCGTGGTCACATTATCCGGACCCAAAAAGCTGAAAGGGAAAGATGAAATTGGCATCATCGCCATCTCTTTCGGAGAAGGGAACAAGGAGCTTTTTTTAAGCCTCGGCACCGATGAAATTGTCTTCGGAGGCCAGACGATGAACCCCCGGGTTGAAGATCTTTTTGAAGCAGTTCAACGAATTCCCACCGACCGGGTGCTCATTTTACCTAACAATAAAAATATCCAAATGGTAGCCCAGCAGGTGCAGAAGATGTGTGCCAAAGAGGTGGCGATAGTCGGGAGCCGCACCATTGCCCAGGGGTTTGCCGCCCTGCTCGCGTTCAACCCCAACGTGGATTTTGAAACAAATGTTCGTACAATGGAAGAAAGCCTGAAACAGGTTAAATCAGGCGAAGTAACATATGCCACCAGAGATACTGTAGTGAAGGGAAAAGAGATCGCGCGAGGCTCTTACCTGGGGCTTTACGACGGGCAACTCTGCAGTACCGGAAAAGAGCTCACCCCGACCACGCTCGATCTGATTGCCCAGATGCTGGATAATGAAGATGATGAACTGGTAACCATTCTTTATGGTAAAGAGATTTTACGCAATGAAGCTGAAGACTTTGCCGCAACGGTAGAAAAAAACTACCCCCACGTTGAGGTTGAGCTAAAATACGGCGGCCAACCGATCTACTATTACATTCTGGCGGTAGAATAGTGGCCATTCCCTGGTCTATCGTACCTGCCCTATGCTGAGATCTTTAAACCCTGCGGTGTCAACCACTGCTGCAAGAGGCCGATGATAAAATCAGCAAGTAAAGCCAGGGCTGCTGTTGAGACTGCTCCAGTCATAAGCCTCTCCTGATCAACCATCATAATACCTTGCTGAATAAGATCGCCAAGGCTGCCTCCTCCCGCAAATGCCGCCAGTGTAGCCAATGACACCGCCTGGACTACCGCCGTCCTAAGTCCCGCGATCATTACCGGAACTGTCAATGGAATCTGTACTTTCCAAAGAATTTGGTTTTCAGTCATGCCCATTCCCCTGGCCGCCTCGATAATCCCATGCTCTACATTTTTTATACCGGTAAAGGTGTTCATAAGAATGGGTAGAATCGCCCGCAGAAACAGAGCCGCCAGAGAAGGAGCAAATCCGATTCCCAAAAAGGGTATACATAATGCCAGAATGACCAGGCTGGGGATAGTCTGGCCGAGATTGCCTAGAAGTAAAACCGGTCTCTCCAGAAATGGTATCCGCGAGGCCAGGATGGCCAGGGGGATTCCAATGGAGGTAGCCAGTCCAATGGCAGAACAGGTTAAAATAACATGCTGACGCAGCAAGACCATAAATTCTGCTTGATGTGTTAAAATGTACTGTAACATCCCTTAGCCCTCCTTAACCAAACCGGTTGATGGTAGATCTTCCCGCCAGCGCTCCAATTTTCTCTGAAGAAGAACCAGAATTCGGTCCGCACCGAGCGCCAGTATGATCAAGGGCAAAGCGCCGGCAAAGATAACGTTTAGATCCACCGTCTGCATCCCTAAAAATATGAGATCGCCCAGCCCGCCAGCACTGATATACGAAGCAATTGTGGCCACACCGATGGCCATAACCGTAACCATGCGCACGCCGGCCATAATTACCGGTAACCCCAGGGGGAGCTCCACTAAAAATAGCTTTTGCCATCCGGTCATGCCCATCCCCTCGGCGACCTCAATAATGCTCGGATCAATCGTCTCGATGCCCGATACAGTGTTACGGATGATCGCCAGCTGGGAATAGAGAATTAATGCAAACACCGTTGGCTTTAAGCCTAAACCAAAAAAGGGTATAAGCATGGCGAAAAGGGCCAAGCTGGGAATGGTGTAAAGAACACCGGCAAGGCCCAGCACCGGGCCTTGTAAAATCTTGATCCTGGTTAATATGATGCCGATAACAACTCCGATAACGATCGAGACAGCCACTGAAATTAGCGATATCTGAATATGCTCCAGGGTTAATTTTAAAACTGTTCCCGGGTTCTGTAAAATGTATTGCATTTACTGTTCCTCCCTTGAATTTAGGCGAGGTTCACTAACTATCTGGCGGAGGCGACTTGAAGTGATGAGCCCGACCGGCTTCCTGTTTTCATCGCTGACAGCAATATAACCGGCATCATTTTTTAGCATGACTGTTAGCGCATCTTTTAGAGTTTTATCAGAGGCGACGGTGCTGATGGAGTTAACAGTTATCTCCGACACGAAGCGGTCTTCAGGGGTTTTGTTTAGATCTTCCCTGTTGATATAACCGATTGCTTCTCCGGTTTTCGCTACCACAACAATATTGCTGGAGCCCCGTTTAAACAGCTCCTTAGCTTGTGCAATAGTGTTATCGGGGTGCAGGGTATCGATGTCGGTAATCATGGCCTCTTTCACTTTAATCAGGCTCAGCTGTTTTAAGGTATGATCCGAACCTACGAAGTCCCTGACGAATTTATTGGCAGGCCGCCTTAAAATCATCTCGGGACTGTCACATTGAATAATTTTCCCGTGATTCATAATGGCTACCCGATCGGCAAACTTTAAAGCTTCATCCATATCGTGTGTCACAAAGACGATTGTTTTTTTAACCTGTTCCTGCAGCTTGATAAATTCATCCTGCATCTGTTCACGGGTAATCGGATCAAGAGCACCAAAGGGTTCATCCATTAACATGATCGGCGGATCTACCGCTAAAGCTCGGGCCACGCCCACTCTTTGACGCTGCCCCCCGCTTAGCTGGCGGGGGTATTTATGCATAAAAGTTGCCGCATCCAATCCTACCATTTCAAGAAGCTCTTCAACCCGTTGCCTCTGTTTTTTCTTAGGCCATTTGAGAAGGCGCGGGACCAAGGCAATATTGTCAGCTATGGTCATGTGAGGCAAAAGCCCGATCTCCTGAATCGCATAACCGATCTGCCGGCGCAGTTGAATAGGGTCTTCGGCGCTGATATCTTTTCCCTTAATCAGAATTCGGCCTGCCGAAGGGTCGATCAAGCGGTTGATCATTTTCATGGTAGTGGTCTTACCGCACCCGGAAGGACCGATAAGAACCAGAAACTCCCCGGGGGTAATGTGAAGATTGACCTGGTCCACTGCCTTGACTACGCCAAATTGCTTGGTTACATTTTCTAGCCGAATCATCTATTTTATCCCCCTTTAAACAGGTGGAATAGCCCCGGGGCTATTCCACACTCTACCATCAATCGACTTATTCAATGAACCCGTTATCTTGCAGAAATTTCTTGGCTACAGCCGCCGGATCCTTTTTGTCCCCGTCAACTTTATAATTTAACTCGGCCATAACGGTGTCGTCAATTTTGTAGGCCAACTTATTGAGTACTTCCGCAATTCCAGGATCTTTTTCCAGCAGGTCTCCGCGTACTACCGGAGCAGCATAATAAGGTGGAAAATATCCCAGGTCATCAACCAGGTTAATCAAGTCAAGCGCGGGAATCCTGCCGTCGGTGGCAAATCCGGAAATGGCGTCAACTTCACCTTCTTTAAGCGCCTGATACATTAACCCCGGATCCATCCCCTTAGCCTCTTTAAATTTAAATCCATAGGCCTCTTCCAAACCGGCCAGGCCATCCGGCCGGGGGATAAATTCCTGAGTGGCACCGATAACCAGATCTCCGGCTTTGTCTTTCAGGTCACTTATTTTTTCTATGCCCAGCTCCCGGGCGACTTCCCGCTGCATCGTCACAGTGTAGGTGTTGTTAAAACCCCAGGGCTCCAACCAGACCAAGTTCCATTTTTCTTGATACGCTTCTTTAACCCTTTCATATACCTCGTCCGGATCACTAAGCGGGTCCTCTTTTAACATAACCGTAAGCGCAGTGCCGGTATATTCTATATAGACATTAATTTCACCGTTTACCAGAGCCTCGTGAATCAGACCTGTCCCCCCTAAACGCAGCTTATAATCTACCGGGTAGCCGGCATCTTCCATTAACAGGCCAACCATATTGCCGACAATCAGCTGCTCGGTAAAATTCTTGGAACTAACGATTATTTTCGGTTTCCCGGCTCCGTCATCACCTTCGGGACCGCAACCGGTAACCAGTAATAGACTCAAAACCATAATCGCCACTAAAAGTAAACTTTTATGCAAAATTTTACGCACTTAATCTGATTCCTCCTTAGATATTTAATTCCCCCTAAACCTGTTAATTATTTTAAGCTAATTGTTCCTCGACCCCCTCTTTTTTAAAATCTTATTCAAGGATATGATTGGCGATTTGATTAAGCTTCCATACCTATTGCATAATCAGTAATCTTTTTGGCAGGGGAAACCGGGCTTCTAGCTCTTTTTCAAGAACCGTTTACGCAGCAGCGGCCGCTACCCGGAAAGGACCGCTCGACGGCCTCGCGGGCGGTCTCCATTGTATATTTGCGTCCGCCTTGATCCCGGAAAGCGTAATTTTGCTTTATCGCCAGGGAAGGGGTGTAGAGCTCGCAGCGCCTATGTTCCAGCCCGGGCGGGAGTAGGCCCCGCCTTTTGAATCGCCTTCTTAACTTCATTAACGGGTAATCACATTACTATATTTAACCTGTATCATTGAATACTCTACCTTAAATATTCAATTGTTATGATAAATTACCTTTATTTTAGGCCGGGGTAATTTTTGCTTAATAAGTACTTCTAAGGTTTTCGTCGAATCCCAGGGGACGATATTTCAGAAGTCAGGCCGCACCGCTCCCGGCTCAGGCGGAAGCCTCCTCGGCAGAAGACTTCGGTGCCGCGCCAGTATAACGATGCAGCAGGATGCTTAACAAAAAGCAGAGCAGAGTTGCCGCCAGGCCGATCAAAAAAGCGGGATCATAACTGCCGCTGCGGTCAGCCAGGGCAGCCGCCGTCAGCGGTCCGATAAATCCCGCCACCCCCATGGCTGTAAAAAGAACCCCGTAAATAAAACCAAAATTATCGAGGCCGAAGAGATGCCCCACGGCAGTGGGGAAGGAGGTATAGAGGCTGCCATAACCGGTCCCCAGGATCAGAGTTGCCGCCACCAGCGCTGGCACTCCCCGGCCGCTGAAAAATATGAGCATGGCCCCGCCCAGGAACAGCAGCGCCACCCGGATATTGCGCAGGAAACCGATACGATCGCAGAGTAACCCGCCGCCCAACCGCCCCAGGGTGCTCGTCAGGGCGAAAAGAGAGACGAAAAGATAACCCCACGGAACCTGAAAATTCAACTCGGCAACCTGAACCAGTTGCCCGATAAACATATGCCCGGTCCCCGTAGAAAGACCCAGCATCAACCATAAAAGAAGAAAGGTCGGATTACAAAGCAGCTGGCGCCAGTCAATCGCAGCGGCAGACCTGGCTTCACCCGCCGGCTGAATAGAACTGCTTTTGTGATCAGGGAGTACCATCGCCTGGGCCGCTAGCGTGATCGCCACCAGCAAGAAAAGACCGCAAGCTACAAAAGCGCCGCGCAGTCCCACTTTCCCGATAAGAAATTTAATCAGGGGCGACCAGACCAGGGCGGCCGCTCCCATGGGCATAATCACCACTCCGGTGATCAGGCCTCTCTTCTCAGGAGGAAACCATTTCAGCGCCGCCGGAGTAGCTGAAGCATAACCGAACGCCGCGGCACAGCCAAATAGCAGGCCAAACAGCAGGGTCAACCCAACCGGGTGGATGACGAAAGAGCAGATGATTAAAGTAGTACCGGTAAAAAGTCCGCAGATAGTTACTGCCCGGCGCGGTCCCATCTGATCCTGAAAACGGCCGGCGAAGATCATGGCGATTGAAAAAACAAGCAGCTCCAGGGTATAAGGGAAAGCCGCCTCAGCTTTCGACCAGCCAAATTCCTGGATCAGCCCTTCTGCAAACACAGACCAGGCATAAAATAATCCCAATGAAAAATTCATAAATGCACCGGCCAGAGCTACCTTCGTTCCCCGATAGAGCAAGTAGATCCCTCCTCGATATATTAAAAAAGTAGTCTCTTAATCCAGACCCAGCTTCTCCTATCCGCACCCCGTTGTCTGCCGGGCTTGCCGTCTCGTTATCCGAACCTGCCTTCAGTTTCAAAAAGATCGAACGGTTCCCACAAAGATTGCTTTCAAAGAAAAGCGATACTTCCAATAGAAATAGATAGCCAGTCCGACGGGTAGTAATAAAGAAATTAACTCGGAAATTATTATCTTTTTGATGCTGGCCTACTCCATTACTTCTCAAATGAAAAGCGGTAACCGGTCAACCCCAGTTCGTCCCGCATCGAGACCATCTCTTCCTGCAGCTTTATGCCGACGGGAACCCCTTTCTCTTTCCGTTCCAGCCAGGCCAGGTGCTCCTTTTCCCCCGCAGTGTAAATTCTATCCTGCCCCGGCGCTTTCCGCGAAGCACGCAGCTCGCGCAAAATTTCGCCGGTTCTCTTTTTAAAGGAGGCTAGCTCAGTAAAAGCCGCTATATCGACCGCTATAAAAAAGTGGCCGAGGCCATACGGAACTTTTTGCCCAGCTTCGTCAAGCCCGGACAGCCCTTTCAGAAATGCTCCTCCTTGCAAAGCTGCCGAAAGTATCTCCACCACCGTGGCGTAGCCATAACCTTTGTAACCGGCATTCTCTTCGCCGATTCCGCCCAGCGGAGCCAGCGCCGCCTTCCCCTTGACCAGGTCGAGCAAGATCTGTTGCGCATCAGTTCTACTGCGTCCTTTACTGTCGATAACCCATCCGTGGGGTATCTCTTTGCCAGCACGAGCGTAAACTTCAATCTTACCGCGCTGTGTCACCGAGGTGGCACAGTCGAGGAGAAAGGGAAAGGGCTCGTCGGTGGGAAAACCGAAGGTTAACGGGTTTGTGCCAAGCATATTTTCCACCCCGAAGGTAGGGGCGATCGAGGGCCGGGCATTACTCCCGACCATGCCGATCATCCCGGCATCTGTGGCCATCTTTAGGTAGTAACCGCAAATGCCAAAGTGGGTCGAATTACGCACCGCCACCATGCCCATACCGTAGCGGCTGGCTTTATCAATGGCCAGCACCATCGCCTTCTTGGCGATGACCTGACCCATTCCATGGTGACCATCAACAACCGCCGTGGTTGGTCCCTCCCGGACTACCTCCATATTGGTTACCGGAAACTGGATCCCTTCTTTAATCCGATCGTAGTAAATCGTCTTTAGTCGCCCAATGCCGTGGGAATCAATACCCCACTTGTCGGCAGTGATCAGCACATCGGCACAGGTGCGGGCCTCATCCTCTGGAACTCCAACCCCCTTAAAAACATCAATCATGAAGTTAACCATCGTCTTAAAATCGATCCAAACCACCTGTTCACCCACAACGGCATCTCCTCTCAGGCAATTGATCACAAAATTTTCTAGGGTGATCATCTTTTCGGCATTAACCCCTAAAAACCTTTTCCAAATGAGCCAGGTAATATTTCTGTAGAAACGGAGACAATAAAGATACTATCGCAAGGAGGTGACATGGATGCATTTGGACGACCGGATAGCACTAGAACCCGGGAGCCCGGCGAAGGGGCAAAATGTGCGTATTGAATACCGCGGTTTGCTGGCCCAGAGCGGCGCCGATCAAATTTGGATGCACTGCGGTTTTGACGGATGGAGCAAAACAGAGGACATCTATATGTCGAAAACAGCTCAGGATAGTTTTAGCTGTAACACAGAAGTAAAAGGTGCCAGAGAGATGAACTTCTGTTTTAAAGACAGTGCCAATAACTGGGATAACAATAGCGGTCAAAACTGGACAGTCCCGATCAGGTAGAAAGCTTCTCCAACAGTTTAGTTTCGTCAGTCAAACTGAGGCATCAAAGTATAAATAAGGTACCCGGATGCAGATTGTCCGGGTACCTTATTCCTTACGGGTAATAATAAGTGACGGTTGTAAGCTCCGCCCCCTAACTTCCAGGTGGAGCGGGTGATGGGAATCGAACCCACACGACTGGCTTGGAAGGCCAGGACTCTACCATTGAGCTACACCCGCATACTGATTAGATGTTGGAAGTTAAAACCTGGACAAAACCCTGCTCTACTAAACAACACTTTTTAACTGCCACCTCTGGAAACTTACCCGCATCCTCTGCGACCCTCTATCAATATAGCACAGATCCTGCTTCATTTCTATAGATAATCATTGTTTTTGAAACCTTTTCCGAAAGCGCCTCTCTGGTAATTAAAGATTGCATTTTCTATTTCTTAAGAACAGTTCCGCTTTAGATCATATTCTTGGCCTGGTCACTTAAAAAAATGCTTGACACGTTTCCGCAACCTGAGATATACTCTGGCTAAATGCTGTATTAAAACAGTAATACAGTTGGGAGGTAAAGGGGCTGCGCTTTTTTATTCAGACCCGCTCGGCGGTGCCGATTTACTACCAATTAGTAGAGCAGATTCGCAATGCCATCGCCGGCGGCATGCTCAAGCCGGGGCAGCAGCTGCCGTCGGTACGGGAACTTGCCGGAAAGCTGGCGATCAATCCAAACACTGTTACCCGCGCTTACGGTATTCTTGAATCTGAAGGCCTGCTCATCCGCCGCCAGGGTACGGGCACCTTTGTCGCCCAAATTACTACACCGCCCCGGGACCTTTCCCGGTTGGAGCAGTCCCTGGATCAGATCGTGGCCGAAGCCTACCATCTCCGGCTCAGCCCAACCGATCTGCGCCGCTTATTGGAAAAGGCCATTGAGCGCTGGAACCGTAAAGAAGGTGAATAGCTTGACCGATGCCATTACCATCGAGAACCTGACCAAAAGCTTCCACGGCCGCCCTGTTCTACAAGATCTAAACCTCTCCGTGCCACGCGGCTCCATCTTTGGCTTCATCGGGCCCAACGGGGCCGGTAAAACGACGACCATTCGGCTGCTGTTAGGCCTGCTAAAACCCGATGCCGGTAAAATAACCATCTTAGGACAGGACTTAAGAACGCACAGTATAGCGCTGCGCCGCAGGATCGGCTACGTCAGTGAACAGGCCTCTTTCTATCCGTGGATGCAAGTAGATGAACTGGTCAAGTTTAACGCCGGTTTTTTTCCTACCTGGGAGCGCGAAAAAACCGCCCACCTCCTGAAGATATTTCACCTCGACCCCACCGCTCGCGTAAAAGAGCTCTCCCGGGGAATGCTCACTCAGCTCAGCTTGATCATGGCGCTCTCCCACCACCCCGAGCTACTAATCTTGGATGAGCCCACCGCCGGCCTGGACCCCGTCTGGCGGCGCCGTTTTCTACAACTCCTTTCCGAGGAGACCGCTGGCGGAGAGACTACCGTCTTCCTCTCTTCACAGATCCTCACCGATATAGAAAGAATCGCCGACCGACTGGCCATAATTGTCAACGGCCAGATCAGGGTGGTCCGGACGCTGGATAAATTAAAACACCATGAAAAGATTATCCGGGTGGTTTTTCAGCAAGCCGCTCCCGAAACTCTGCTTAACACTCCGGGGATCAGATCAATCGAACGGCAAGGACACGGTTACCTGCTGACGGTAGAAGACCATTTCGACGAGATCTATGAAGCGCTCTCCCGGACACCACATTTTGCCCTGGAGATCATTGAGCAGGATCTGGAAGAGATCTTCTTAAATTATGCCGCCAGCGAGGAGGATCCTCACAATGCTTAACCTTAATCTACTGCGCAAGGAGCTACACGAACAGCGCTGGGTCCTGATTCTCGGGATAATCATTTTTTCAGCGGTCGGGATATTCTGTGCCTGGAGCTTCAAGATGTTCCAGCATTACGGGGCAATGCTGACCGACATTTCAAGCCCGCTAATAGCAGATGAGCTACAGAGGATACTCGCCGATTACAACTACTATCTCTGGAGCCAGTGGCAGCCTAAAAACCTGCTCCAGTTCGGCACCATCCTGGCGCTGGTATTGGCGGCTCCGGCGGTGGCCGGAGAGCTTAGCCGGGGCAGCATGGACTACCTGCTCAGCCGCCCCCTCAGCCGAACCAGCATCCTGCTGACCAAGGCCACCGCCGGAGCCCTGATCCTCTCCGCTATCATCTGGAGCGCCACCCTGGTCACCCTGGCGGCGGCTTCACTGATCGGGCCGGCCCTGTGGTGGGGCCGTTTTCTGGCGGCAACAGCCCTGGTTAACGCCGGCCTGCTCTGCGTCTACGGGATCGGGCTGCTCTTCTCCACCTTCTGTGCCGACAGTATTAAAGCAGGAGTGTCGGCCGGGGGCCTGCTCCTGGCTCTCTCCGGTTGCGGTATCTTCCCGGCAACCAGGTTTCTTTCGCCTTTCTGGCATGCCAAGGGCAGCGCTTACATGGGCGGCGGCTCTTTCCCCTGGGTTTCTTTAATCCTGCTGCTGGGAGCATCCCTGGGCTTTGTTCTCCTGGCCGCCCGGGTCTTCAATCAGCAGGAATATTAGCCCCGCAGGATAAGGTTCGAGCCCAAAAAACATGCGGTAAGAACAATTTCAAAAAGGGGGAAGAATAGAATGACTGCAGAGATAAAGGAGATATTGCTCTCGCTGTGGCCCTTGTTCGCCCTGGAGCTGGGCCTGAAGATATGGGCGCTGGCGGACCTGTTCCGCCGCAATAAAGTTAGATGGCTGCCCAAATTTGGCTGGGCTCTGATCATCATTTTGGTGAACCTCTTTGGCTCTCTGGCCTACCTGCTGTTTGGCAGAGAGGAGGCCTGAAGATGACCTTTGTCATTGAAGTGCACGGCCTGGAGAAGAGCTTCCCCAATCATACCGCCCTGAAAGGGATCGATTTCAAGGTTCCCCGGGGCAGCATCTATGGCTTCCTGGGGCCAAACGGCGCCGGAAAAACCACTGCGATCAAGATCATACTGGGCCTGATCGCCGCCTCCCGGGGCCAGGTGAAAGTCCTCGGCGAAGAGATCCGTTTCGGACAACAGATGAGCTGGCTGAAGAAAGCCGGCTACCTGCCCCAGGATCCGGTTTTCCCCGACAACCTGACCGGCACGGAGGTTCTCGAGCTGGTTGGGGAAATTTACCGAATGGAAAGCCGCGCCTGCACAAAACGCGCGGCAGGCCTGCTGCAGGAGCTGCGGCTTGAAGAGGCTGCCGGCAGAAAGGTCCGCGCCTATTCCCGGGGGATGAAACAGAGGTTGGGGCTGGCTGCGGTGCTCTTGACTGATCCGGAACTGCTCATCCTCGACGAGCCTGTTTCTGCCCTCGATCCCGAAGGAAGATACAAGATCCTGAAGGCAATTGAAAGCCTTAGAGGCAGAGCGACGGTCTTCTTTTCCAGCCATATCCTGGCGGACGTGGAGCAGGTCTGCGACCGCCTGGCCATAATCAAGGAAGGGGTTAAGCTTGTAGAGGCGGAAACCAAAGAGCTGCTGCAGCGCTACGCCATGGAGCAGTATATCGTGACGGTCAGCCCGCGCTACCGGGAGCAAGCCTTCTCCCTGCTGCAGCAACACGATTCCGTGAGAGAGGTTTCATCCATAGACGAAGGCTTGCTGGTCACCTCCCAGCCCGGAAAAGCCGATCTGCTGGCGGAAAAGTTGCTGCCGGCCCTGGTTAATGCCGGGATTACAGTGACCGAGTTCAGGCCGCGCCGGGTAGGTCTCGAAGAGATCTTCTTTAAAATTCTCGAGCAAAACAGTACCAGGGAGGCGGTTAACAATGAAAACTTTGCTGATTAAAGAGTTCCGGGAAAACTGGCGCAGCTTCCGCTATCCGGCTCTCCTGCTGGTGTTGCTCTTCTTCGCCCTGGCCGACCCGCCAATGCTTAAATATATGAACGATTTCCTGGCCTACTTTGCCGAGATCGAGATAGCCATGCCCGACCCGTCTCCCCAGGATGCCTTGGCCACCTTCCTGGGAGATGCCTCCCAAATCGGCATCCTCGTCTTGATATTTATCTCCATGGGCTCCATCGCCAGGGAGAAGGAGAACGGCGTGGCGGGATGGATCCTGAGCAAGCCGGTCAGCCGGTGGGAATACTTTACGGCCAAGGCCGTCTCCCTTTATGCGATCATTATTGCTGCGATAGCTTCTTCTTCTGCTATCGCCTACCTTTATACTTGGAGCCTGCTGGGTCGGGTGGATCTTGTTGACGCGCTGTGGGCAACAATCAGTTTTGCCGTCTTTGCCCTGCTCTATGGAACGATCACCTTTGCCCTCTCCGCCGTGGTTAAATCGCCAATGCAGGCAGGAGGCCTGACGGTATTGATCTTTTTTCTAAGCGGCATTTTGAACCTACTGGTAAGTGAAACCGGGATAAGAGATTTCTATCCCAATACCCTTCTGTCCGAGATGGCCCTGCTGGCCTGCGGGCAATCAACACCCGGCGATGCCGCCATACCCCTGGCGGTAACCCTGGGTCTCTCTGCGGCCATACTGCTCCTGGCCGGACTGCGGTTCCAAAAGATGGAGCTATAGGGGTATGCTAATAGGAGTGGTCGGGGCGGCCGGATTTGAACCGGCGACCCCTTGGTCCCAAA
>JAAZPQ010000210.1 GCA_012797175.1 Bacillota bacterium
CGTCAAAACCTTTTCGCCGGAGATACTCTTCCGCCTCCTGCCTGCTCCTCTGGCGATAGCTGAGCAACCGCAGCAGACCGGAGCGGGCATCTTTTAAAGCGGTTTCATCGGGCATAAAAACAGATCATTCCTCTAACTTTTTGCGTACCTCTTCTTTATTGGCTACGTCGACGGTAGCTGGTTCAAGCGGCGGCAGCTCACATGTTTCGCGTATTTTTTGCTCAATCTCCCTGGCCAGGTCGGGATTCTCCTTGAGGTAGAGACGGACATTCTCCCGCCCCTGTCCGAGGCGCTCTTCCTCGTACGAATACCAGGCGCCGCTCTTCTGCAATATCTTCAACTCGGTTCCGATATCGATGAGCACCCCCTCGGCGGAGATTCCGTAGCCGTAAAGAATATCAAAGTCGGCAGACTTGAAAGGCGGCGCAACCTTGTTTTTGACCACTTTGGCCCTGGTTCGGTTGCCGATAAACTGATCGCCTTGTTTCAGCGTCTCCACTCGCCGGACATCCAGCCGTACCGATGAATAAAATTTCAACGCTCTTCCCCCTGGGGTGACCTCGGGGTTACCGAAGATAACGCCGACCTTTTCACGAATCTGGTTGATAAAAATAGCCACGGTAAGAGATTTACTGATCGCGCCGGAGAGTTTCCGCAGCGCTTGTGACATCAAGCGGGCTTGCAAGCCAACGTGGGAGTCGCCCATATCGCCTTCGATTTCAGCCCGCGGTACCAGCGCGGCTACGGAATCGATCACCAAGACATCGATGGCTCCACTACGCACCAGCGCCTCGGCGATCTCGAGAGCCTGCTCGCCGGTGTCCGGCTGGGAAACCAACAGCTCATCAATATTCGCGCCCAGGTTGGCGGCATAGGTCGGATCGAGGGCGTGCTCGGCATCGACAAAGGCACAGTAGCCACCCCGCTTTTGGGCCTCGGCAATCACGTGCAGTGCTACTGTGGTCTTGCCGGACGATTCCGGGCCAAAGATTTCCACAACCCGTCCTCGCGGCAGCCCCCCGACACCCAGGGCCATGTCCAGGGAAAGGCAGCCGGTTGGAATCACGGGGATCGCTGTCTTGACATGCTGGCCCAACTTCATCACGGAGCCCTTCCCAAATTGTTTCTCAATATGCAGCAGAGCAGCCTCCAGGGCTTTCTCTTTTTCCATCTTCATAACCCCCTTTAACTGGGTCCAATCTTACTCTTTCTATTCTTGATTTCCCGTTATTTTCCTCTATCTTTTCAAAAGAATATTTCTTTTAAGGCCGTATAGTGTGCTCCCCGGGAAGAAAGATGGCTCTGGTAAAGGCGCATCGATTGCACCGGGGCTCCCTTCGTCGTGAAAGATGTTCTAGCTTTGAGCAGAGGCTGTAACTGCTGCCCTGGCAGAGGGCGGCGTATCCGGCCCAGGGTCAGATGGGCTTTAAAGGGTCGTCTTTCGGCAGGAAAACCTTTTCCGACGAGGGCCGCTTCAAGAGAGTGGGCCAGCGTGTCGATCTCGTCTGCGCCCGCGGTTACGCCGGTCCAGATAACGCGGGCTCGCTGCGGCGAGGGAAAAACACCAATCCTTCCGAACTGCAAGGTAAAGGGCGCTACCGCCGGAGCGGCTTCTTCCATGGCCTCCATAATTACCGGCAGAAGATCTTGCTCTTGCTCGCCTAAAAATTTTAAAGTCAGGTGCAGCCCCGCGGGAGGAATCCACTTGACTCCATCAAGAGAGCCGCTCAGATCCCGCTGCAGCCGGTGAAGCTGCTCCTGCTGTTCGGCCGAAGGATCGATGGCCACAAACAGGCGCATATTTAAAACCTCCTTAAACAGGCGTCCGCTGAATAAGCAGTTCCGGTTACGCCCTATCTTTAATTTACACTTCAATCTTCGAGATCCTCTTTTAGAGAAATAGTACCGGTGGCGGGCCGTTCAGGCAGGTGGTTATAGTAGCGCTGCAGGGTAAATGAATCCTGTAACTGCTCGATAACGATCAGGTCAGCGCAGGAGAGCCACGGGCGTTTTCCGGAAGCGGTGTTAAAGTAGAGTACCACCATGCTGTAGGGGTTTTCCCGCGGCGCGAGCAGGCCGCGCAATCCGGCGGCGCCGGTAGTCCCGGCATTGATTAGAATACTGCCGCTCTCTTCATCGAAGTTTAAGACAGCCTTATGGGTATGGCCGCTGAGAATGAGCGGCAGCTCTCCCCGAAAAGGCTCGGCCATGAGCGGGTTATGAACGGCGAAGATATCGGGGCTCTCTTCTTTTGAAAGCAGCTCCATTGCCCGGGAAGCCTCTTCCCGCAGGGTGCTTCTCGGGGCTACTTCAGCGGTCGAATTAGATGCGGCGGGATCGGGAAGCCCGGCAATGCGCAGGCCGCCAATAGCAACTGGTTCCGTGCCGATGATCACGGCACCCTCGCGGCGCAGCAGCTCAATACTCTGCCTAGTATCGTGGTTGCCGGGGAGAAAGAGGTAAGGCTGCGGCAAGCTGGCCAGGCGGGCGGCCACCTCTGTCTCGAGGTTTGAACCGTAATCGGTCAGGTCGCCGGTATCGATAATCAGATCTATCTGGAATATTTCGGCAACCTTTTCAATCAAGTCAAAGGCCGCCGGGTTGTTATGAATGTCGGAGATATGCAGGACCCGGATTTGGCCGGATTCGGGAGGCGGACGGAGCTGTTCCAGCCGGTTGGAGATCTCTTCCAGGTTAACGGCGACCACCTCTAGCTGTTCGGCTAGGGTGGTGACAGTACCCAGGAGCTGCTCGCCCAGGTCAACGATCCAGGGTGCCGCCGCCAGGGCCCCTTCGAAACGAGGATTGGCAAAAGAGTTGACCTGATAGGGGTAAAGCACAGTGGCTCCGAGCAGCAGCACCAGCAGCAGCATCGTTAACAGGCCAGCCTTAAGGGCTTCGCGAATGATCTGGCTCCAGGGCCGCCTGCTTCGCAGGTTGATTATGAGCAGCAGGGCCGCCCCACAAAAGAAAGAGATGAGCGCCTGGCGGATAAAGAAGTATAAGAGCTGTTCCCGGATTTCTGTTTGCCAAAAAGAGGGCAGGTCCGGTATCTCTTGAAGCGAGGACGAGAGCATCTCTAGGTCGACCGTGTTTAAAGTAACTTTTAACAGAAAGGGGCCCCAATGTGTCGCCGCACGCAGCTTTCCGAAGGGTGGGAATACGATCACCGTCTCGCCTCGCTGAAAGGGGACCAGCGCGGCGGTAAACTCAAATGCCTTTACCGTAAAGCGGGTCTCGCTGAAAAAAGCGGTGGCCAGGCAGATGCTGGCCAAGGCTGCCAGCAGAAGCAAAACGTGGTTTAGCCAAAGCTTTTTTCCCCGGTTAGCCACCATTTGAGCACTTCCCTCCGCTTAAAGGCCCCTCTCCCCACCGGGAGTGAGCCCGGGTGGGGTAGGGAGAAACGCAAATACCTGTTAGATCAATTAGTTTAGGTGACAGGAGAAACGTCCCCCTGTCACCTCGCGCCAGAGCATGGTCAGGAGAGTCTGTACCGCTCTTTCTTTGACAGCCCGGCGGGTTCCCGGTAGCATGGTCCGGCGGCAGTTTTCGCCATAAGGCCCGGTAACGGCGGTGTAGACCAGGCCGACCGGGCTGCCTGAAGAATCGCTGTCTGGCCCGGCGATGCCGGTAATAGCGGCACCGATGGAGGCGTCCAGGGCCTGCCTGGCTCCCCGGGCCATAGCCAGGGCTACCGCTTCACTGACCGCGCCTTCACTTTCCAGAAGTTGGGCCTCAACCCCGAGGAGCCTCTGCTTCGCCTCGCCACTGTAAGCAACCAGTGAGCCCTTGAAGAAGAGGGAAGAGCCCGGAATATCGGTAATGGTATCCGCCAGCAGGCCGCCACTGCAAGATTCGGCCAGGGCCAGTGTAAGCTGCTGTCCGGTGAAGAGGGCGGCCACGGTTCCGGCAAGGGTCTCTTCATCTTCGCCAAAAATATATTCGCCGATCTGCTCTCTAAGGCGCAGGGCCGCCTTTTCCAGCAGCGCTCCGGCCGTATCTTCTTCCGTGCGGGCTTTCAACTGCAGGATCACCTCGCCTCCCCTGGCTACGAAAGAAAGGAGCACCTCTTCGGGCAGGGCGGCCTGCTTAATCTTCTCTTCAAGAAAAGATTCGCCACAGCCGGCGGTCCGGATAATCTTTGTCCGCCACCCTGTCCGGAAGCCCTGGGCTTCGAGAAAGGGGAGAACCTCTTCTTCAAACAACGGTTTCATCTCTTCGGGGGGGCCAGGTAGGAGAATGATCCAGCACTCCCCGGCAGGGATAATTGCTCCCGGAGCCGTCCCGTGGGGATTATGCAGTAAGCGGCTTCCCTCAATAACCAGGGCCTGTTTACGGTTTCCCGGCGGCATGGGATAGCCCCGCCCGGCGAAGTGCCGCTCCAGCTGCTGCAACCACTGCCGGTGGAGAGATAAAGGGCGTTGTAACAGCTTTGAGACCGCCTCCCTGGTGAGATCATCGTCGGTTGGTCCCAGCCCCCCAACACAGATCACCGCCTCGCTGGAATCCAGGGATTCTTGTAGTGCCTTCATGATCGCCGGAACACTGTCAGGCACCACGCGTTGCTCTCGCACGGGGATGCCCCGCGACCAGAGCCGCCGCGAAATATAACCGGCGTTGGTGTTTTCCACCAGGCCGGTTAGAAGCTCAGTACCGATACAGATCAGGTCTACCTGCACCACTATCACCGCCGTTTTTACTTTAATTATAACATCTCTTTCAGCAGGCCCGGCTGTAAGATGAAATATGGCGGCGCAGGGTTTCCCCGCTGATCTTTTCCTTCTCCAGAACACAGTGGGCGATCTCTTTGATCAGCTCAATCTTTTTGCTCAGCAGGTTGGTGACCGACTGCTCCTGAGCGCCGATGAGCTGCTGGATGGTACGGTGGAGCAGCCCCTTGGGCAGCTCCTTGATGCTGACGACACCAAGGCTGGAGAGCCCGGAGGCAACAATCTTCTTGGCTACTTCAACGGCTTGGTTAAAATCGCTGAGCGATCCGGTGCTGCGGCTGCCTAAAACAAGCTTTTCGCTAACGGCCCCGCCGAGTAAAACCGCGATCTGCTCTTCGAGGTGATCCACGGTATAAATATAGTAGTCCCGTTCAGGTTGTTGCCGGACATAGCCCAGTGCTTTCCCGCGCGGAGTGATGGTCACTTTGGATACGGAACCCGGTTTAAGGGCTTCGCTGACCAGGGCGTGCCCGCTTTCATGGACGGCAATGCGCCATAGCTCCTCCGGGTCGGGCTTCCGCTCCAGCCTCTCCCCCATGATCACCTTATCGACAGCCTCGAAAAGGTGCTTCTCCTCGATCTCGCTCCGCCCTTCGCGCATGGCCAGGATCGCGGCTTCGTTGGCCAGGCTCTCCAGGTGCGCCCCGGAGAAGCCGAAGGTCTCGCGGGCGATCTTCTGCAGGGGAAGGCCCTCTTTAACCGGTTTATTATGCAGGTGCAGTTTCAGAATCTGTTCCCGCCCTTCCAGGTCAGGCAGATCGACCTGAACCACCCGGTCAAAACGGCCTGGCCGGAGCAGGGCCGGATCAAGGGCTTCGGGCCGGTTGGTGGCAGCGATCACCAGGATATGGAGATCGTCGTTCCCTCCAAGTCCGTCCATCTCGACCAGCAGTTGGTTCAGGGTCTGGTCGTATTCCAGATGGCTGCTGTGCTGACCGCGTTTTCCAGCGAGAATATCGATCTCATCAATAAAGAGGATCGCGTTTTTACGCTGTTCACTTGCCGCTTTGCTCCGGCACTTGTCGAAGAGCTGGCGGACCCGCTGCGCTCCTACGCCAGCATATACTTCGATAAATTCACTCCCGGCCACGCTGACAAAAGAGGAGCCGGTGTAACCGGCCGCTGCCCGCGCCAGCAGTGTCTTTCCGGTTCCCGGCGGCCCCACCAGCATGACCCCCTTAAGCGGGCGGATCCCCATATGCCTGATCTTGTGTGGCTTGGTCACAAAATCAAGCGCTTCTAGAAGCTCTTTCTTGGCTACCTCCTGGCCGCCGATCTGGTTAAAACTGATCTCTTTACCCTGGGGAACCTGGCCCACAGAGCTAAAACGAGCTGTTTTTACCCCGTTAAAACGCAACAACAACAGAAAGAAGGCCGCTAGGATGGCCAGCGGAATCAGGCTGCTCTGGTAATAGAGCAGAATGATCAGTCCAGCGGCGCCCAATCCGGCGAAAAGCTCACGCATTGGCAGTTTCTCCTTCCTGAAACGGCGGCAGCGGCACGACCTGGTAAAGAAAACCGGCGTCGTCACGTGCCTGCAGGTAAAGATTACATGAATCAACAGTGAGGACCGGCTCTGTAAGGCCGTAGGCGGCGGCAATTTCTGTGATCTCGGCCGCGGCTTCACGGTAACAACCAGACCGGGCTGCTTCGTAAAGGGCTGGACTGACAGCGACAGCAAATTGAGCGAGCCTGGCGCTGCGCTTATCTTTAATCTCGATGTGCAGCGGTTTTCGATAATCATCCGCTATCTCTTTTTCGATACTAACGAAAAGCTCTTGCAGCGATCCCCGGTACGAGGGCTCCGGGGTGATGATCAGCAGCTCGCTCCCGTTTTCCGAGACAATCTCGGCGGCGGCCACCCCTTCCAGGCAGCAGATCTTATCGATAAACGGCTCTTTCTTGAAATGATGCTGGTAATAGTAATTAACCCCAAAAAATAGCCCCAGCGCCAGCACTGCTATGAGCAGCACCTTGGGCCAATCCAGCTCAGGCACCGGCAACCGCTCCCTTAGCGTAGTTTACATAATGTATTCTGATTATAACAAAGAAGCACCGCCGGGGCAACAGCTTCCGCCTTAAACGGTGCCTGCTTCTTTATGGAGGAGATGTGCTGTTCTGCCAGCTCTACTTCAGGGCTGTTCCGTAGAGATCGTAAGGCGAAGCGGCGGTAACCTGCACCTGGGTCCAGCTTCCCGGGCGGAGCGGGCGTGGGGAGCGAAAATAGAGCAGCCCATCCACTTCAGGTGCCTGGAAAGATGTTCGGCCTCGGTAGAGTTTTTCGCCGGCCCCGGCCGGGCCTTCTACCAGCACGGTAAACTTTTGCCCGATGAGACGCTGGTTAAACTCGAGGGCGATACCTTGTTGTAAGCTGAGCAGTTCGCGGCGTCTTTTCTGCTTGACCCGGGACGGAACCTGGTCCGGAAGCAGCGCCGCCGCTGTTCCCGGCTGCTTTGAGTAGGCAAAGACGCCAACCCTCTCAAAAGGCTGCTCCTGTAAAAATGCATGCAGCTCCCGAAACTGGGCCCGGCTCTCCCCGGGAAAACCAGCCAGGTAGGTGGTGCGCAGGACTATCCCGGGAATGCAGCGCCGCAGCTTTTGTACCAAAGCGACGACCTCTTCGCGGGTATAGCGCCGTCCCATCCGCCGCAGCACGGTGCTGTTAATGTGTTGCAGCGGTAGATCGAGATATTTGCAGATCCGTTCCTCCCGGGCAATCAGGCTGATCAGCTTGGCGGTGACCCGGGCTGGATGTGCATAGAGGATTCGGATCCAAAAAAAAGAGGGGATCTCCTGCAGGATCTGCTGCAGCAACAGCGAGAGGCCGTCGGAGAGGCCGCGGTCGGCACCGTAAGCGGTGCTATCCTGGGCAATGAGGTTAATTTCACGGGTGCCCCCGGCGATAAGGTCCCTTACTTCGCTGATAATCTCGGCGGTGGGGCGGCTGCGCAGGGGGCCTCGCAGAGAGGGAATCAGGCAGTAGCGGCAGCGGTTGTCGCAACCCTCGGCAATTTTAACGTAAGCGCTGTGCGCTGCGGTAGTCAGCAAGCGCGGCCCCAGGTCGCGGTAGCGGTCCGGGGGAGCCAGAAGAAGCAGCTCTCTCTTGCCGGCGAAACAGCTTTCCAAAAAGGGGATGATCTCTGCATAGCTATGCACACCGATGACGCCATTTAGTTCGGGTATCTCCTGAAGAAGGCGTTCGCCAAAGTGCTGGGCCAGGCATCCGGCGGCGATGATCAGCGGGACTTTATCCCGGCGCTGCTTCACCAGGGCCAGGATAGCCTCGATTGATTCCTGCTGGGCCTCTTCGATAAATGCACAGGTATTGATAATAACCGCGTCCGCCAGCGCCGGATCGTCGGTGATCAGATAACCGTGGCGGCCCAGCAGGCCGAGGATCTCTTCGGTATCGATTCGGTTTTTGGCGCACCCTAAAGCTACAGCGGCAATTTTACGTTCTTTGTTCATCTTCTCTGCTGCTCCCTGTTGGTAAGTTCTTGGTCCGGCCGGCGTTTACTTTTACTCACGGATAAACAAAAAGTTGTGTGCAGTTTTCTGCCGGCTGACCTCGGCCACCGCTTCGCCATTGATCTTTAGCTCTACTCCGCCGGGATGGCCTAAGCGGATCCAGATCCGGTCAACCGCAGTGGCAGTAATCTTTTCATCCTGCTGCAGGTTTCGTGGCGGAAACTCTTCTTTACCGTCAGCCTGTATTGCGATCCAGCATCTCTCGAGGCAGCTTAGCTCCATCTCCAGCTGCTCGACGTTGCGGACAGAGAAGACTGTCTCCCCGGCAGTAGATTCAGTAGTAGAGACAATTAATTCAACAGGCGGCTCCGGAGGTTTGGTTTCTCCGGGCGCCTCTTCGCCCGGCTCCCCGGGCTCTGCCGGTTCTAACGGTTCTGCCGGCCCGGAGGGATCTTCATGGTTAGCGGACGGATCCAGTACCGGTTTGGGCCAGTACTGCTCTACAAACCAGTAGCCGCCTGCTACCAGCAGCAGAACCAAAACGATAAGGCCGTAGATGAAAGAAGGTCGCCTCTCTTTGCGTACCGGCGGGGCTGCCGCCTCCTTCGGGGGTGCCGCTTCCGGCTCTTCGGGAGGGGCTTCATTCTTTAAGCTGCGGTAGAGAGAGAGCACCTCTTTCGGGTCCAGGCCGACCGTCTCGGCATAATTCCTCAGCGCCCCTTTCAGGTAGACCTCCCCGGGAAATTTGTCAAAATCTCCAGCTTCCAGCGATTCAAGATAATGGACCTGAATCTTGGTCTGTTCGCTGATTTCGCGTAAAGAGATCTGTTTCTCCCGGCGGGCCTGCCTTAAAAGATCGAGCAGCTCTTTCACATTCATTCCCCCTTTACAATTCTTCCCAGATCGCAGGCTTCTGCTTAAAGACTTGTTTTCTGTTTAAACTCTTCAAAGAGTTTAGCCGCCTGTTCCGGAGTGATAATCACCTCGCGGGGCTTACTTCCTTCATGTTCGCCGACCACGCCCCGGCGTTCCAGATCATCGATCAGGCGAGCGGCCCTGGTGTAGCCGATCCGGAAACGCCTCTGGAGAAGTGAGATCGAAGCCTCTCCCATCCGGACAACCAGCTCCACCGCATCGGGGAAAAGCTCATCGGGCTCGAATTGTTCGTCGGTCTTCGTCTCCAGGTCATCTAGGTCGACTTCGTATTCAGGCTTACCCTGCTCCTTGATGAAATCGGTAATCCTCTTGATCTCGCGTTCACTGATATAGGCTCCCTGGACGCGGGTTGGCTTGACTGAGCCCACGGGATAAAAGAGCATATCCCCCCGCCCAAGAAGCTTCTCAGCGCCAGCCATATCCAGAATAGTCCGTGAATCAACTTGTGAAGAGACGGTAAAGGCAATGCGCGAGGTAATATTGGCCTTGATCACGCCGGTGAGCACATCAACCGAAGGCCGCTGCGTGGCGATGACTAGGTGGATTCCGGCGGCCCTCGACATCTGGGCCAGGCGGCCAATAGAATCTTCAACTTCTCCCGGCGAGACCAGCATCAAGTCGGCCAGCTCGTCAATGATCACCACGTAATACGGCAGAGGCTCTCCGTCACAGTGTCCGCCTGCGACCAGCTCGTTATAGGTGTCAATATCCCGGACCTCTTCACGAGCAAAGATTTTATAGCGCCGCCCCATCTCTTGGACCATCTTTCTTAAAGCCAGCGATGCTTTTTTGGGCTCGGTAACCACCGGCATAAGCAGGTGGGCGATATTGTTGTACACGCTTAGCTCGACTACCTTGGGATCAATCATCAGAAAGCGGACCTGTTCCGGCCGGGCCTTGAACAGGATGCTGATAATCAGCGCGTTCAGGCAAACACTTTTTCCGGAACCGGTGGACCCGGCAATCAAAAGATGCGGCATCCTGGTTAGATCGGCGATTACGGGCACCCCGGTAATATCTTTGCCCAGGCCGATGGTCAGGGGTGAGCTGTTTTCCAGGAAGGCCAGATCTTCAAGGACTTCACGCAGGTAGACCAGGGAGATAATTTTGTTCGGCACCTCGATTCCCAGGGCGGCTTTACCCGGGATCGGCGCTTCGATGCGCACCAGCGGGGCAGCCAGGTTCAAGGCGATATCATCAGAGAGGCTGACGATGCGGCTGACCTTTACTCCCGCTTCCGGCTGAACCTCGAAACGGGTTACCGTAGGTCCCGACTGAACATGGATCACCTTTGCTTTTACACCGAAGCTCTCCAGCGTATTCTCCAGTAACCTGGCCCGGGCCCGGATCCCCTTAACCTGTTGCTGCTCGCCAGGCCGGCTCGGGCGGGCAAGCAGATCCAGGGAGGGAAGAGTATAATGGTTTTGTCGGCGGGAGACCTTTTGGGGGTGGAAACCGGGTTCATCCTGGTCCGCCGGTTCTACCAGGGCCAGGCGCCGCTCTTTTTGGTAATATGAGTCCGTGACGGTCTGCAGCTCCGCCGGTTCTTCCGCGGCACTCTTCGCCTCATCAAACAGATCTACCTGCGGCCCGGAAGCTGCCGCCGTGCTCTCAACGGCGGTTTCGGTAATTTTTTTTTCCGGCACGGAAGGTTCTTCCTCGGATCCGGTCATCAGAATTGTGTAGAGCTCCTTTAAGTAAACTCCGAAGCGGTTCATCAGGTGGCCCAGCCAGGAAAAAAATTTTCCCAGGTAATCAAAGATCTGGGTCACCGTTACGTTGGTGATTAAAAGTGTAGCTACCAGGGCCAGTGCCGCTATGACAATGTAGCTGCCGATCTCCTTAAAGCAAAAAAAGAGAAACACGGCAATGGCGGCGCCGAGAAGACCCCCGCCCATCTTCTGCAGCCCCATCTGCATGCTGGCCCGGTAAAAATCCTGCCCGGTAAAAGCATCGACCTGCTCGAGCATTAGCTTGAAATGAGCCCAGATGGTGAAGAGGAGCAGCAGGATGAGGATGCCGATAAGGCGGGATTTTAGATTGTAAGTCTGCTCTGGAAGCATGGTTCGCAAGCCTAGAATGCCGATTAGAAAAGGGATCACTACGGCGGTATCGCCGGCGATAGTTCGGAACAGGTTATGGACGAACAGTCCCAGCTCTCCAGCCTGATCGGCATAAACTACCCCGGCGTAACAAAACACCGCTACGGCGATAATTAAGATCCCTTTAATCTGTATCCCGATCTCTTCGCGAAAACCGGTCTGGCGCCGCGCCATCTTCCGTTCACCATGCTTTCCCAGATATTGCCTCTGCAGTCCTATTATATCCGATTTATTTCACCGAGGCAAACCTGGCCGGGCGCAAGGAGTAGCGGGTGATCTCAATGCTTTCATTAACTTAATTAACCAGACATTTAAAAGAATAATGAAGCGATGATCACCGCGGTCCCGACTGCCCAGCAGTAGTACGCAAAATAATGAAACTTCTGCTCCTGCAGAAGACGGATGAAAATCTTAATGGCCAGAATACCGGCGACAAAGGCGGCGGCGGTTCCGGCAGCGTAGCTCCAGAACAGCGCGCTCTCCAGGCCTCCGGTAATGAGCCCCTTAAGCTCGAGAAGGGTGGCTCCGAAAATTACCGGGGCGGCCAGCATAAACGAGTAGCGTACCGCGGTAGCCCGGTCCAGCCCCCGCCAGAGAGCGGCAGTAATGGTTGAACCGGAACGGGAAATCCCCGGGATGATAGCAATCCCCTGGAGCAGGCCGACCCAGAGGGCATCACCGGGCTGCATCGTCGAGATCTCTTTTCGCCCTTCGGGCAGGAGCGTTAGCAGCTTCAAGAAACCGCCGGTGATAAGCAGGGCTACCCCGGTTAGAGGCAGCGAGTGAAAAATAGACTCGATAAAATCGCCGAGTAAAAAGCCGATGAGCGCCGTGGGGATACAACCTAAGATCAGCATTAGTAGAAAACGCCTCTGGACGGCATCCCGGGGGAACTTCAAGAGATTTACAAAATCAGGCCAGAAGACCCAGAGCACCGCCAGCAGGGTTCCAAAATGAAGTAGCACCTCGAAGGTGACACCGGTGGTTTCAATACCGAAGATGCGCTGAAAGATAACCAGGTGCCCCGAACTGCTTACCGGCAGAAATTCGGTTAGCCCCTGGACCATGCCCAATATAATTGCCTTGATTAAATTCATTGGTTCCTCTCCTGTTTTCTAAAAAGTTATGCTGTGATCATTTCTGGATAGCTGCGTATTATCCTGCAGGGTCTTAGAATAATCTCTAATATTATGTCAAGCTATTGCTGGTTTAAACACGGAGGTTCTCACGCTCAACGAGGCGGGCCAGCGGTGGCGTCAGGGGCAGTAAGACGACTGCACCAAGAAGATTATAGAGAAAATGGGCATTGGCCAGGCGACGCGGAAGCGCCACGGCACTTTTAACTGCCGCCAGAAGTAGGTAGGGATAAAAAGCCAGGGCTAAAATAAGGCTAAACAAGTTAAAGAAAAAATGAAACCAGGCCGCCCGGCGGGCGGTGGGCTCCATTCCGATAGAGGCAAGCAGGGCCGTGGAGCAGGTCCCCAGATCGGCGCCGATAATCATGGTCACCCCGGCGGATAAGTTGATCATCCCCTCACGAGCCAGTCCGAGGACTATCCCGATTACTGCGCTGCTGCTCTGCAGCATTACCGCGGCCATTATCCCGGTGAGCAGGCCCCGCCACGGTGCAGCTGCTGCAAATTGTAAAGCTCTACCGAATAGAGCCGAATTTTTCAGCGAAGAGAGGGCCGCGGTCATCCCCTCCAGCCCGAGTAATAGGAGGCCACAACCAAGGAGAGGGGCCGCCACCCGACGTGCATTCGGAAGCGGGATCAACCTTAGAAAAACAGCCAGGCCGAGCAGCGGCCAGGCTAGTCGACCAAGGTTAAACGAGAGTAGCTGCCCGGTAATCGTCGTGCCGACGTTAGCCCCGATGATTACCCCGCAACCCTGCGCCACTGTCATCACCCGGGCATTAATTAAGCTGACCACCATCACCGTGGTCAGGCTACTGCTTTGCAGCAGTGCTGTAACCAGGAAACCGGTGCCGAAACCGCGCCAGGGGTTGCCGGTCAGCCTGGAGAGCAACCGCTTAAACGCGGGTCCGGCGGTCCGGGCAAGCGCCCGGCTCATCTGGTGCAGCCCGCCAAGAAAAAGCAGCAAGAAAAAGGCTGCCTGGAGCAGGCTGAGCCCCGGCAAAGCAGCCGCCCCCTCTCCCCTACCCCGCTCTCTGCTCTCATCTTTACGCCCTGGCCGGCAAAATATACCGGTTTTACCCGGATGAAGGGAACCGTTTATCCAGAGCTGTTCGAATATAAGTCAATTATCCGGCCCGGTTGAAATTGCGGCTGTAGGTAGTCCTGGATCTCGCTGCTGATAAGCCCGACTATCCGGAACGAGGTTGGTGAAAGAGCTTCCACAATAATGCAACCGCGTGCAAAAGGGAGACTTCTATATTCTGGAGCAAAGGTCTCATACCCCTCAAAGGCAAGCTCCACAGGGAAGGCCGCATAGTAGATCATGAGGGCTTCACCTCGCAGCGTCGTTTCCCGATAAGATCATTTAAAACTACGACGGCTCGTCCCAGGCCAGCAACTTCATCAATTAGCCCTACTTCGACTGCATCTTTTCCGACCAGAACAGTGCCGATATCCCGGGCCAGCTGCCCGGTGCTGAACATCAGCTCCCGGAACTTCGCTTCGGTGATCTGGGAATGCCTGGTGATAAACTGGATCACCCGGTCCTGCATCTTGTCTAGATATTCAAATGTCTGGGGAACACCGATCACCAGTCCGGTCAGGCGAAGGGGGTGAATGGTCATCGTTGCCGTTTCGGAAATCAACGAGTAATTACCGGCTACCGCCAGGGTCACCCCGATACTGTGTCCCCCGCCGAGAACCAGGGTAACGGTGGGCTTGGAAAGAGTTTTGATCATTTCGGCGATAGCCAGTCCTGCTTCGACATCACCGCCGACGGTATTCAAGAGCACCAGCAGCCCCTCAATTTTTGGATTCTGCTCCACTGCAACCAGCTGGGGGATGACATGTTCATACTTGGTGGTCTTATTTTGCGGCGGCAGAGTCAGGTGACCTTCAATCTGGCCAATAATCGGCAGCGTATAGATATTGCTTTCCATTTGAGGTATTTGAACCTGCCCCAGTTGCTGAATGTTGGGCAAGACAGAAGCCTGCTGAGGCGGCGAAGCCGTAGGCTGCAGCCGGTTATCGTGCCGCCTTGGCGGCCGTCCACGCCGGTTAAAAAAGAGCAATCGATCGCCTCCCGGTTTTATTCAACATCTTAGTTTACAGCAGAGCAGGGAAGCTTATACCGGGATTGTTTGCGTAACATAATAATGTTTAATTCATCTCATACTATCCATGAGGCAGGTTCCCACATAATAGGCGGGCTGGAGAAAATAATGTTAAGCAAATTTGTACGCTGGTTGCAGCGGCGTCTGTTTAAGCAGGTTCCGGAGGAGCCGTTTAACCTGGCGGAGAAGGCCACTAAGCCGGGTCGGCTAAAGATCTCATCTAATTTAAACAACAACCTGGCCCGTCTGCAGGAGCTCTATTACCGCTGCGACGATACGGTCATGCGGCGCTTCGAGATCGGTTCCGGACGCCTGGGCGGGCTAATTGTTTACCTGGAAGGCTTTGTTGATCAAGACCGGGTCAGCGAGATTATGGATGGGCTGATGCTGCTGTCGCGCCTCACCGATCCCCAATGCAGTAAGATGAAAGCCGAGCAGTCCTTTGATCTTATTGTTAACCAGTGCCTGGTCGCCGGCGAGACCAACCTGGTAGAGAATCTGCAGCAGGTGACGCAGGGTGTCTTCAGAGGTGAATTAGCCCTTTTTATCAACGGCGTAGCCCGCGCCGTGCTGATCGATCTCAAAGGTTATGAACACCGGAACGTCTCCATACCGGAAACTGAGGTAGTCATCCGCGGCCCCCGAGAAGGCTTTATCGAAGAGCTGGTGACGAACCTGATCTTGCTGCGCCGCCGGATTAAGGGGCCGCAGCTAAAAGTGGAAAAAATCTTTCTCGGTGAGCAGAGCGCCACCGCGGTAGCCATCACCTACGTGAAAGGGATCGCCGATGACAAGATCGTTGAAGAGGTGCGCCGCCGGCTGAAGCGGATTAAGATCGATGCTGTTTTAGATTCCGGCTACCTGGAGGAGTACATTGAAGATGCCCCTTATTCCCCCTTTCCCACGGTCGGCAATACTGAAAAGCCAGATGTGGTCGCGGCTAAGCTGCTGGAGGGACGGGTGGGGATCTTAGTCGACGGCTCCCCCTTCGCGCTGACCGTGCCGCACCTGCTGGTAGAGGCTTTTCAGGTAAGCGAAGATTACTATTCCCGTCCTTTTTACGCCTCTATGACCCGGTTGATTAGGATTGTCGCCTTCATGATCACGCTTCTTTTGCCGGCAATTTACGTGGCCGTGCAAGCTTATCACCCGGAGATGATCCCGACCATCCTGGTGGTCCGGATGGCGGGAGCGCGGGAAGGGATCCCTTTTCCGGCTTTATTGGAAGCCTTCCTAATGCTGGCCATCTATGAACTTCTTAAAGAAGCTGGTTTGCGTATGCCCCGGGCGGTGGGGCAGGCGGTGGCCATCGTGGGCACGCTTGTCCTCGGCGAAGCGGCCATCCGCAGCGGTATCGTCACCCCGGCCATGGTGATCGTGGTGGCGCTGACCGGGATCACCGGTTTTGTTATCCCCCCGGAGTCAGAATCGATTGCCGTTTTAAAATTTCCTCTTCTTTTCGCCGGCAGCTTTCTCGGCCTTTTTGGAGTGATGCTGCTGGTCTTTGTCCTGGTGGCCCATGCCGTCTCTCTGCGCTCCTGCGGCGTTCCCTATACCTCCCCGCTCGCTCCCGCCGCTTATGGCGAATGGAAAGATGTTTTTATCCGGGCGCCGTGGCCCTTGCTGCAGCGCCGGCCGGGAGTAATTGACCGGCAGAATCTCCGGCGGCAGCCTGCGGAGCAGACCCCACAGCCGTCAAAGGGTAAAAGCAGCCGGCTGCCAGAAAAAAACGAGGGGTCGCCTGATGAATTTTAAAGATGAGCAGATCTCCGGCCGGCAACTGGCTTTATTGCTTTTCTGTATTTTAATATCCACCACTATCTTAATCCTGCCGGCCCTCGTGGTTCGGGAAGCAAAGCAGGATGCCTGGATGTCGATACTCGTGGTTACCATCTTGGGGATCTTAAGCGGGCTTCTCCAGGTCCGGTTAGGCTGTCGCTTTCCCGGTAAGACCATTATTGAATACAGCAAGGAGATCACTGGCAGGTTTCTGGGCTCGCTGCTGGGGTTATCGTCTATCTTGCTCATGTTTTACATAAACGTGATTGTCATCCGTGAATTTATAGAACTGCTGAAAACTGAATATTTTCCTGAGACGCCGATGGAGGTTTTTGCTTTCACCATTGTCCTGGCGGCGGCCTATATTATTCGCCGGGGGCTGGAGGTGCTCTGCCGGACTAATGAAATCCTCTTGCCCTTTGAGATTTTCTTTATTCTGGGAGGTCTGCTCTTAATCTTCAAAGATCTCGAGTTTTCACGGCTCTTGCCAGTCTTCGCCGGGGGAGCGATCCCGGTATTAAAAGGGGTTTATCCGGCAACGGTTTTTTTTGCTGAAACATACCTGATCTTGGTAATACTGCCTGCTCTGAACAACCCCCGGGAGGCTACCCGACCGGTGGTTGCCGCCGTAGTCGCTGCCGGTATTTTCCATACCGTCCTCAGTATTGCAGTGCTGGCCTTGCTGGGGCTGGAAACAGCAGACCGTTATTTTTCAGTGATTGACCTTTTTCGCTATATCAGCGTGGCCGGTATTATTGAGAGGCAGGAAGCGCTCGTCATGGCCATCTGGGTGGGCACCGGCCTGGTAAAAATTGGGCTTTATTACTACTGCACCTGCCTGGCTACCGCCCGCTGGGCCGGCCTGCGAGACTGGCGGCCGCTGGTCTTCCCCACCGGGGTGCTTCTGGTGCTGGTTTCAATTGTTCACTTTCCTGATATCAGCGTTCTTCAAGAAACTATCATTAAGATTATTCCGATGGCGCTCTCGATCCAGATCGGGCTACCGCTTCTACTCTTGATCATCGCCGCCTTTCGAGGCAAGGGAGGTTCTGCCGGTGAAAAAGCAGCTTAGCCTGTTGCTTTGTGCCGCGATCATCTTAATAGTTACTGCCGGCTGCTGGGACTACCGGGAGCTGGAGCAACGCGGGCTGGTCTGTTGCCTGGGGCTTGACCGGGCGGCAGAGCCCGGAAAAATCAAGATGACGGTCTCGGTAATCCGCCCGGGTGAGGTCAGCTCCGACACCGGCGCGGGAGGCGTGGTCCGGTCCAAGGCGGCTTACTACACCGCTACCGGCGACACTGTCTTCGAGACGACCCGGAACTTTCTCATGCAATCGAGCCGGCGTCTTTTTTGGGGCCATAACCGTAACCTGATAATCGGCGAGGCGATGGCCCGGGAAGGAGTTTTCAATGTAATCGACCGCTTTGTCAGGGGGGTAGAACCGAGGCTGCGCAGTTGGGTCTTCGTGGCCGGGGGCACCGAGGCCAAGGAGATCGTGGAAACGGTATCCAAAATGGAGGACGGGCCGGGAGCAGAGCTGGATGCCCTGATCAAAAGCAGCACCTCGCTTTCGGTGGTTCCCCAGGTCGACCTGAAGCTCTTTATCGAACGTCTTAACAGTAAAACTGCCGCCGCGGTGGTGCCGCGCCTGGAGCTGATCCGGGCGGGCGAGAAGACCGATGCCGGTGATTACCCCGGCACCAGCGGGCCGGCGGGAGCAGCCGAGCCGAAGCGGCAGCGGTTAAAGCTGTCCGGAACGGCGGTCTTTAAGGGCGACCGGCTGGTCGGCTGGCTGAACAAGGCGGAGAGCCGTGGCTTGCTCTGGGCCTTGGGGAAGGCACAAAGCAGCATCGTTGTAGTAAAGTGTCCCGGTGACGAGAGCAGCCTGGCTTCGCTTGAACTGCTCGAGCTAATCTCTAAAATCAAGCCGGAAAAGAGAGGTAACCGGATCGTGATCACGGTAGAAGTTCAAACTGAAAGCAACCTGGTTGAGCAGCAGGGGACCGCGGATCTGGCTACCCCGGAAGCGCTCCGCTCCCTGGAGCGGCGCCACGCCACCGTGGTGAAAAACGAGATCCACGCTACCGTCAAGAAGGCGCGCGAGTATAACGCCGATATCTTCGGTTTTGGCGAGGCTATCGAACGGAAGTTCCCGCAAGAATGGAAAGAGCTGGAGAGCCGCTGGGATGAAGCATTTCCAGAGCTGGAGATCGAGCTGAAGGTAAAATCGCGGATTTTACGGGTTGGCCGGATCACCAGGCCGGTCGGGCCGCGGTAACAGGCTGCCACTTAAATTATTCTTTAAGGGTGTTTCATCGTTGAGTAAGTTCCTTATTTTACTGGTTTTTACTGCCATCGGCTTAATTGAGATCCCCGGGCTGGTACGGCAGAGATACTGGAAGGAGCTGGCCGCTTTTCTGTTTCTTTTAGGAATCGGGCTGGTCCTGATCATATTAATTTGGCTTGGGGTAAAAATACCGTTTCTGATACGTAATTAAACGGGAAAGGGGCTTTAAAATTTCGCCCCTTCTGTTTGCCTATTTTACCCCGGTACCCGGGTCTGCTTCCTTTTCTGTAACCTCTGCGCCGGTTAGCTGCTCTAGAAATTTTGCCGAAGGTTTAATCCGCCAGAGATTGTTTTTCTGGAGCAGCTTCCACTTTTCGTTCGCCAGGGTGAGCTCCTCCCCGGAGAGGTTCAACGTCACCGAAAGGGTGACCGTGGACGCATCTTCTGAATTTTCAATACTGCCAATCCGCCACTCTTTAACTTTGCCGGCAGCGCTGTTAAGCCAGTCACGGTAAGCGTTGCCGTCGTCCCGGAAGCCGTGCTGAAGGGCATAAGCTTCACGCCAGTTAAGCTTGCAAAGAGCTTCGAGGTAGGCTTCTGCAGCATTGCGCGGATTGCGCCCGAGAAAATCTTCTTCCTTTGCTTCACGTTCCTGGCGCAACTGTGCAACCCGGCGCTCTGCTTCCGCTGCAGTATAAAAAGCCTCCCGGGGATAGTTTTTATTTTGGGGATCCCAGAGCATATACTC
>JAAZPQ010000211.1 GCA_012797175.1 Bacillota bacterium
AGCACGCCGCCAGCGTTCGTCCTGAGCCAGGATCAAACTCTCCAGTTTACACCTTTTAATCCTCGCTCTCACAAGGTCCTACCTTAAAAAAGGTAAAGAACCCGCCGGACTACCTTACCCTATTCAACTTTCAAAGAACAGGCACCCTGCCCGCCCTGCGAGCAACGATTATCTTAGCACAGGGTTTTGTCCCTGTCAAGCCTTTTGAAGATTTTAGCCAAAAAACACGAAACCCCTGGACAAAAGGGATCATCCTACATCCCAATATATTATCATCTTGTTTAAAGGATTCTGGAAATAACAAACAGGCCCGGTCACTTTCTAAAAAGAACTGCTCCACAGCTCTCTGTTCTAACAGAGAAAGCTCATTCCTGGCTGGGGAAATACAGGTTAACGAGCATTTCAGGAACTTCTCCAATATAGATCGTATCGGCCAATGGGACCATGGTAAACACTTCTACAGAATCAACAATCAAGGGGACAATGATCTGCACTTCAATAATTACCTGTAAATATATTTTGTGACGGGTCTGGTTAATTCCCGCATCCTCAAAGGAATCGAATACGACCGTGTTCACCCGGCCCATGGGCTTTAATCTTACCGGAATTTTAGGTCCGTACGCAGCCAACAAATAGCTGCCGGTAATTTTACCAAGGGGTATCTTGATCTCACGATCACTTATTTCGGTGACTGCCTCTCCGGTAGCAGCCGTCGTTAAAGCCATGACCCGGTTAATCTCCACAATATTAGCCTGGGCCATTACTATTTTGCCATTTTCATCCTGTTCAATACTGATCAGATCTTTGTAACTCACGGTAGGCACTACTTTTTCTAAAATAATCTTGTTAATCGCCATAGTGGCGATATTGTCACATTCCATCACGGCGGCAGCGAGGATCGCTGGCCTTATTTTCCGCTCAGCCAGGAGCAGCCCTTCAACCAGGAGAAGGATAATCAGGACCAGAATAACGAATGAAAGCAGGACGCCCGGCGGAATCCGGCGGTAGGGACGCCTACGCAACATAAATAACCCCCCCGGTATGTTTATGCCGCCGCCCGTTGAAATAGAATATCACCGGTTAATGATTCAAAGCCAAAGAAATTTTGCCAGGCGGCAGGATCTGCAGCAGTTTTAGAGAATATCGTTATTAATTAAACATTCGTTTAATTGTTACAACCGGGAGAATAAAGATGAATATTACACAAAAACCGGATGTGATAACAAGCGATTACTTCTATATCTATACCCTGGGCAATTTCCGGGTTTACCGCGGTGAAAAATTGATCTCGGAGAGCTCGCACCGCGCTCATCGTCTCTGGTGCCTGTTTATCTACCTGGTGCTTAACCGTTCCCGAAGCATTACCCGGGAGGAGCTGCTTCAGAATATCTGGACTGAATCCGATGAGTTAAAAAACCCCGAGCAAGCTCTCCGCACCTCGATCTATCGACTGCGCCAGATCTTCAACAGAAAGTCTTCTCCGGGAACCCAGGAGACGATCCTGTCTTCGCAAGGCCGTTACCGGTGGAATAACACTCAATGCTGGCTGGACATAGAAGAATTTGAGCGTAAATGCCTTCTGGGATCTCAACTGGCCGATGAAGAGCCGAAAAGAGCAACTATTTTTCTAAAAGAAGCGTTGATCCTGTACAAAGGATCCTTCCTTTCTGAATTTGAAGATACTCCATGGATTGAACCCCACCGGAATCATTTCCGCCGAATGTATCTGGAATGCGTCTCCCGGCTAACCAGGCTGCTTAAAGCAGAGCGCCAGTTCGCTAAAATTATCAAAATCAATGAAAAAGCAGCGCTACTAGAGCCTTTTGAAGAAGAATTACACCTCTCCTTGATGGAGGCGCTACTGGAGGAAGGGAAATACGGGCTGGCTCGGGCACACTACGAATACGTCACTTCGCTGTACTACCATGAAATGGGCGTGAAACCTTCACCGGCCATGCGCAACATCTACCGGCGGTTGATACTTAATCACGAGTCTGTCGAAAAAGATCTAAATACAATCTCCAATCAACTCAGGGAACGGGAGATACTTGACGGCGCCTTTCAATGCGATGCTGAGATATTCCGCTACCTCTACAAGCTGGAAGAACGAAAAATGAGGCGCGACGGGCACCCGGCTTTCCTTGTTCTTTTTACCCTGACCAACCCCGGGGCTAATCTGCTCGAGCAGCAAAAACTGGCCGTGCCAATGCAGCATTTAAACGATATATTGAGCCATAACTTACGCCAGGGTGATGTCATCTGCCGGTGGAATGAAGCGCAGTTTCTGGTATTGCTGCAGGAACTGGATCACGAACAGGTCAGGATAGTAATCCAAAGAATCGTAGAAAAATTCCGCGATCGACGCAAACAGCAACATTTCGACAAGGTTTTTTTACATGCCACGCCGCTTTTACTCACGCCTGAACCTAAAAACCTGGACTACCCCCAATAACTATCCAGGTAGGCTCTGGCCAAATTGCCAAAAAGATTCGCAACTGAAATTAGCTGAAGATGACGCGAGCGAACTTTCTTTTCCCCACTTGCAGAATCAACTCACCAGTAGCCTGTAACCGGGTATCGATATCTTTTACCTGTTCCTGGTTCACCCTGACACCGCCCTGGCGTATTAAACGGCGGGCTTCGCTTTTGCTGGAGGCAAGACCTGTTTTTACCAACAGCGAAACCAGGTCCGTTGAAGAGGTTGCGCTAATCTTAAAAACCGGCATATCCGCAGGCATTGCGCCCTTCTGAAAAACCTGCTTAAAGCTTTCTTCAGCCCGGGCCGCAGCCGCCGGCCCGTGATAAAGACCGACGATCTCCCGGGCCAGCCGCATCTTCACATCGCGAGGATGCAGGCGTCCCTGCTTGTAGTCGGCAATGATCCGGCCGGCCTCTTCAGAAGATAGCCTGGTGGCCAGATGAAAATAGTCGGGCATGATCTCATCTGATATAGACATTACCTTTCCGTAAATCTCTTCCGGCGGTTCGTTGATGCCGATGTAGTTTCCCAGGCTCTTGCTCATTTTCTGCACGCCGTCGATCCCAACCAGGATCGGCATGATCAGGGCCACCTGCGGCTCCTGCCCGTATTCCTTCTGAAGATGCCGCCCCATCAGCAGGTTAAACTTCTGCTCGGTGGCCCCAAATTCAATATCCGCTTTCACCGCGACAGAGTCGTAACCCTGCATTAGAGGGTAGAAAAATTCATGAATACCGATCGGCAGATTTTCACGGTAACGATGGGCGAAATCTTCTCTCTCTAGCATCCGGGCCACCGTGCAGGTAGAGGCAATCTGCAGCACATCGCCGAAGTTTAGTTTGCCGAGCCACTGGCTGTTAAAGAGAAGTTTGGTCTTATCCCTGTCAAGAATTTTAAATATCTGCTCCTGGTAGGTACGGGCATTGGCCAGGACCTCTTCTTTGGAAAGCTGCTGCCGCGTCTCGGAGCGATTCGTCGGATCGCCAATTTGCCCGGTAAAATCACCTAGAATAATGATTATTTGGTGCCCCAACTCCTGGAAGGTTTTAAGTTTATGCAACACCACGGCATGGCCCAGGTGAATATCCGGCGCCGATGGATCGATACCCAGCTTGCAGCGCAGCGGTCTCTTCTCCGCAAAGCTGCGCTGCAGCTTGTTGACCAGTTCTTCTTCAGCAATAATTTCGGCGGTATTCTCTTTGATCAGTGTTAATTGTTCTTCTACCGACAGCATATCCATTAGCCTCCTTGTTCCTTGCTTGTCCCATATTTTAAACCATTTTCAGCCATTTGAATAGCTTGCTAAGTAGTTGAAAGTAATACCTCTTTCAGATCGATCTTCATCCCGTCCGTGGCCGCGATCACCTGGATTCCGGTTTTTTCGGTTAACTGGCGGGCCAGCAGTTCAGGCTTGTGTTGCAGCATGCTTATCCCAAAATGAGTCATTATCGCCAGGCGCGGTTTGATCGACTGGATTAGGATGCGGGCGCTGTCCAGATCGAGATGCTGAATCTCTTTGACCGGCAGGGGCTCAAACAACATCACGTTAAGTATAAGGATATCGCTTTGCGCATAGTGATCAGCCAGCCCGGGGAAAAATGCAGTATCGCTGATCAATGAAACCCGTCCGTAAGGGAGATGGAAGGTCAGGCCATAGGTCTCCACGGGGTGCCGGTGCCGCACCGGCACAGTTAAGTCAATACCACCCAGCCGGTAACGAGCGCCTTCCCGAAGTAGCTCCAACCGTTCTACAGACCGCCGGGCATGGCGAAAGACAACCGGCTCCTCGCCATCGACGGCATCAGCAGGGGCCAAGAGGACGCCCCGGTGGTTGAAGGTTCCTTGTGTCATCGCCTCGATCAACACATTAATATCGGTGGAGTGATCTAGATGACGGTGAGTTAAGATCAGAACGTCGAGTTTTTCCGGATCTAGCTTGGGCCTGCCGGTAAAACAGCGCGTTAGCGTACCCGGGCCCGGATCAATGAGGATATTAAGCCTTTGCAGAGAGCACCAAATCCCCGCAGAGAAGCGCAACTGCCTGGAGACAACAAAGCGCGCCCCGGCTGTCCCCATAAATTTAATCCAATCACTCAAATTGAAATGCTCCTTGCCATGCTTCACTGCATCCCATTTTACCACAACAACGCGGACTAATGTAAGAGATGCGCGGGTAAGCGGTTTGCAGGAAGTAATCCGGGGTAAAAAAAACGGCTGCCTAAACACAGCCGTGTAAACAGTTAACCAGGACCCGAGCAAACTGGTAAGCCGAGTTCTGTTTTAGGCAACCATCTATCTTGGACGCCAGTTGCCTGGCGCCTCCAGCGACCAAACCCGAGGAGTCAGCGGGCAACCTCATCCCCCTCCTATTTGGTCTTGCTCCGGGTGGGGTTTACCTAGCAAGCCGGTCTCCCGGCTCCTGGTGCGCTCTTACCGCACCGTTGCACCCTTGCCGCGCACCCGGCGGCGAAAAAGCATTCCCTACAGCCTGCCTTTAAGATTGCCTACTCTCGCAAGCTGGCGGCTTCTCCCCCGCCGGGTGCGCGGCGGTATATTTTCTGTGGCACTAGCCTTAGGGTCACCCCCACTGGGCGTTACCCAGCACCCTGCCCTACGGAGCTCGGACTTTCCTCGAGAACCGCCTCGCGGTCATGTTCCCGCAGCTGCCTTGCTTACTCGGGTCCAAACCCGGTTATTAGGGTTTAAGTATAACACGCGCCCTTATCCATGTCAAAATATTGGTCTTCTAAATTTCTCGATGACCTTTAAATGCCGCCCCCCGCCACTTGCTTTTCCCTGGACCATCCGGTGTCTTCTATTTATTATCCGGTTCCGAGTAATTGGTACTGAAAAGACCGGTATCTCTTTCCGGTAACAGGAAGCATTCAACGGCCTGAGCGGCTTTACGCTGCCGGGACAAATCGCCCTTCATGGTCGTGGTCTAGCTGAAAACTGCTACCGCCTGCGGCAGCCAGCGAATCAAGAAAATCGAGGGCTTCCTGCAACGTTTTCACCGGAATCAATTCGATTTGATGGACCGCAGTTTTCGCCTCTTCGTAATTTTCAACCGGGACTAAAAAGTATGAAGCCTCGGCACGTTCGGCGGCAATCACCTTTTGAAAGCCCCCGCCGATAGGCCCTACATTTTCATTGATATCAATGGTCCCGGTACCGGCGATAAGATGACCGCTTGTCAGATCACCCGGCTGAAGCTGGTTTAAAATTTCAAGCACGAACATCAATCCCGCTGAAGGGCCGGCAATTTCACCGGTAGCCAGCTCTACATCGATCGGCAAGACCGGTTCCCAGGAAAGGGTCGAGATAAAGACGCCCAGCGCGGGTAACTTCGGATCGTCGGGATGCGGTACGGTGATCACGGTAAGCTCCAGCTTTTCAGAATCGCGCAGAACCGTCAACCTAACCGGATCACCGACCTGCCGCTGTTGAACAGCGGAGATAACCTCGCCAGCCAGCAGCGTATTTTCTCCATCCACGGCGGTGATTAAATCACCCTTGCTCAAGATCCCCCGTGAAGGACTGTTTTCTAAAAATCCGGCCACGACAACCCCTTCGCTGATAATCTCAACGTTGTAACCAGCTCGACGCAGGGCAATAACCTGGGCTGTATTTTTACTTTCCTGCATCCACTGCTCCAGAAGCTCGTGATACTCCTGCTCCTGCATGCCCGGGGGGATTACGTTGGAAAGACGCTGAACCTCGATATAAGGATGCAGGTAGCCGTAAAGGAGGGACCATAAGCTGGCCTGTTGCTGGGCCACGGTCACTAGAAAAAACTTGCCGCGATCATCCCGGTCCGCCCCCTCTACGGTGACCATTTCTCGGAGATCCTGGGCGGTACCGGGTTTCACCAAGACGTAATCGGTGCGGATAACAAAGCCTAAAAAGAGCAGGCCAAGGATGATGAAAAAAACAGGAATGAAGTTACTCTTTCTTTTTCCTTTTGATCCGGGCAACGGCTCAACCTTCTTTCATGGATTTAGTAATCAAGGGAAGCAGGTGACGTGCCGCCGCCTCGCCCCTGCTAATGGCCTCTTCAGCACGGTGAAAATCGAAGGGGCCGATATCGTCCACCCCGGGGGTAATGAGTAGATCCGCATCCTGGCTTTGCGCTTGATGAATTTCCCGGGACATAATATCGATTGACCTGGAAAAAACATCAAAAATATGCTCTATCTTATAGTCTCCCACATTCACTCCGACATCAACCGCAATGACCAGATCTGCCCCCATCTCTCTGACCACCGAGGCGGGAACACGCTGTAATAGACCGCCGTCAACCAGCAGCTTCTCTTCAATCGCCACCGGACTGAAAATACCGGGGATGGCACACGAAGCCCGTACCGCCCTAGCTATAGAACCCTCCTTGATGACCACCTTTTCGCCGCTGATTAAATCAACAGCCACCACCGCCAGCGGTAGAGCCAGGTCGGAAAAAGATCGCCTTCGGGTAAGCATGTAAAGGAGCTCTTCGAGCTTCTCACCGGCCATCAAGCCCAGGCGCGGAAAAGTAAAATCCATCCAGGTGCGCCGGGAAATTCGTTGGGCCAAGCGATTAATCATCTTTAATTTTAGCTCACAGGCATAAAGAGCAGCGATGACACTCCCCATACTGGTGCCCGCGATATAGTCTATTTTTATCCCCGTCTCCTGTAAAACTTGAAGCACCCCGATATGGGCCAGCCCGCGGGCCAAACCGCTGCCCAGTGCCAGGCCGACTTTTAAATCCCCGGACATCTTTTCACCCCGGCTCCGGAGGGAGAGGGGGACAGGTCCCTCGTCCCACGATTAAACAGATTTGACCTCATTTATCTTAATTGTATTCTTTGATCAGAAACAATTTCCTTTTTCATACCTG
>JAAZPQ010000212.1 GCA_012797175.1 Bacillota bacterium
TCATACTCGGATTGGTAATATGAGGATTCGCCGCAATTAAAGCATCCAAAGTAACCCCAAAACGCTTCGCAATCAAAAACATGGTATCACCAGAAACCACCGTGTAACGACCCTGAAAACCAGGCGGACAGGAAACAGGAATCCGCCCTGCCCCTCTCAGCCGGGCTCCAGAAAAAGCGCCGGAACACCCGGGAGTAGCAGCAGTGCTGCTATAATGTCTGGCCATGAGGCAAACCTCCTTTCAATATTAACTTGAATGAGAGAGGTAAACAGCTGGTTACAGTCAACCCTGCAACTCCGCTCATCCGGTATATTATATGCACCGGTGATTTAAGGGTTAATGAATTATAAGGCACTTAAAAGTATAGCCCGGCTGATTACCGCCGGGCTATCCCGAAAGATCACTTCCATCAACAGGTTTTCAGATACTTTTTCCGGGCTTCCCTTCATGACAGCAATCCTGGCCAGGCTGTAAGTGAACAAAACAACGGTCAGTTCGCCTTCGAGAAGATGGATGTTCCATCCGCTTTAGCGAAGATAGCGGGCCGCCTCCCGATCTACCATCACTGTTACCCGGGGGTGAGCCTGCAATAGAGAAGCCGGCACCCTGGTGGAAAGCCCTCCCTTAACAGTTTCTCTAATCGCTGTGCCCTTATCCGGACCTGCAGCCAACAGGAGAATCTCGCGGGCTTTCATGATCGTCCCCAGGCCCATGGTGATAGCCATGCGGGGAACATCGGCAGCTTTTTCAAAAAATCTGCTGTTGGCGGCGATAGTTTCCCCGGACAGGGAAACCAGGTGGGTTTTGGCCATCAGCTCTTCGCCAGGTTCGTTAAAACCGATATGACCGTTGACACCGATGCCCAATATCTGCAAGTCAATTCCGCCGGCCCGGTAGATTTTCAGTTCATAATCGCGGCACGATGCTCTGACATCATCCGGGTTTCCATCCGGGATATGGGCCCTCTCCGGGGGTATCGCCGCCGGTTCCCAAAAGTGCCGCTGCATGTAGTAGTAGTAACTTTGCGGATTCTCTTTAGCGATCGGATAATATTCATCCAGGTTGAACGTAACTACCTCGCCAAAATCGATAACACCCCGCCGCACCATTTTAACCAGTTCGCGATAGAGGCCCAGCGGGGTAGAACCGGTAGCCAGCCCGAGTACCGTCGCAGGGTTTCTCCTGATCCTATCACCGACCAGCGCGGCGGCCTGTTCGCTTAAAGACTGGTAATCACGCAGCACCATTACTCTTATCGTAATCACCTTCCCGCTATTAATAAAAAAACTTTCTTCAGGCCTTCCGAGCTAACCTCTAACCTCTAACGAGCGGCCGGGTCAAGCAGGTCGGGCCACCGCCACCCTTAATCGATATTTCCTCCCCGGGGTAGGTTAAAATATCAACTCCTTCTTTCTCCAGCGCCTTCCGGGTGCGGGGATTGCCGTCAACCATGATACATTTGCGAGGCTCGCAAGCCAGGATGTTGCAGGCAAAGCGCTCATACTCTTCCGGCGGCACCTCGATCAGCTTAATCCCCCTTTCCAGCAAATAATTACGGAACGGGACTACCATCAAGGGTGAGAAGACCACCGCCAGGTCGACATCGATAGGGCTGATAATCGACATCAAGTGCAAACACTCATGGGGGCCATTGCCGTGCGGCAGCGGCACCTCGATGATCTGCTCCACGAGCCCAGATGTCAGCTCTCTGAACTGGCGTACTCCCTCGCTGTTAGTCCGGTAGCCCAACCCCACGGCCACGGTTTTTTCATCAAGCCAGAGAAGGTCACCGCCTTCCATCGTTCCCGGGGGGATGATCGACCCCAGGATGGGGATCCCCATTTTTTTTAAATACGCGCCAATGGCCTCCGCTTCACTGCGGCGCTGTTGCTTGCCCATATTCAAAAGAATGGCACCTTTTTTGGTAATGACCACCGGATCGCGCGGGTAAAGTGAATCGGGCGAAACCTTTTCACTTCTCGGCAGCTCATAAACAGCGGGAATAAGTTCTTGAAGTAACCCTATAAAGTGTTCATACTCGGCTTCCGCTTTTTTAAAATCGGGACACTCCGGATAGTTGAGCTTGCGCCACCAAAAGTCGATATGTTCCTGGTTCAACCATGCATCCCGAAGATGTTTCACCAGAACGCTTTCAATCTTCGTAATCTCTGATTGACCGTTAAGGCTAAACATGATTCTCCCCTATTCTTTTTGATTTTCTTATTCTCCAGGGCCGAAGCAAGGTGAAACAAATCACATTTACTGGTATCCCGGCCCGATAACCCGGCCCGCCGAATGCCCCGGCAGGCAATCCTTTAACCAGTAGTTTAACATTTATATTATTGCTTTGATACCCCTGTTCGGCAATATTTATAAACAACTGCCCGGGGTCTCTTACATATTTTTTCAATGAAGCTATAAAATATTAAACGAAGGGGGGGCGTCAGTGTTTAACTGGCTAAAAAATAAATTGGGGCTAAACAGAAGAACCCTGCCACGGGATGCCGACCGAGATATCAGCTTCTTTCAGGAGAAGGCGGCAGAAGAAAAGTTAAGCGGGAATCTCGAGGCTAACCTAAATAAAATTCAAGAGGCGGGCGGCTTCAGCTACGATATCAGTATACGGCGCTTTATGGCCGGCAGCCTGCCCGGAGCCCTGGTCTACTTGGAAGGTCTCACCGACAGAAGGTCAACCGAAGAGATTATCCGCACCCTGGTTCTGGAATCGGAGAAAACAAAGACTGTGCTGAAAAGAGGCCGA
>JAAZPQ010000043.1 GCA_012797175.1 Bacillota bacterium
GATCACGTTGGGATCTTGCCGTAGAATGCTGCGCAGGGCGTTGGCAAAAGTGAGGTTGATTCGCGGATTCACCTGGACCTGGTTGATCCCATCCAGCCGGTATTCAACCGGATCTTCAACCGTAATAATATTCTCTTCAGCACGGTTCAAGTAATTCAGGGCCGAATAAAGAGTGGTCGTTTTGCCGCTTCCGGTCGGCCCGGTGACCAGGATCATCCCGGTATGGCTGAGTAAAAAATTAAGAAAAGTCTTGTAATTATTTTCAGAAAAGCCGAGCCTGTCCAGCGGCAGGATAACTCGATCCCGATCTAAGATCCGAATAACTACCTTTTCGCCGTGGATGGTGGGCATTGTTGAAACGCGCATATTGACATCCTTCAACCCCACCTGGATAGTGATCCGCCCGTCCTGGGGCATTCTCCGCTCGGCAATATCTAGGTTGGCCATGATCTTGATTCGCGAAACGATCAGCGGCTGGGTATCCTTGGGCGGGGTCATCAGGTCATGCAAAACCCCGTCGATACGCATGCGCACACGAACCCCTTTATCTAAAGGCTCGATATGAATATCGCTGGCCCCTTCGCTGACCGCCTGGTGGATCAGCGAGTTGACCACCTTGACTATGGGCGCCTCCTCCACCAGGGCGCGTAGCTGGGCAATCTCCTCTTCGCTGTGTGTCTCCAGGGCGGCATCTTCAGCAGCGGTCTCAGCGAGGCTGAACAGCTGCTCAATTGTCTGGATGATCGAACTTTCTGAAGCAAGTACCGGTTCTACTTTTAGCCCGGTGAGCATTTCAACATCATCAATGGCGATGATATTCATCGGATCGGCCATCGCCAGCTTTAATGTATTCTCGTACTTCTCAATGGGGATCACCAGGTGGCGCTTGGCCAGATAAAGAGGTATCGAAGTGGCCAGATCAGGATTAATATTATAGCTATAAAGGTTAACCTGCGGCAGTCCCAGCTGTTGTTCTAGAATCTCCACCAGTTCTTCTTCGGTAATTAAGCGTTTTTCAACTAGGAGCTGGCCGATACGTTTATGGCTGGAGACCTGTTCGGTCATCGTCTCCTGGAGCTGCTGCTCAGTTATCACGCCGGCTTCAACAAGGACATCACCCAACCGTTTTCTGGCGAAACTTCCCATCCATCTCCCCTCCTGGCGAATATGGTAAGAACCTTCTTGAATTTATCTTATTATCCATGAAATGCTTATACTTGTCAACCTTCGAGCATCACTTTTTTTAATATTTTGAAAAAACTTCACTTAGCTCCTCATTTTCTCCCTGAAAAGCAAAAATTCCAGGAGTACTCCTGGAATTAACTACCGGCAAGCCAGCCGCCGAACATAACTTTAAGCCTGTAGCTTCGTGTCCCTGCCTTTTAGCGAGTTTTTGCGGATATCGCCCCCGGTATTTCGGAGCGAAATCTACCCTGGTTACCCTAACCGGTAGACTTGCTCTCTGCTACTAAGACGGCTTGAAGATTTTTCGTCTTGCCCGGGATGAGAAAAATGGCGAAAACAGGCCCCGGTGCTTGTTAAAGTCGATCTTCTTCCTGCTGTCGCTTACCTGGGCCTCTTTTTTCGCTTTAGATAGTTCAACACCAGGTGCTCCAGCTTACGCATGAAACGGGTCCAGAAAAACTCTTGATCTGAGATAGGGGTAACCAGGATGGTGTAGAGGCCGAGACGATTGCCGCCCAAAACATCGGTAAAGATCTGATCACCGATCACCGCCGTCTCCCCGGCCGTGAGCTCCATTATCTGTAGCGCCTTGCGAAATGCACGCCGTCTCGGCTTTACCGCGTGCCAGACCGCCGGAATACCCAGGTCGAGGGCCAGCTGGCCTCCCCGCTCCCGGCTATTATTGGAGACAATGCAAAGCCGAAAACCTTCTTCTTTCAGCCGCGCCAGCCACGAAGCAAGGCGCGGGTAGACAGCACGGTCATTCCAGGGAACCAGGGTATTATCCATATCGGCGATAATCCCCCGGATGCCCAGAGAGCGCAGCTCGTCGGTGTTCAATTCGTAAATGGAGTTAAGATGCTGGTGCGGATAAAGCAGCCGCATGAATTTAAATCTCAACCGCCTAGCCCTCCCTGAAGGTCAAGCGATCCGAATCCCCCGGATTACCCTGTTCCTTAGGTAAATACCCGGATATGGATAAGCCTCTCCGGATCCAGCCCGGGTTTTAAAACTCGCGGGAATATTGTCCCGGCTTGAAAGACCTCCTTTTTTACTTTACCATACCGTAATGCTTTTGTGAAAGATCTGCCCGAAAAATGTCGTACCGGAAGCAGCGCTGTATTCCACCGGCTGCGGCAGGGGCTTTCTTCTTACACGTTAAACTCTCGCTCCAGCTTTTGCAAAACCTTCTTTTCAATGCGGGAAACATATGAACGGGAGATGCCCAGCGCGGCCGCAACCTGTTTCTGGGTATAGCGCCTCTCTTCAGCCAGGCCGAAACGCATTGTCAGGACCTTCTTTTCTCGGTCTTTTAAATTCTGCAGCATCTTCAGGAGCTTCTCCTGCAACAGCCTCATCTCGACCTCTTCAAAAATAGTGTCATCGCTGGAGATAACCTCGATCAAGGTAATTTCGTTACCTTCCTTATCTACCCCGATGGGCTCCTGCAGAGAGATCTCATTTTTCTTTTTACTAGTTGCCCGCAAAAACATGAGAATCTCATTTTCAATGCAGCGGGCTGCGTAGGTAGCCAGGCGAGTCCCCCGCGACGGGTTAAAGGTGTTTACTGCCTTGATCAGCCCGATTGAGCCGATCGAGAGGAGGTCCTCTTTCTCTTCGCCGGTATGTTCAAATTTTTTAATCACGTGTGCCACCAGGCGCAGGTTGTGTTCAATCAAGAGCTGCCGCGCCTCGAGGTCACCCTCAGCCATCCTCTGTAAATACTTACTTTCCTGGGCCGCAGAAAGAGGGCGGGGAAACGAGCGGCTCTGGATCTGCCCCACCATAATCCAAATTTGATGAAAGATCTCCACCAGCGAAAACAAGAAGGTCATTAGAGATGTTCACCCCAGATAAAAAAGAGAGTACCTAAATTCTATGAATAACCGTCACAAAGTGTGCCTGTCCCCTTTTTATTATTTTTTAAATATTTAAAAAAAAGGATTTTAAGAAAACGCTGCGAATTAATTAACATTAGTGAAAACATCACTAATGTGTCTTACTTAAGCATAAGGTTCAGCTTGCAGGCCGACTGAACTAGCCGGTCAAATTGTCCGTTAAAAAGCAGGTAGGGGGGGCGATTTATTAAAGCTGTTACTGACAGCCAGAAAAGCGGAGATTATCTGCGGCCCACGAAAATTTGTTGGGGGTGGTTGTAAGTGTCCGTAAAAACTTTTGAGCGAGGGGTCTTTTTACCCCACTATAAGGAGTTCTCCGAGGGTGAACCGATCAGCACTATTGCACTGCCGCAAGAGGTAATCATCCCTCTGCAGCAGCATATCGGGGCACCCGGCCAGGCGCTGGTTTCTGTCGGGGATAAGGTTAAAGCCGGCCAAAAAATCGGAGAAAGTAGCGCTTTTGTCAGTGCCCCGGTCCACGCCAGCCTTGATGGAACTGTTACCGCGATTGAACCACGGCCTAGTTTTACCGGGGACAAGGTCGAAAGCGTTGTTATTGCCGTCGATATGGAGCAGAAAGAGCCGCAGTGGCCGGAGAGAGATCACACCGCCCTATCCAAGGATGAGATCAAGGCGGCGATCAAAGAAGCCGGTATTGTTGGTATGGGTGGAGCCGCCTTTCCCACGCATGTAAAGCTAAGCCCGCCCAGACCGATCGATACGATCATCATCAATGCCTGTGAATGCGAGCCCTTTTTAACCTGCGACCACCGGATGATGCTGGAGAGAACTTCCGACCTGGTCGAAGGGGCTAAACTGATTGCCAAGGTAGTCGACGCCCCGAATGTCATCTTCGGCGTAGAGATCAATAAGCCCGATGCCATCGAGGCCTTGCAAAACAAGATCGCCGGAGAAAATGGTCTCTCCGTGGTTTCCCTGGAGGTAAAATACCCGCAGGGTTCTGAAAAACAGCTGATCAAAGCGACTTTGAATCGCGAAGTGCCCCCTGGCAAACTGCCGCTGGAGGTAGGAGTAGTGGTCCAAAACGTGGCCACGGCCATCGCTGTTTACGAAGCCTGCCACTTGAGCAAGCCGTTGATCGAACGGGTTCTCACCCTTACCGGTGACGCCGCCGCCAACCCCGGCAACCTCAAGGTTAAGTTAGGCACTCCGATCAGCCATGTAATTAAAGAACGCGGTGGCGTTAAAGGCGCACCGCCGGATGCGAAAGACGAGCTCCAGATGCCGCCTCACCTGGTCGGCAAGGTCATTATGGGCGGTCCGATGACCGGTTGGGCCCAGTCGCATCTGAACGTTCCGGTGATTAAGGGAACCAGCGGGATTCTACTTTTTAGCCCGGCCATGGTCGTAGAAAGTGAGCACACCGACTGTGTCCGCTGTGCCAAGTGTGTCGATCACTGCCCTATGTTCCTCTACCCAAACTATATCGGCCTCTACGCCGAAATGGGAAACTTCGATGAAGCTGCTGAATGGGGCGCGATGGACTGCTTTGAGTGCGGTATCTGCGTCTATGTCTGTCCGGCCAACCGGCCTATCGTCCAGTTTGTCCGGCAAACTAAAAAAGAGATAGCCGCGGCAAAGGCGGCCAAGTAGCCGCCTGCAGGGAAAGCCCGCTTAATTTTACTGTTTGCTTAAGGAGGGAAAGGTAAAAGATGCCTGGACAAGATATACAATTGGCGATCAGCTCATCACCGCACCTCCGCTCACAAGAAACCGTGCCCTCAGCGATGAAAGATGTTCTGATCGCGCTTCTTCCCGTGACTCTCGTTTCTATTTATATGTACAGGTTTTATGCCGTCTTTTTGATTGCTGTCTGCATGATTTCGGCAGTCCTTTTCGAACTGCTCTTTCGCAAGGTCATGAAAAAGCAGGCCACACTTTACGATTGCAGCGCCCTGGTTACCGGCCTCTTGTTGGCCTTATGCCTGAGGCCGGGGACTTCGTGGTGGACTGCGGTTCTAGCTGCATTTTTCGCTGTGGGTATCGCCAAGGAGCTGATGGGAGGGCTCGGCTGGAACCGTTTCAACCCTGCTCTCTTCGGACTGGTGGCGGTTACCCTTCTCGCCCCTCTCTACGTGGGGGCCAATCCATCATTTGCGCCGTTACGTCAGTACTTCGGTCCCCTCGATGTGATCACGCAGGCAACTCCATTAGCTTTAATAAAACAGGGAGCTTTCGAGCAGTTAAGCCTCTCCCAAATGCTGATCGCTTCTCCGGGCGGCGCTCTCGGCGAGACTTCAGCTTTGGCCCTGATTATCGGCGGAGCCTACCTGCTCTATAAGAAGCAGATCCGCTGGCACATTCCCGTTTCGATGATCGGCACAATTCTGGTGATCGCCACTTTCTGGGGCAATCCCCTGGCCAATATCGCTGCCGGAATACCGCTCTACCATATTTTTGCCGGCGGCGTGCTGCTGGGAGCTTTCTTCATGGCCACTGACTGGGTAACCAGCCCGGTCACGACAAAGGGCCAGGTCATCTTCGGCATCGCGATTGGGGTCCTGGTAATGCTTTTCCGGAAGGCCCTTGGCCCCACAGAAGGGGTGGCCTTCTCTATCCTGATCATGAACGCTTTTGTGCCGATGATTGATCGTCTCACCAGGAGACCCAAATTTGGCGAGCTTCCAGTTAAAAAAGAAGCCGTTGTGCCAACCAAGCCTTCGGTTTCAAAGAGCACTTAAAGCACTTAAAATATAAGGCTTACCTCTGCAATATCACAAGGAGGGTGGGATAAGCAATGCAGAAGACTATGCTCATTGATACATCCAAGTGCACCGGCTGCCGGGCTTGCCAGGCTGCCTGCAAGCAGTGGAACCAACTGCCGGCGGAGCAGACTGCATTTAATGGAACTTATGAAAATCCGGCCAATTTCTCCCCTGTCACCTGGACCAAGATCGTCTTTAATTACAAAGATAAGGATGCTAACGGCAGGGTGCACTGGCTTTTTTCCAAGCAAGGCTGCATGCACTGCACTGAAGCAGCCTGCATCAAGGTATGCCCGGCTAACGCAATCTACCGGACCGACTTCGGAACAGTGAGGATCGATCCAGATCGCTGCATCGGCTGTAACTACTGCGCCGCCAACTGCACCTACCAGGTAATCGGCTTTGACCGGGCTGCCAACGTGGCCCGTAAATGCACTTTTTGCTATGACCGCATCACCAACGGCGAGATACCGGCTTGCGCAAAAACCTGCCCCACCGGGGCGATCACCTACGGCGAGCGGTCCGAGTTAATTCCCCTGGCCCAGCAAAGGGTCCAGCAGCTGCAACAGGCCGGCAACAGTGAGGCCAATCTATACGGCCTGGAAGAGCTGAACGGGCTGGCCATGATGTACGTACTGGAGAGCAACCCCGAATCTTACGGGCTAATTGAAAACCCGCGGATCAAGCTCTCCACCCATATTTGGGATATTATTTTCAAACCGGTACGGATTCTCGTGGTTGCCGCCGCCTTCTTTGCCCTCTGGGTAAACCGCGGCGAATCGAAAAAGGAAAGCGATTAATCGTTAAGATATAAACGGGGGCACGGCATCGCCGTGCCCCCTTATCTTTCACCTGTCTCTTTCAAGATAGTAGATGATTTCGCCAAAAACTTGCTGGACAGTTCCTTCCTTAAGATCGTCGGCAAAGACAGCCACCGCAGCCCGGGTTCCTTCAAGAGGATAGAAACCGGCGATCCAGTAATTAAGCAGCTCTCGCCCCTGGCGGCGGCTTTCGGCGGTGCCGGTCTTTGCTCCCGCTTGGGCGGAGGTAATATTGGCTGCCTGGGCGGTCCCCCGGGCAACCACCTCGTGCAACAGGTATTTCATTTTATTTGCTGTAGCCCGGCTGAGAACCTGCTCCCCCGGCTGCTGCCAGAAGCGTGCCGTCTCATGCCCCTGCTCGTCGGTCAGCGCCAGAACCAGGCGGGGCGGCACCCGCCGCCCCCCGTTGGCCAGTACCGCCATCATCGCGGCCGCCTGGAGCGGGGAGACCATGACCTCGCCCTGCCCGAGGGCAGAGTTGGCCTGGGCCCGGGGAGAGACCAGTTTTTCCGGAGAAGGAAAATTACCGGCCTGTTCACCAAGCGGCAGCCCACCGCTCTCTCCCAGGCCAAAGCGTTGAGCATAGGCGGCCAGCTTTTCGGGGCCTAGTTCAAGGGCCAGCTTAATAAAAACGCTGTTACAGGAACAAGCAAAGGCTTCGGCAAGAGTGATCTCTTCACTGTGGTGCAGGTTAGAGCAAGGAAAATAGAGGCCATCCACCGTAATCCCGCCGGGGCAATAAAAGGTTTGAAAAAGCCCGACCAGCCCCTCTTCAAGAGCCGCCGCGGCGACAACTGTTTTGAAAACTGAGCCCGGTTGATAAGCACAGAGGGCATGGTTGAGCAGGGCTTCGTCGCCTTTATTTAGATGAGAGGTTAGGGCGGATGGATGGAACCCGGGGCAGCTGGCCATGGCCAAAACGTCACCGGTAGCGGGATCGAGCACCACCACCGCCCCGCTGCGAATACGCCGGTCCATGATCCGTTCAACTTCGCGCTGCAGCTCCAGGTCCAATGTAAGAAGCACATTTTTAGAGGAAGAAGGCGCCTCTTTTTCGCGGTAGCCCAGCCCGGGAACCAGCCGCATCCGCCCGTCAACTACCGCTCCGATAACTTTCTGCTGCCCCAAAGAGAGGGTCCGGTCAAAGGCGAGCTCAATACCGCTGACCCCTTTCCCTTCACTCTCGTTGATATAACCAACCACGTGAGCAGCGAGAGCCTCCGGCCCATAGCGCTCCTTCCGGATAGCAGCAATTAAGCCCGGGTAACCGGTGATCTGCGCGGCCTGTAATTCGTTAAGCTCTGTCTCAATCCAGAATGGCCGTGCACCGTGAGGGGGCATGGCGATCTTTTCAATTCCCTTCAAGGAGGGAAAAGCGCGGATGATCTCTTCTTCCCGGCCGCGATAATGCGATGGAAAGGCCAGCAAAGCCAGGCGCCGCCTTCCGTCAAGCAGGGATAAACCGTGGCGATCCTGGATATCGCCGCGTCCGTCATGTACACTAATAGCCTGAAAGCGCTGTTGCACCGCCTGCCGGGAGAGGATTTCGCTTCGCCATACCTGCAGGTAGAACAGCCTCCCTCCCAGAAGAGCAAAAAAGCAACTTAAGAGCACCAGCAGCCAAAGCACCCTTCGCCGACAAACGCGCAGGCTCACAATAAAAACCCCCCGGTTAAATTTTCCACCGGGGGCTATCTTTTATACCTATTTTTTGTCTAAGGGAGGATCATGTTTTCCCAGATAGCCTCCACCTTTCCGCCCAGGTAATTAACACGTACTGATTGATCGTCATAAGATTCAACAAGATGCGATGCAATGGGGAAGTCGGCGAAATAACCGAAGGTTAAATCGACGGGTACCCATCCGAGGCCATCAACATAGAATTCAGCCCAGCTGTGGCGGCAGCCTTTCAGCGAACCCGGCGCCAGGAGCGCGCGCTGGGACCTGGTAAAGCCGTTTACCAGCCTGGCGGTAACCCCTAATTCGCGGCAACGCCCGACAAACCCGGTCGCCAATGCACGGCAGTTACCGCTTCGGGCATACTGCCGGTAGGCCTGCCGTGCTTTTTCCACGGTATCGTTGGACGAACTGAGCGAAACAGGACGGATAGTAACCAGGTAATCTACGGCAACCTTCTTCGTTTCACCGGGTGCAAGATCGCCGATGAAAAAAGAGGCTACCCGGCCTTCGCGCGAATCGATCGCGTAATTGGTCCCCTGCAGGGTATTGCTTTGATAGGGCGAGCTGTTTTCGAGTAAAGGCAGGTCGACCCAAAGGTATTCTGCCGCCTCATTGCCAGAATTGGTCAGCTTTACTTCTGTCCGAAAAGAGACCCGGTGCGGCGCTCCCCAACGGTAGGCTACTGGCTTAGGGGGCGGCGATTTGATAGCCGGCTGCTTCTCTGCTTTTTCGGTCACCGGTTGGGCGGATCTTTCTTCTACCCCGCTCACTTCTGGAGTCGCTGCAAACGGAGAGCTTTCCTTCTTTTCTTTTGCCGCAGCCTGGGAAGCCGGTAAAGAAGTGCTTTGGTTCTGCTCTTCAGGAAGACCCTGTTCCTGCTCAGGCAAAGATGTAGCGGTAAGCTGCTGGTTTACAGGTGGGAGCGAAGGCTGGACCCATGTTGTTGATGGCAAGAGCAGCACCAGGGCCAGGAGAAAAACAACCTGAGGTAACGGCCTTCCAACCATAAGAAAGTCCCTCCTTTTTAGAGGGACCAACAAGGGTTAAAGATAAAATACCTGTTTCGGATGCCTGGCGGTCATAGTTCTTAACGGACGTTAGACCCATGGCTTTGCGTCCCTGCCTTTCGGCAGGTTTGCCCTTGTCGGTCAGGTACAACTCTCCTCTTCTTAGATTATTCGCCGTCGCTACTAAAACTCCTGCTTCTGATAAATGAAGGTGTACCGCCGGAGTAGCAGCTGCCTTTCCCTGATGGCTGGGACATTCCTGAGCACTCCTTGAAAATCGTGTATCATAAATTTAGCACATCCCAGTTACAGCTCAGTTCTATCACTGCCTTTTTTAACTAACAAAGGGTAACTATCCCATTAACTTAACAAAACCCTTTCTTCTTGGTAGTCGAAAAGCTGTTTTCTTGCTCAATTTAAAGCTAACCGGGGCGGCCCGGCGATAAATTCTGGCACTTTTTATGTAAAACAAATTCTTGGTTACCAACGATCTTCCAAAATTGTTCTTCAATTCGTAAAAGAACTTTCTTTGCAGCAAGCGCATCGAGCCCCGGCAGGAGCAGTAAAAATTGGGCCTCATGGGAACGGCAGATAACGTCTCCTTTGCGCAGGTTGTCACGAAGGACCCGGGAAAGAGTCTCTATGGACTCCTGGAGCTTCTCCCGGGGCGGCCGGTGATAATCGGGGTTGGTCAGCGCGAGCAAGCATAGGCAGACGCTCTGCCCGCTCCTCTCCTGGCGCTTTTTTTCCAGTTGATAAAAGTAATGGAAGAGGTCGTGGTCGCATAAAAATGCACCCTCCACACTATCGCGGGCTTTTAACCGCTCCTGGATCAAGGATAAATTTAAGTTAATGCTATCGTCCTCTTTAAACTGGATCCGGCCGTAGAGCTGACGCATCGCCGCAGAGGGCTTCACCCCCATTTCCCGGTAGAAAACTGCGGTGACCTCTTCATAATGCCGGCGAGCCTGCCTGTTTTTACCTTCTTCGATCAGTGCTTCAAGGTAATAGCGATGCAGTTGTTCTTCAAAATACTCGATAGCCAAGGCATTCCGGCAAAGCAAAGTTATCTCGGCAAAAGAGCCGTCCGCCCGCAAAAGCCCGGCCAGGCGGACTACATTTTTTACGTAGAGGTGGTGATAGTAGCTGCGGGTAGGAACAACCCATTCCTGGTAGGAACATTCAGGAAGATAAGTCCC
>JAAZPQ010000044.1 GCA_012797175.1 Bacillota bacterium
AAAGGAGACATGCTCAAGAGGAGACTCATGCCCCATCTCGACCAGCTTCGTAATAAATGCCTTGGTCTTCTCCGGGGAAAGGCCCTGAGCAATCTCAGACGCCGAAGCGGAGGAGTAACATAGCCTCGCCGCGGCGGCAACGATGCGCTCAGGCTCTGGTGTCCAGGCAATTAGCTCAACGTGCATTTTACCCATCACCTTTTGCTAAAGTTTCCGCTGCAGAAGCGGTTTAAACCAGTGGGAAAGACATCTCCCGGCAAACAAATATAGAACCTAGCGACCCGGTTTATGCTTCCAGCGAGTGCCATGGGGGGTATCCTCGAGAATGATCCCCCGAGCCTGCAACTCGTTGCGAATGTGATCGGCCAGCGCCCAGTCTTTCTTTCGCCGGGCTTCTTCACGCCTGGCTATCATTCGGCGCAGCTCTTCATCCAGAGAGACGGGCTTTCGGATCTCCAAGATCTCAAAAAGCTCGTTCACCTCGCGGAAATAATTAAGGAGCTGCTCTAAAAGCTCCCGCTGGTAGGGATGGCCCTTCTGCAGGTAGATATTCCCTTCCCGGGCCAGCTCAAAGAGAACCGCAATCGCTGCGGCGGTGTTAAAGTCATCATCCATGGCCTCGTCAAAACGTCTCCACGCTGATATCAGTTCAGAGCGGATCTTCTCCTCCAGCCCTGTCGTCTCCGTCCCGGCCCCGGGCAGAGCCCGGTAAAGATTGTCCACAAATTCCTGAAGCCTTTCCCGGCCAGCACGGGCCTGGCCGATCAGTTCTCGGCTGAAGTTAAGCGGACTGCGATAGTGCGCCGAGAGAATAAAGAAACGCAGGTCCAGGGGGTTATACTCCTCCAGGAGCCGGCGCACGGTGAGGACATTTCCCAGGGATTTCGACATTTTCTTCTCTTCAATGTTTAGATACCCGGCATGGAGCCAGTAACGGGTAAAAAGCTTTCCCGTGGCCCCAGTACTCTGGGCAATCTCATTTTCGTGGTGGGGGAAGATTAAATCTGCCCCACCGGCGTGAAGATCAATCGTTTCACCAAGATAGTGCATAGCCATGGAGGAACATTCAATATGCCAGCCCGGCCTTCCCTTACCCCAGGGACTTTCCCAGGCCGGTTCGCCCTCTTTCCGCCCTTTCCAAAGGGTAAAATCAAGCGGATTTTTTTTCCACTCTCCAGGCTCGACCCGGGCCCCCGCCAGCAGTTCATCGGGAGCCTGGTGAGATAGCTGCCCGTAGCCTGGAAAACCCCCGGCATTAAAGTAGACATCTCCCCCGGAGTGATAAGCCAGGCCCTGCTCTTCGAGACGCTGGATCAATTTAACAATTGGCTCAATATGCTCCGTGGCCCGCGGTTGTAAATCTGCCGGCCGAATCCGCAATCGGGCAGCATCGTCTTCATAAGCGGTAATATATTTATGAGCCAGTTCGGCGACGGTAAGACCCTCTTCCCGGGCCCTTTGGATCATTTTATCATCAATATCAGTATAATTTTGCACCATCTTGACACGATAACCCCGGTAATTCAGGTAGCGCCGGACGACATCAAAAACTATAAAAACACGGGCATTGCCGATATGAATATAGTCATAAACGGTCGGCCCACAGACATAAAAGGTCACCAGCGGCGGAGCCAGGGGTTTAAACTCCTCTTTGCACCGGGTTAGAGTATTATATAGCTTTAGGGTCACAACAGCTCACCTCGTTCTCTACTTGCTCAAGTTGAAATTGCCAATTGTTAATCTGGTCCTGGAGCCGGTTTAAATAGTATGCGATCCGGTGAAAAAAGCGCATGGATTCCCGGATAGCCGAGCAATACCTCACCAGTACTTCTCGCCGCCGGATCTCTTTCTTTGACCGCCTCGATTTCGCGAATAATCCGCCTGAACATCGTCCACGTTCCCTTCTAATAAAGCCTAAAGCCGCCTGCTGTGCTTCCGGCACAGAGACGGCCTCTTAAACCGCGGTTCCACTCTGCTTGGACAACATGCGTCCCCCTCGGACCGTTTAACGGACGGCTCCGGAAGCCGCTACTTAAACTTTTTTCACGGCCTCTACTCCAGAGTGCATTTCAGCTGGACCGGCCACCAAAACCCCTTTCAGCCGGTGGGGGTTTCTCTCTGGGGGGCGGGAACAGCTTACTCTCCCTTTCACTGCATTTACCCGATGTTTCTATCTATATTCACGAGTATTATATAAGCGAATGAACCTATTTGTCAATAGATCTGGTTTTCATTCGCACAAGAACAGGTAAGGCTGCTGGCAAAAGAAACGCCCGTTTATTCTAAAACGCGTTTAAGAAAAGACGGCTGCCATTGGAAATGGACCCGGCGGCTTACTTCTTGCTTAGAAACCGCGCACTGGTTGACATCAAGACCAGAAATTACTATAATAGCGGCAGCATAATAAACCATAGTCCGGCTTCCTCCAGATCCAAGGCGAGGTGAAAATTATTTTGTCTAAGATAGTACGGAAACGTTGCATTATCTGCGGACGCGCTTTTGAAACCAAGGTTCTGGATGATAGCGTTCTAGAGGGAGATCTCTTCACAGGTCCTCCCGAGAAGAGCACCTCCTTCTGCTCTTTTTGTGAAGCAAAAATTAAAAAAGAGGCCGAGGATACCCAGAAAGAACCTAAGCCGATGTAATCTAAGCCTTTTCGGACAAAATCCCACCTCTTGCAGGCGGGATTTTTGTAATCTCCGGGTTTAGACTAAGTGCTGTGCCATTAATTCGCTCCCAGCCTCTTTTCTCCATGTCTACCCCTAATAACCAGTGACAGTCCTTGCTATTTTCCTGTGGCGGCCTTCAATCGGGCCCTACTTCTCATCAAGGCAGCTTCCGCCCGGGCAACGTCCAGCCCCGGAGGACGCTCTCGAAGGCGCTTTTCCGCTCTTTGGCCTGAGCGGCGGGCTCTTTCGACATCGATCTCTGAAGCAAGCTCTGCTGTATCTGCCAGAACAACCACCCTGTCAGGGCCTGCTTCCATAAAGCCCCCCGAGACCGCCATCCGCTCCGTCCCGTCTCCCAGCTTACGGTAATAGACTACACCGGGCTTCAAGGTAGTCAGGAGAGGGGTATGCCTGGGAAGGACCCCCAAGTAGCCCTCTGCGCCCGGAGCAATAACGCTTTCCACTTCTTCTTTTAAGATCTTCCTCTCGGGAGTGACGACCTCGAATGTTACTGGACTCATTAGACTAGCTCCTGTCCTTTTTTAACTGCCTCCTCGATGTTGCCCACCATGTAAAAGGCCTGCTCCGGTAGGTCATCGTGACGGCCCTCCAGGATCTCTTTGAATCCCTGAAGAGTCTCTTCTAAGGGAACATAGACTCCCGGCTGGCCTGTAAAAGCTTCCGCCACATGGAAAGGCTGTGAAAGGAAACGCTGAACTTTACGAGCCCGGGCTACGATCATTTTATCCTCATCTGAGAGCTCCTCAATGCCTAAAATGGCAATGATATCCTGGAGCTCTTTATAACGCTGCAGAATACGCTGGACCCCCCGGCCGATCTCGTAGTGTTCTTCCCCCACAATTTGGGGATCAAGAAGCCGGGAAGTAGAGTCAAGCGGATCCACTGCCGGATAAATACCGAGCTCAACCAGCTGCCTGGAAAGGACGATCGTTCCATCAAGATGGGCAAAAGTAGTCGCCGGAGCCGGATCTGTCAGGTCATCGGCAGGAACGTAGATGGCCTGGACCGAAGTGATCGAGCCGCTCTTAGTAGAGGTAATCCGTTCCTGCAAGTTGCCCATCTCGGTAGCCAGGGTAGGCTGGTACCCCACCGCCGAGGGCATACGTCCCAGCAAAGCTGAAACTTCAGAACCGGCCTGGACAAAGCGGAAAATGTTGTCAATAAAGAGAAGGACATCACGACCTCCCTTATCCCGGAGATATTCGGCAACGGTCAACCCGGTCAGCCCCACCCGCAAGCGAGCCCCGGGAGGTTCGTTCATCTGGCCAAATACCAGAACCGTTCTATCCAGAACTCCGGATTCAATCATCTCCAGGTAGAGCTCATTGCCTTCCCTGGTCCGTTCGCCTACTCCAGCAAAAACAGAGTTGCCTCCGTGCTCGTAAGCCACGTTGCGAATCAGCTCCATGATCAGAACCGTCTTCCCAACACCGGCACCCCCGAAAAGGCCCATTTTCCCTCCCTTGGGCAGGGGAGCCAGAAGATCTAGAACCTTAAGCCCTGTCGCCAGGATCTCCGTGGAGGGTTCCAGCTCCTCAAAAGATGGAGGATCCCGGTGAATGGGCCACCACTCTTCCGCTTCTATCGACCCTTTTTCATCAATAGGCTCACCGACTACATTGAACAGCCTCCCCAATGTGCCGGGACCTACGGGTACTTTGATCGGGGATCCCGTATCTATAACTTTCATACCCACCTGTAAGCCGTCGGTAGAGGCCAGGGCTACGCAACGGGCTGTGTTTTTACCGAGGTGCTGCATGACCTCCATGGTCAGGTTAATCTCGTTTTCCTTGATGATGACGGCATTGTACAAATCGGGCAAACTCTCTTCAAGAAATTCAACATCAACAACAGGCCCTATAACTTGCACTATCTTTCCTTCGTTCATGTTCATGAAGTTATCTCCCTCCTTTACTCTTGGGCCTTTAAAGCTTCCGCACTGGTTGCTATTTCGACGATCTCTGTGGTAATAGCGGCCTGGCGGGCCTTGTTGAAGGACAGGGTTAATTGTTCAATTACCTCGCCAGCGTTGCTGGTCGCACTTTCCATAGCCACCATCCTGGCGCCATGTTCGCTAGCCTTGGCCTCCAGAAGGGCCTGGAAAACCCGCATTTCACAATAACGAGGTAAAATAGCCTCCAGTATGCCCTTGGGCTCCGGTTCATAAATATACTCAACTTCTTCAGTTGATTTAAGCAAAGGGGTCACTACGGGTAGAAACCTTTCAACCCGGACCTCGTGACGAAGAGCTGAATGGAAACGGGCATAGATCAGGTTTACCTCATCCAGTTCCCGGCTCAAATAAAACCCCATTAACTGTCGGGCCAGATCCCGGGCCTGGGACAGGTCAGGTTCGTCGTCGATCTCTTCATAATGGACTAAGATCTCCACCTGTCGCTTTAGAAAGTATTGCGCGCCCTTACCACCCACCGGCACCAAAGCAACCGGACGCTTCTCTTTGTTCAAGTAGTCTACGGTTAGATTAATCAGGTTGGCATTATATGCTCCGGCCAGGCCCCGATCACCGGTAATCAAAACATAACCGACCTTGTTAACCTCCCGGGGAGCTACCAGCGAAAGCTCCTGGGCTTGAGGCGCCAGAGCCAGGCGGCCAACCACTTCGGTAATTTTATGGGCGTAAGGGCGTGCCGCCCATAATTGACTTTGGGCCCGGCGCAGCTTGGACGCAGCCACCATCTGCATCGCCCTGGTCACATGCTGGATATTATCAATGGCCTGGATGCGCCGTTTTATATCCCTAATATTGGGCAATGATTCCACCGCCTTTATCTTCCGCTACTTGGATTCCTGAGATCATTGTAATCAAGAAGAAGCTTCACTGACCGAAGCAAACCTCTCTTTGAATTCTAATATGCTCTTTTTAAGTTCCTCCTGCACCTCTTCATCCAGAGCCTTCTTTTCCCGAATATCCTTGAGAATATGGGGATAGCTGCCGTGTAAGAAGTGGAGGTACTCCTGTTCAAACCGCTTAACCTGTTCTACAGGCAGATCATCTAAATACCTGTTTACGCCTGCAAAAATAACCGCGATCTGCTCTTCCACGGGCATGGGTTGGTACTGGACCTGCTTTAAAAGTTCCATCATCCGTTCGCCCTGGGTCAACCGGGCCTGGGTAGCTTTATCCAGATCTGTTCCAAACTGGGCAAAGGCGGCCAGCTCTTGGTATTGGGCCAAATCTAGGCGCAAATGCCCGGCGACCTGTTTCATCGCTGTTAACTGGGCCTCTCCTCCTACCCGTGAAACCGAAAGCCCCACGTTAATTGCCGGGCGCTGGCCGGCATAAAAGAGATCTGATTCCAGGTAGATCTGGCCGTCGGTAATCGAAATTACGTTGGTAGGAATGTAGGCGGAGACGTCCCCGGCCTGGGTTTCAATTATAGGTAAGGCGGTAAGCGTTCCTCCGCCAAAAGATTCGTGCAGGCAGGCCGCCCTCTCCAGCAAACGGGAATGCAGATAAAATATATCTCCGGGGTAAGCTTCCCGGCCTGGAGGTCTCCTCAGAAGCAGGGAAAGTTCCCGGTAAGCTACGGCATGTTTCGACAAGTCATCGTAAACCAAGAGGACATCGCGATTTTGCTCGTACATGAAATGTTCGCCCATTGCACAACCGGCATAAGGCGCTATATACAAAAGCGGAGCCGGTTCACCAGCATGGGCCGCTACCACCGTAGTATACTCCATGGCACCTGTTTCCTCGAACTTCTGAATGACGCTGGCCACGGTAGAAGCTTTTTGCCCGATCGCCACGTAAATGCAGATCACATCTTGATCTTTCTGATTAATAATGGTATCCACCGCAATAGCTGTTTTCCCGGTCTGGCGATCTCCAATGATCAGCTCCCGCTGCCCCCGGCCAATGGGAATCATCGTATCAATAGCTTTAATCCCGGTCTGCAGCGGTACATTTACCGGTTGGCGTTGAATCACCCCTGGGGCAAGAAACTCTGTCGGTCGAAATGTGTCAGTATTAATCGGTCCTTTACCATCGAGAGGCATTCCGACAGGGTTAACCACCCTCCCGATGAGAGCCTCTCCTACAGGCACCTGCATGATACGAGAGGTCCGTTTTACTTCGTCCCCTTCTTTAATATGCAGGTATGGACCTAAAATTACCGCTCCTACACTATCTTTTTCCAGGTTTAAGGCCATGCCGTAAACTCCTCCGGGAAACTCCAGGAGCTCGCTGGCCATAACATTTTCCAGCTGTACGTGAGCAATGCCGTCACCGACATAGGTAACAATGCCCTTGCTCTCTACCTCTAACTCCAGCTCATATTGTTTAATCTGCTGCATCAAGATACTGGTAATCTCTTCGATCTTGTTATCCAAACCTCGATCACCCCTTTACATCAGCTTGACAAGACTGCCTGTCAAACTGTCTTTAAGTGGTCGCCTATAAGCTCCAGCTTCTTCTTTACACTGGCATCTACTACCCGGTCTTCCCAGCGTAACACCATTCCCCCCAGTATCTTAGGATCAATTTTAATTTCCAGGCGGACTTTCTTCCCTATAACCTGGGCCAATCTCTGTTTCAGCTCAGATTCAAGGGCAGGGGTAATAGCAGAGGCTAGTGTTACCTCCACCGGCTCAACATCCTTCTCCTCATCCAGCAGACGCTGATATTCAGGAACAATGGAGATGATCATCTCTTCTCTTTCTCTGCTCAGCAACCGGGGAAGGAGTTCTTTTAACGCCTTTTCTTTTTCTTGGGGAGAGATTAGCTCGTGCTGAAGGACTTTCTGAAGCTCGGCGTCTTCCTCCATTCTTCTTTTTAAGGAAAGTAGCTTTTCTCCCAGTTCTTCTGCTTGCCCCATTTTCCGGGCTTCAGAAAAGAGGGCTTCTGCATAGACCCGGGCTACTTTGTCTTGACTCACTGTAACCTTTCCACCTCCGACAGAGCCTCCTTAACCAGGTGCTCTTGATCACTAGGGGTAAGGGCGCGGGCCATAACCTTGCTTGTTGTCATTACTACAAGGTCTGCCGCCTGGCTGCGGATGGCAGCCAGGGCCGCTCTTTTCTCTCTTTCTATCTCCATCCGGGCTTGCTCCATCACCCGGCCAGCCTCCTCCCTGGCCTGGGCAACTATCTCCGCACGGGTGTTTTCGGCCATTTTAGTAGTCTTTTCCAGGATGGCCTGAGCCTCCTGATGAGCCTCGTCTATTTTATGTTGATAGTTAGATAATATCGCTTCTGCTTCTTCTTTGGCGGAATTAGCTTTTCTCAAGTCCCCTTCTATTTTCTCTTCCCTGTTGGCAAAGCTTTGTGAAAGCGGCTTCCAAAGGATAAGATAAAGTAACCCCAGAACTATCGCCACATTAATGGCCTGAAATAGAAAAGTCCAAGGTTCAAAACTTAAGGCTTGAAAAATTTCTGCCATAACGTCACCCCCTTGATTTTTTTAGAAGTCTGGGCGGATAAACAAAAAAGTAGTTTTATCCGCCCTTTAAAAATTACGACGGTAGTGTGGTCCATAGAAGGATGGCGATCACAAAGGAAAAGAGGGTTAACGCTTCAATAAAAGCCAGAGCCAGGATCAGGGTGGTCCGGATATCTCCGGCGGCCTCAGGCTGCCTGGCAGTACCTTCCATGGCAGCTCGCGAAGCCATCCCCTGACCGAGAGCAGAACCAAAAGCAGCCAGGGCTACGGCCAAAGCTACACCTACATAAGCCAATCCCATTATTACCTACCTCCTGATTACTATTATTTAGTGTCCCTGGACAAAGTTGGCTATATAGACCGCTGTTAGCAACGAAAAGACCAGGGCTTGAATAAGGCCCATAATTAACCCCAATAACATCACCGGGGTAGGGACTACTAAAGGAATCATTAAAAACAACACGGCAACCGCCGTCTTTTCACCAAACATATTCGCAAAAAGACGGAGGGAAAGAGATACCGGCTTAACCAGCTCCTCAATAACATTTAGAGGAAACAAAAAAGGATTTGGTTGGAAAAAATGTTTGACGTATCCTCCCAACCCTTGCTTCTTGATACCGATGATCTGAACCAGGATAATAGTGACTATGGCAAAGCTTACTGTAGTAGAAAGGTCGGTGGTCGGCGGCCTCATCCCCGGAATAAGCCAGGAGAGGTTCAAAAACAGGATAAACACAAAGAGAGTGCCCACCAGCGGAATATACTTTCGTCCTTCCTTGCCCATGTTATCCTCGAGAAGCTCATAGAGAAACTCGGCCATCATCTCCAAGAGATGCTGCGGCCCTTTCGGGATAACGGAGAGATCCCTGGTAAAAATATAGACCAAAGGCAAAAGGATGGCCATGATTACCCAGGTGTTGATCACGGTAGAAGTGATGGGAATAGAACCCAGGTAAAAGACAACCGACGGTTGAACATGTTCCAATACCCCCTGCAAAGCTTCGAAGCCCAATTAAGCTGTTCCTCCTTTCCTTAAAATAATGTAAAACGCTTGACCCATGTATGCCATAACCTGAAGAAGAAGGCCGGTCAAAACACCAAAAAGAAAAGCCTCTCCTCCCAATATGGAAAGCCCCAAAAGGCTAAAGAGGATCAGCATCCTGATTATTGAACGGATCATTAACCTCACAGTAGCTTTTTGAGGGGAAACTCCATCCTGGTTGGTGACAGCAATCAGCTGCCAGCGATAAAGAA
>JAAZPQ010000045.1 GCA_012797175.1 Bacillota bacterium
CCATGTCCAGGTTGGCCAGATCAAATAAGCCGGAACCCCCGGGGACTATTTTTAAATTGCAGGGGCCCTCTATTATGATCTCCAGGATATCTTTTTCGCCGGAGATGACATCTTCCAAAGTATACTCCGGGACAGCATTGATCAGGATATCCACATTGCCCAACCCCAGGTCAGCATCAAAAACTACAACCCGGTGGTTCATCTGAGTCAGTTTAAGCGCCAGGTTCAAGACCAGGTTGGTCTTCCCCACCCCCCCCTTCCCACTGGTCACCGCGATAACCCGGCTTTGAGATTGCCGGTCCTTCTCCGCTGCAGTATACCCCTTCCTGACGGCAGTCCGTAGTTTCTCAGCTTGGTCGACCTTCATCTTCTTCCCCCCAAAAATAACTCCGCCCAATCCATCTCCCGGGCCAATTTTAAGCAATCAGGTACACTTTGCCCATCAGTTAGGTAGACCAGCGGCTGGCTGGTATGGTAAGCGCCGTTTAAAATGGCTCCATAAGAGACGGTTTCATCCAGCTTGGTAATCAACAAGCGGTTGTATTGAAGCTTCATGAAACTGCCGGTGATATAGCGGATATCCTGCCAGCGGGTGGTGGCGCTGATCACCAGGTGTATCTCCGCGGGTTGCAGCAGCTCAATATAGCTTGAAAGTTCGTCGATCTGGTTGAGATTGCCGGTAGATCTTCCGGCGGTATCCACCAGGATCCGATCGCAATACTCTAAGCGTTTCAGCGCTTCGGTTAAATCCGAAGGGGTGACCACTACCTCCAGGGGAAGATCGATGATCTCGGCATAAGCTTTTAGCTGCTCCACCGCTCCAATGCGAAAATGATCAATTGTAATCAGGCCGACTTTTTCTTTAAAAGTCAAGGCATACCTGGCTGCCAGCTTGGCCAGGGTTGTCGTCTTGCCGACGCCGGTCGGGCCGATTAAAACCAGGTTACGGTACTCCTTCTCCGGAGTTACCGTCAACCGCTTGGAGAACTGCTCTTGTAATGCCAGAACCATTGACGCCCAGTTCAGGCCGGGGCCGTTAGGGTCTGCCGACAGGCTGGTGAAAAGATCCTCGATGAGCACCGGATCAATATCTTGATTCTGCAAGAAATTGTGCCAGTAATTGTGACTTTTAGCTTCTCCTTGGCTGTTCGATCCGTTCTTGGCGGTCTCTTCCACCAGCGATTGGACCATCTTTTTCAGCTCTTTTAACTCCTTCTCCAGCTGCCTGGAGCTCCCGGATTCGGAGCCATTAGCCCGGGCCGAATCCCTTGTATCCAGCGCCGCAATAATTTCCACCCGGGGCGGCGTAAACAGCCCTTTCAGGCCCCGTGCACGTACTTTACGGGTCTGTAAAATAATCGCCTCCGGGCCGAGCTCTTTTTTTACTTTAAGAAAACCCTCCACCTGGTTTTTAGAATAGTACTTTCTAACCTTCATGAATACTGATCACCCCTGCTGATTCCACTTTAATTTCCGGTAGAATTTCATGTACAGAAAGCACGGCTAGCTGGGGGAAAAACCCTTCCAGAAACCGTCTTAGCGGCAGGCGAATGCCGGGAGAGGTTAAAATTACCGGAGCCGCCTCTCCCTTTGCTTCCAATTTATGTAGAAGCTTCTCCAGGCTGGCAATGAGCTGTTGCATTTTCTGCGGGCCAAGCACCGGGAGAATCCCCTTACCGGTGCTTTTCAATGAATTGGCGATCTCCTTCTCCAGCTCCGGAGCCAAGGTGATCACGGTTAACGGTTCCCCCGGGCTGGTGAAAAGGTAAGTGATCGTCCGCTGGAGAGCCTCCCTGACACGTTCCGTAAGTATATCCACATCCCTGGTCACCCTGGCCTGATCAGCCAGCTCTTCTAAAATGGTCTCCAGGTCATGCACCGGGATCCCTTCGCGAAGCAGGTTTTGCAGCACCTTCTGAATCTCTCCCAGGGTCAGCAGATCCGGCACTAGCTCTTCTACTACTGCCGGGCAGCTCTCTTTAACCAGATCGATCATCTCTTTAACCGTCTGGCGGGTCAAAAGTTCGTGGGCATGGCTTTTAAGAATCTCGGTAAAATGAGTAATTAACACCGTGGCGGCATCGACCACAGTACACCCTAGCATTTCGGCCTTATCTTTTTGCTGTTCGTCAATCCAGATCGCCGGTAAATTAAAGGTCGGCTCCCGGGTAGAGATCCCTTCTAGCTGCTCTGGAAATTCACCGCCCGGGCATAAAGCCAGTAACATCCCCGGCCGGAGCTGGCCCCGCCCAATCAGGTTGCCTTTTAGCTTAAACAGGTAGTCGTTTGGCGGTAGATGCAGGTTGTCTCTAACGCGGACAGGCTGGATGATGATCCCCAGCTCGCTAATAACCTTCCGGCGGGCCTTGGTAATCCTCTCCAGCAGGCTCCCCCCGCCGTGAACCTCCGTTAAGGAGATCAGGTTATAGCCGATCTCTATCTCCAGCAGCTCGACCTTTAATAACAAGCCAGGATCATCCGGCTCTGCCGATAAATGGGTGGCCGCGGAGACTTCGGCCTCTTCAACTCTTTTTTGCTGCTGCTCTCTTGTCAAAATGTAAGACAGCAGGCCGCAGAACAGCGCGAGGGTTAAAAACGGCCACGCCGGCAACCCGGGGACCAGGCCCAGTAAGAAAAGCAGCCCCGCAGTAAGCATGAGCACCCGGGGATAGCCCAGAAACTGGCTGGCCAGCTCTTCACCAAAAGAGGCCTCCGCCGTAGACCTGGTCACGAGCATCCCCGCAGCAGTGGAAATTAATATCGCCGGGATCTGGGCGACCAGCCCGTCTCCCACCGTTAAGATAATATAGATCTGCGTTGCCTCCTGTAAGGAATACCCCTGCTGGAGAACACCGACCACCAGGCCGCCGATAATATTGATTAAGACGATCACGATTCCGGCGATGGCATCGCCCCGGACAAACTTGCTGGCCCCATCCATGGCTCCAAAAAAGTCGGCTTCCGTTTGCAGCTCTTTTCTTTTCTGTCGGGCCGTTTCCTCGTCGAGCAGGCCGGCATTAAAATCGGCATCGATACTCATCTGTTTCCCCGGCAGGGCGTCGAGAGTAAAGCGGGCCGCCACCTCGGCGATCCGGCCTGCACCGTTAGTAATAACCACAAACTGGATCACGGTAATAATAACAAATATGACCAGGCCAACAACATAGTTACCACCGACCACAAATTGCCCAAAGGCCTGAATAACTTTACCAGCGTCTGCCCGGGAGAGAATTAACCGGGTCGAGGAGATATTTAAAGCCAACCTGAAGAGGGTCGCCGTCAGTAAAACCGAGGGAAAAATATTCAGCTCCCTGGTATTAGTTGTAAACAGGGTCAGCAACAAGGTGATTATGGAAAAAGAGATATTTATAACCAGCAAGATATCCAACCAGCCCGGGGGCAGTGGCAAGATCATGATCACCACAATCCCGATAAAAGCCGCCGCCGCCACCAAGTCCATATTGCCGGCGAGCAGCTGCCGCCTGGGTTGCTCCGCTCTACTTAAATCATAGGCCGGAATCTCTATCGACCCCTTTCTGATCTCTTAAGCGGTAGACCAGGGCCAGTATCTCCGCTACCGCCTGGTAGAGCTCCACCGGAATTTCTTCGCCTATCTCCGTAGTTTTCCAGAGTATCTGGGCAACCGCAGGATTTTCCACCAGCATAACCCGGTGTTCCCCAGCGATCTCCCTAATCTTTTGGGCGATAACGCCTGCTCCCTTGGCCACTACCCGGGGCGCCGGATCCTTCTCCGCCTGGTAACGCAAAGCTACGGCAATAGCCGTAGGGTTGGTTATCACCACATCGGCTGTCGGAACTTCGTTCAGCATTCGCTGCTGCAGCAGCAGACGCTGTTTCTCCCTGAGCCGGGCATGAATCAAGGGATCGCCTTCAAGATGTTTTAACTCATCTTTTACCTCCCGGGGGGTCATCCGCAGACTTTTCCAATGTTCTCTTCTCTGAAAGAGGTAATCCAGCAGGGCCAGGCCCACAAATAAGAGCCCCACCCGCAACCCCAGCCCTCCCACAACCTCCCAGATTAACCTGGCGCTGTAGCCCGCCTCCTGGTTAACCAGGGTCAAGGCAGCCGGCAGTTGGCTGCGGATATAAAAAAAGGTAACCGCCCCGACAATTAAAATTTTTAAGATCGCTTTAACCATCTCGAAGAGCGCTCTCTGGGAAAAAATCCTTTTAAAACCATGAGCGGGGTTAATGCGGTCCAGCTGCGGCGCCAAATGGGATGTATTAACGTTAAACCCCACCTGGACCAGGTTCACCGCCACACCGGTTATTACAGCCGTGGCAAATAGAGGGGCCATTATTTTCAGATAGCCGTTTGCTCCCTGGAGCAGAACCTGCCCAGCCTGGAAGCCGCTTTCCTGGATTGTCCCCAGCTGGCCATAGAACGTCCTAAAGATAGCTTGAAATTCTTTCAGCAGCCAGGAACCGAGCAGCAGTAAAACAGAGAGAACTGCGATGAGGTTGGCTGCCGAGATCAGCTCCATGCTTCTAAAGACTTGCCCTTTCTTCCGGGCCTCCCTTAAGCGATGCGGAGTCGGTTCCTCAGTTTTATCCTTTTCAGAAGAAAACGGCGCCACTTTATCACCACGTTTCCATGAACCAGTAGAGATACCGGGAAAAACTGTCCAGCAAGCCCTCCCAGGCCGTAGCCATCAGGGGTAAGATGAGCCCCAAGATTACCAGGGTCAAAGCAATCTTTAACGGCAACCCTTCCACAAAAACATGAACCTGGGGAACGGTTTTAGCAATTAAGCCCAAGGCCAGATCCATAATCAGCAATACTACGATTACCGGGGCAGCAATCTGGAAAGCCAGGGTAAACAGGTGGGCAAACAGCTGTCCCATGCCCCCGGCCAGCTCCTGCGCCAGGAAGCCGGAGGCCAGGGGAATGAGCCGGTAGCTTTCGGCGATTGCCGCTAGAAACAGGTGATGCCCGTCGATCGCCAGGTAGTATACCAGCACCAGCAGGTAATAAAACCGCCCCAACAGGGTGACCTGGCCGCCGATCTGGGGATTAAAGACTGCGGAGAGGGTCAGCCCCGCCCCTAAATCCATCATCTGGCCGGCCTTGATAAACACTGAAAAACAGAGAACAATTAAAAAACCCAGGGCCAGCCCGACAGCGGCCTCTTTTACCAGCAGCAACCCCGCTTCCAGGGAGCCGGCCGGGGTGACCAGCGCCTCCTTGGGCAATGATAGGTAGATCAGCCCGGCCAGCATCAGAGCGATCCAGACCCGTAAAACTACCGGGATCCCCGGCCAGTTAAAATAGGGGAACAAGAACACTACTCCGGCCAACCGGGCAAATATCAGCAGATATAACTGCCATTGATCTACATTTAAAAGGTAAAAGTCTAACATCTATTAACCTGCCTCATCTAAAAATTTAATTTTCACCTGGCCCTGCGGCAGGCAGGCCATATTTAAAAGGGGACCAGCCCTTCTTCCCAAAGCTTCAGGGTAAATTGCACCACCACATCGATAATCCAGCCGCCCAGCAGCATTAACACCAGCAGCACCGTAATAATCTTGGGAACAAAGGCCAGCGTCTGTTCCTGAATCTGGGTCGTCGCCTGTAAAATACTGACAGTCAGCCCGACCAGCAAGCTGAATCCTAGAATGGGCGCAACCATGATCAAAATTACCTTGACCGCTTCACTGATCACCCCTAACAAGGCTCCCGGGGTCATCTTCCCGCCTCCTTCTTAACCGTAACTCTCCAGCAATGACTTTACCACCAGGTGCCAGCCATCCACCAGGATAAACAGCAGTATCTTAAACGGCAAGGAGACAATTACCGGGGGCAGCATAAACATCCCCATGGACATCAGGGTGCTCGCCACCACCATATCGATAATTAAAAACGGAATAAATAAGATAAAACCCATCTGAAAAGCCGTTTTTAACTCGCTAATGACAAATGAGGGTACCAGCACACGCAGGGGCAGATCATCTTTATCTTCCGGGGCCTCCATACCGGAGATATCCACAAATAAGGCCAGGTCTTTCTCCCGGGTCTGGTATAACATAAACTCGGACAGGGGAGCTTTTGCTTCTGTCCAGGCTTCTTCTTCGGTAATTCCCCCCTCCAGGTAAGGCTGGATAGCCCGTTCGTTAACCTCTCCCCAGGTGGGGTACATGATAAAGAGAGTCATAAACAAGGCCAGGCCGGTAAGAACCTGGTTGGGCGGTATCTGGTGCGTCGCCAGCGAGCTGCGGACAAAGGAGAGCACCACCACGATCCTGGTAAAAGAGGTCATCAGAACCACAAATGCCGGCGCCAGGGAGATTACCGCCAGAAAGAGCAGCAGCTGTAAAAAATTGACCAGCCCTTCCGGACCTTCTTCTCCGCTTCCCAGGTGTAGCTCCATTTCCGGAATAAACTGCGGCTGCGCCGAAACCTGGCGTGCTCCCCAGGGTATCCCGGTTAAAAAGAGGAGCAGCAGCAGGATAAGCAAGACTTTAAAACCTTTTTTCAAAGCCCGGCTCCCTCTTTCTCGGATTTTACTCTCTCCCGGCAGGCGGCCAGCAACCGAGAAAAAAGATTCTCCGTCTCCGGTTGGACCGGGTTCCCGTTAGCCAGCGACAACGCCTCTGCAGGAAAATCCTGCAATACCGTAATATTCCCCTGGGCCGACCCTAACAACAAGATCCGCTCTTCGATACGGACAAGGACAAGTAAGCGGTCACCTTTGACATCCAGGGGCACCTTTTGGAGAACCTTAATGTAGCCCCGGCCCGTGGACGGCTGGAGCCGCCGCAGCCCAAACCTGATCATGAAATAAGCTAGCAGCGCTACTAAGATTAGAAAACCGGTAAACTTCAAGATCAATAAGTATTCTTCCATGGCCATCCTCTCTCCTACTGCTGTTATCCCTGCCGTTCGTGCATAAAGGAGATGATCCGCACCCCGAAGCGCTCGTTAATCACCACGATCTCGCCCCGGGCAAAAGGAGCCTCGTTGGCCAGCAAAAGAACATCTTCATCTGCCGGTCGATTAAGTTCTAACAGGGACCCTTCCTCCAGGTTAATAAAGTCCCGAATCTTGATCCTGGTTTTTCCTAATTCGGCAGTTAATTTTAACTTGACCTTGTCAAATGCCGGGGCCCGCTCTTGCCTTGGCGAAGCGGTAGAATCCAGGGGCAAGGGATGAAATTCTACTTTCTGAACTTTAACCTCCCCCCCTTGCCTGGTTTCCGAAACCGGCCGCTCAAGATCTTTTTCTTCTTCCATGTGCATGCTGCATCCTCACTTTATTGAATTAAAAAATTATCAAAATAAACTTCCTCTAACTTCCCGTTAGAGAGCAGGCTGTTCACCTGTTCTAATATCTCGGTTTTCAACCGCTCCATCCCTTCCTGCCCTTCTAGTTCAACCACGGTGGTACAGCGTAAGATCGAGATGATCACGGAGCGGATCTCAGGTTCCCGGCGATTAACCTCTTTAATTAAAGCTTTATCGTGGCTGCCAAAATAGAGCTTCAGGCGTAGATAGCGCCGACCTCCCTGGTCAGCCAGGTTTACCTGGAACTCTTTTATGGGGATGAAATGGCAAAGCTCTTCTTCTGAGCCGGCCCTGTCCTTAAACCAGCTCAGCAGCTCGCTGCCATGCTGAAACCAACCAGCAGTGGCCAGCACGCCGGCAACAATAAGCACCACGAGCAGCAGCTTAACCCTGTTTTTCTTCTTTTCTACGGGAGCATTCTCCGGGGAGGGCTCCTTGTTTGCCCTGGTATCCATGAGATCACCTGCCTTACCTTTTATTTTGATAAAGAGAGCACAATGGTGACCCGGCGGTTTTTGGCTCTCCCCTCGGGAGTATCGTTGCTCGCCAGGGGTTGGTACTCGCCGTAGCCGGTAGCGATGAAGCGGTCCGGTTCCAATCCCTTGGTCTCCACCAGGTAACGGGTTACCCGAACCGATCTCGCTACTGACAGCTCCCAATTGCTGGGGTAGCGCTCGGTATTAATAGGCAAGGTGCAGGTATGCCCCTCAATGATCACCCGGTTCTCAATCTCTCTAAAAAAGAGGGCTAAGGCATCGAGAAACTCCCGAGCCTCGGGCTTCAGCTCTGCGCTGGCCTGCTCAAAAAAGATCTGATTGGGCAGCTCCATGACAACCCCGCGCTCCTCGATCTTTACCTCGACCGTCCCCTCCAGGCCGGCCTTAACTAGAAACGACTCCACCTGTGCCTGCAGCGCTTCGGCTTCCCTGATTTTCTCCAGCAGGGTCTGCTCTAAATCATGCTCTAAATCAAGCGTGCCCTCATGGATATCGGTATCTTGATCGCTGTCCGAACTCTCTACTTCCCTGGGGCTATCCAGAATCCCGGTATGGCCAAAAAGAGAGCTTTGAATAGAGATGATCGTCTCTTTAAAGCGCTCCGCATCAATTGCCGACATGGCAAAGAGCAAAATGAAGAAGGTCAGTAAAAGGGTAACCATGTCTGAATAAGTCAGCATCCATGGCGCGCTGCCGCCTTTATTCTGAAGGGATCTTCTCTTTCTCCGCCGGTCGTCCCTAGGCATTAAAGATCACTTCCTCCAGCTCCTCTTCCTCTTCCTGCTGCTCTTCTTCCTCTAAAAGCCTTCTCTCGGCAGGGGAGAAGTAGGCCTTCAGGTGCTCTTTCATCAGGCGCGGGTTAATCCCGCTTTGCAGCGACAGCAAGGCCTCGATAATGATCTCTTTTCGATTGCTCTCTTCCTTGCTGTAGATCGCAAGCTTGCCGGCCAAAGGGATAAAGATCAGATTGGCCAGCAGCACCCCGTAGAAAGTCGTTAACAGGGCTACGGCCATGCCAGGGCCGATAGCGCTGGGATCCTCCAGTTTGCCCAGCATCATTACCAACCCGATGAGCGTCCCGATCATGCCGAAGGCCGGGGCCAACGTGCCCCAGGTCTGGAAAAGGCTCTGCCCGAGTTCGTGGCGATCTTCGATCGATTCCAGCTCGGAGAGCAGAATCTTACGAATCGCTTCCGGTTCAAAACCGTCGATCACCATCTGCAGCCCGTTTTGCAAGAAAGGGTCCTCTATCTCGGGCAGCTCATCTTCTAATACCAGCAGCCCCTCCCGGCGGGCCTTCTCCGCCAGGTAGACAAACCGGTTGCTTAAATCGACCATCGATTCATCTTTGCGAATAAAAGCCTGCTTGGTAACCTGCAGCACTGTTTTTATCTCCTCGGCCCTGAAATTCACCATCAAGGCGCCAAATGATCCCCCCAGGGTAATCATCAGGCCCGAAATGTTCCAGAAAGCGCTGAGCTCTCCTTCCATCTTGATCCCTAACAGGACCAGACCCAGCCCGACAACGATCCCCAGTACCGTCATCGAGTCAAACTGCTTCATTAGTAACCCTCATTTTCTCCTGGCGGAGGGGGCGCCCGCCCCCTCCGCTAGATTAATAGATTAAATTTACCGCTTCATATTAATTACTTCCATCAAGATCTCGTCCGACGTAGTTACCACCCGGGTGTTCGCCTGGAAAGCACGGCTGGTAGTAATCAACTCGGTAAATTCCACCGCGATATCGGCATTGGACATCTCTAACGAGGAAGAGCGGATCAAGCCCCGGCCTTCCGTCCCCGGAAGCCCTAGCCGGGCCTCTCCCGAGTTTGAAGTAACCTGGTAGAGATTGCCTCCTTCTTTAATTAACCCCTCCGGGTTGGTAAAGAAGGCCAGGGGAACCTGCCCGATATTTTCAACCATGCCGTTACTATAGGTACCGGTGATAGTTCCGGCCCGGCCGATCTCAAACGAAACCAGCTCCCCGGTGGTAAAACCATCCTGTTCCCTAACCAGCAGGTTGCTTAGCCCGGCCAGCTGTGTGCTCCCCTGAAAGTTTAGTGTAATATCCAGGGGCGTTGCCCCGCCGGGGCTGGCCGTAAGGTTGTTAATAGTAGAGCTGGCCGTATCCAGGTTCCCGTCCGGGGTAAATACCAGCGTCCCCAACACCGCCGGAACCCCCGGGGCGCCTCCTGCCCCTATCGCTAAATCTTCAGATAAGACCTCGCAGGTCCAGGTATTATCCACAGCAGTAGGGCTAAATATAAATTCCACAAAGTAACACCGGCCTAAAGAGTCGAAGATAAATTGCTCGTAGCTGTACTGGTCCCCCGCAGCTGTGCGGACATCGAGGTTGCCGGCAAAAGATATCTGCGAGGTAGCCTTGGCCACCGCCTGTTCACCCAACGGAATATGCAGCGGGACCAGCTCGGCCCGGGCAACGCTCTCCGTTCCCACCCAGCCCATCAACCTTAAGCCGTTAACATTTACCAGGTGGCCGCTGGCATCTCGCCCAAAAGAGCCGTCGCGGGTATAGAAGTACTCCCGGCCATCGGAGACGATAAAGTAACCTGCACCCTCAATGGCCAGGTCGGTTTCCCAATCGGTGTTTTGAATCGGACCCTGGTAGTGATTGTCCATAATGGAGGAGACCCTCATCCCCATGCCCACTTGGGAAGGGTTGACCCCGCCCCGCACCATGGGAGCAGTCGCTCCCTGCATGGTCTGGCTAAGCAGGTCTTCGAAACGGGCCTGTGACTTTTTAAAAGCCACCGTGTTCACGTTGGCGATATTGTTCCCGATTACATCCAGCTTGATCTGGTGCCCTCTTAAGCCCGAAACAGCAGTGCTTAATGAACGAATCATAAATTGACCTCCTTTGGTTTCTCAATGTTTTAGCAGCGCGGCCGCTCCGCTTCGCTCACTCCACGGAGCGAGGCTTCCTCAAGAGGTCCGGCCTATTTAAAAATGACCGCGCTGTCAATATGGGTATAGATCTGCTCTTTCTCTACCGCACCATCTACCGCCGTAATGATCGTGCGGTTGGGGACGCTAGCCAGCAAAGCAATATTATTATAGAGCAGCAAAGGAGAGCGGGCCCCTTTAGCTGCCGCCTTATCCATGGCCTCGGTGATCTTCTGCAGATCCTCCTGGCCGAATTTGATCTTTCGCTGCTCCAACCTGCTGCGAGCATGCGCCGAGAAGATCACCTCTTTTTCTTCTTTGCGGGTTTGCTCTAAGATCTGTTGAAAGGCTGTCGATGAAGCCGGGGCCTTTACCGAAGCTGCTTTCGCAGCGCTGTCGGCCGCGCCTGGAACTACCGGCCGATTAGCCCCTACCCCCTCAACCATTTTCATCCGGCCTCCCTTCCACTTTGACGAGCGCCGCATAAGGAAATTCTTGCCCATTAACCGTAAGCAGAGGCTGCGCTCCTCTAAAACTAACCGCCGTGACCGGGCCGGATATTAGCGCACCCTCTTGATCAAGGAGCTCTACTGTCCGGTTAAGCAGGCTCAGCGCCCCGGACCGGGCGGCAGCGTAGCCCTGGTTCTCCAAATCCTGCTGCACCTTGATAACCTGCTCCAGCAGGGTAAACAAGGCCATCTGGGTGATCATCTGCCCCGTATCCTGTTCGCCGGAAAAAGGATTCTGATAACGCATCTGGGCTACCAGCAGCTGTAAAAAGAGATCGCTCCCCATCCCGGACTTGCTCTCCGCTGTATTCTCCCGATTCTGAGTCCCGGCTGCTGCAGCAGCCCCGGTAATACCAGTAGTTACCAACGTAGTAGCACCTCCTAGGCCCAATAATTGATTGCTCCATCATCAGCTGGTCCTGACAACCACTTCAAACGGGGTTCGCTCTCTTCCTGGACGACCGGTTTAGGACCACCCTCGTTCACCCACAGCTCCCGGTAATCGCCTTTTTTAAAGCGGTGGTCCTCCTGGAACATCTCCTCGGCAGTTAGAAGATCGATGCGGTCTAGGTGCAAGTTGTTCTGCTCGAACCGCTGATGGAGCTCAGGCAGGTTGTGCACCAGCATCTCCTTCACTACCGCCACCTCGGCAATGATCTTTGCCGAAAGCTTACCCTGCCTGGAGAAAACCCGGATCAGGAGCTCTCCCAGCTGCGGCGGGTTAAGCGTTAGCCTGATTTCAGCCGGGGCCTCTCCTCTCTCCCGAAAGTAGGCACAGTAACCGGTCAGCTGATCGAGGACCCCTTCGGTTAAACTGGGCCACCTGCTCTCTAAACCGCGTCCCGTCTCCGGCAAAGTAAAGGTCCCCTCATTTGCCGGTAGATTCTCTCCGGAGATCTGTGGGGGTAAAAAGCGCTCCTGCCCGGCAGGTTCAGCCGGCTGCTTCAGTTCAGGTGAAGCCGGTGCCATCGTAATAAGCAGCTCCTGGTTTTCAAGCCTCTCTTGCACCGCTGAAGCGATGCGGATGTCGGCACCCTTAATTTTCACGGAGCCATATAAAAGCTCGGCAGTATCTTCTTCTCCCCAGTTTAGCTCGAGGTCCGCCCGGGGCAGGTTTTGCTCTTCCAGGCCACCGGAAGCGGTAAATCGTGTGTCAGAAGGCGCCCGGCCGGCTGTCCGTTCCAGAAAGAGAGCGCTCTTAGGGGAGGCAGCTTCCTGAATTAAGGCCTGATTTAAGACTGGGCGAATTCCTACCTGCCCGGCACTCTCCACCTCCGGTTCAAAGAGGCCTGCCCCGAGCCCTGCTTCGGCCGGCCCGTCTCCATCCCGGAGAGCGGGCTCCGGGAAAATAAGCGGACGGCGCTGATCATTGAAAGCAAGTTGATCGGCAGGCAGCGGCCTTGTCCCGGGTGAAAGCGCCGTTTCCGACAAACTGCCCGGTGGCGGAACGGGCTCATCGGCGCACTCTGCGGCAAGAAGAGGCATCACGCAGCCCGGATCGGAACGCTGCTCATCCTCAAAGACCGGCGGTTCTTCCGGGTTAACCGGAAATAGAGGCACCGGCTCGGCTGGCTCTTCGTTCTGCTCCGGCACCGGCTCACCTGAATCCGGCATCGTTAAAACAGGCTTCTCTTGGGGCTGCAAGCCAGATACAGCTTTTCGGCACTCTTCGGCCAGCACAGATTTAAAGAAGAGCACCTCGGAAGGCTCCCCAGTTTGGGGGCAGCCCGGCCCAAAATCCGGCTGGAGCAAGAGCTCCGCTCCGGATACCGCCAGGTCTATCCTGTTCATCTTTTCACCTCCCTTCGTTTCTTTTAACTGGCTTTATAGAGAACAGCTTTGTGATAACCTCCTTTCACCCCACCCTCCCCAAGGGGGGAAAGGTTGATATAAGCTCGAGTAGAAGGATCGCTGCTCAGCGTCCCTTCTCCCCCGGAGGAGGGAAGGAACTTTCCGTAAAAGAAAAGAGAACCAGTTCATCGAGCTGATCTTGCTCTTCTTTCCCTACCATCTCCTTGAACTCTACGTCAGCCTTGGCCTGCAGTATCTCCAGCATGCGGCGTCTCTGCCAGCATTCTTTAACCGCCTCTCGCTGCTGCTCCACCTGGTCTAAAGATTCCTGCCGCTTAACCTCTTGCTCGGAGAGCTCTCTGCTTAGCTCTGCAGAATATGTATAGAGGTGCTGGATCTTTGGTAAATAAATACTGCTGCCCTCCTGCCGCTTAATTAATTCAAACAGGGTGCTTTCGTCTTCCAGAAGCTGGTCGAGCCGGCCCAGTACTGCTTGATAATCCTGCTGCCGGGTGGCCAGCTCCTGCTGGGCTATCTTTTCCTGGGCATGTCGCAAGTCGAGCACTCTCTGCAATCGAAATTTCATCTGTACTGACCTTCCCCTCGCTTCTTCCGGCAGGTGCCGGCCACTACATCAACAGCTGCTCCATTAAAGAACGGGTCTCTTCCCATGAATATTTTTGATCCGGTTCCTGCCGCAAAAATTCGAGAATCGGCTCCCGCTTCTCGATAGCCAGGTCGATTTTTTCTTGCGAGCCGGCCACGTAGGCGCCGATATTAATCAGGTCTTCCATCGATTCATAAGTCGAGAGCAGCTCCCGAATCTTTCCCGCAGTTGCCATTTGGTCCCGGTCAATTAAATAGGGCATCAGCCGGCTGTTGCTGCGCAGGATATCAATCGCCGGATAGTGGTTTTGTGAAGCGATCTCCCGCGAAAGGACGATATGCCCGTCGAGGATGCTCCGGGTAGCATCGGTGATCGGCTCGTTAAAATCGTCGCCGTCGACCAGTACGCTGTAAAACCCGGTAATGCTGCCCCGGCGGGCGGTACCGGAGCGCTCCAGGAAACGCCCCAACAGGGCAAACACCGACGGGGTATACCCCCTGGCCGAAGGAGGCTCTCCAACAGCCAACCCGATCTCTCTTTGGGCCATGCAAAAGCGGGTTACCGAGTCCATTAGAAAGGTGACGTGAGCCCCCTGATCGCGAAAATATTCGGCGATAGTCTTGGCCACCAACGCCGCCGTCACTCTCTCCAGGGCCGGGCGATCGGAGGTCGAGGCCACCACCACGGAACGGCTCAACCCCTCCGGGCCGAGATCTCTGCGGATAAAATCACCGACCTCTCGTCCTCTTTCACCGATTAAGGCGATTACATTGACCTCTGCCCGGCCGTGGCGGGCAATCATCCCCAAAAGGGTGCTCTTGCCGACGCCGCTACCGGAAAAGATGCCCACCCTCTGGCCCAGTCCGCAGGTAAGTAAACTGTCGATCGCTTTTACCCCGGTAGGCAAAATATCGGTGATCGGGGCTCGCTCCATGGGGTTAGGCGGGCTCCGGTTAACCTTACATTCCAGCCCCTCTACGGGAGAGAGCGGCGGCTCCCCGGTATCGAGCTGCCGCCCCAGGCCGTCGAGCACCTGGCCCAGCAGCTTTTCACTTACCCGCACCGTAAAACTTTTCCCGGTGGGAAGTACCGCACAGCCAGGAGAGATCCCTTTAAGATCCCCGTAGGGCATCAGCAAGCAGCGATCTTCGCGGAAGCCGACTACTTCAGCAGGCACACTTTCACCGGACCCGGTTTTAATGCTGCAGATCTCCCCGATAAAGGGCCGGATTCCGCTTGCCTCAACCACCAGCCCGATAACCTGGCAAACCTTGCCTGTCAAGCGGCCTCCCTGGTAGCTGGTTACCAGGGAAAGATATTTTTTACTGTCTATCTCCGGCTGCGGGTTAGTGGCTGACATAAGTTAGCTCTTCCTCCTGAGATTCTGTTTGCTCCTTCGTAGAAGCTATCTGCAACAGGGTTTCCCTGATTTTTTTTAGTTCTTCATCCAGAAGATATTCCACGGTACTGCTTTCTGACTCGATCCGGCAGCTGCCCCGCGGAAGACGCTCATCCGGCAGCAGCTTCAGCCTGGCCTCTAGGGCGGCGGCTCCTGTTACCTGTTCCAAGCTTTTCCGGCAGGCCGGCAAATCTACCGGGTGAAGATAAACCTCCAGCTGCTCCCCTTCATCAGAAAAATGACGCAGTGACTCCTGGACAACCCGGGCCACCTTCTGGGGCGCAATCTCCAGCTGGTCTTGAATCAGCTTCTCGGCAATGGCAACTGACAGCTCCACGATATCGGCCTCGGAAGCGCTGACAATTTCCCGGGCCTGCTGCCGGGCCTGCTGCAAAGAGGCCGCAGCCTCCTGCTCGGCCTCTTTCAGCTTCCGGGAGGCCTCCTCCAACAGCTCCCTGGCCCTGGCTTCAGCCTCTGCCTTACCTTCTGCCAGGCCTTCAAGGTAACCCTGCCGGGCAGCACTCTCAAGACGCTCTTTCTGTGCTAAGGCGGCGTCGCGATCGTTATCTTCCGGCGAAGAGAGGCCCTCTTTCTGCCGATGCTTCGAACCGCCGGGCGGCCCTGCCTTCTCGCCGGCAGACTTAACGGTAGCAGCACCGGCCTGCCCGGCCGCCGGCCCGGGAACCGGATAGCGATAGATGCCGCTAATGCGAGGCTTTTTAAAAACCCTAGATAACAATGGCGTCATCCCCTCCCCGCGAGATGATAATTTCACCGCTTTCATCAAGTTTCCGGATTACCCCAACCACCCTCTGCTGGGCCTCCTCTACCTCGCGCAGCCTCACCGGGCCCATATACTCCATATTTTCCCTGAGGATCTCTCCAGCCCGCTTCGACATATTTTTAAAGATGCGCCCTTTCACCTCGTCGCTGGCCCCCTTCAGGGCCAGGGCGATATCATCGCTGTCCAGGTCGCGCAGCACCCTCTGGATAGAGGCATCGTCTAAAGTGATAATATCTTCAAAA